>NZ_JAOTGK010000004.1:0-318058 GCF_044427155.1 Streptococcus sp. 2022WUSS083 | reverse complement strand
TTTAGCACAGAAAAAGACTACTAGGGACGAGCTAGTAGCCTAACATAAAAAATTTTTCGCTTTGATTATATCATAGGGAGGGAGTTTTTGCATTCTTTTGAGTTTTCGTATAAGAACTCAACCAAGATAAAAAGAGTTCGTCTTCCCACCCCCGCACAGTTGATTAGGCCAGATTTGGAGTGCAAAACACGAACAAATCTGCCAATCAACCACTGCGCTGAGATGTTGACACGAACTCTGAGTAGTGGTTCTGGGCTTTTTGCCCAGCCTCCTGCGCCTCGTTGCCTTGTACTAAAAGCAAACTGAAGACTATATCATTTGAAAAAGCTCAGATTTAGTGGTCTGAGCTTTTTTCTGTACTGATAATGTATTTTGGGAAGATTGCTTGTCCCAAGAAAGTAATGGCTAGTGCTAGTATGAGGAGGATGGTTTTGACAAGAGTTGGTAAGTTAAACAGTAAGGCGATTGGTACGATAGCCAAGCTGAAATAGTAGAGAATGAAGTATTTACTGTTTTCTACTATTTGGACCCTATCGCCTTCTTTAACTTGAATGCTCGATTTTTTATCCCCTCGAATGCTTAGTGTAACAGATGGTTGTGTAATTGGTAAGCTTAGAATTTTACCTTGAGTAACTGTCCCAGCAATTTTTCCATCTACCAGGAGCGGAAGTTTTTGGGAGGATAGTTGTTTGATAGGTTTTGGATAATGAATAATAACTCTCATATGAACCTCCTTGTAATCTAGTTTCATTATAGCAAAAAAGAAAAAAATGTAAACGATTTCTGACACTGTTTTCCCCTACAGGCTTGCTTGAAGAATAAGAAACTGCTATAATTTTGAAGAGGTAGGAGTTTATATGAATTATCTTCAGAATTATATTTTAAGTAAAAGCAGTTATTTGCCATCTGATAAGTTATTCATTCTGCAAAAAGAACTAGAAGATTTAGACGATGAGGCTTTAAACGTTGTTATGATGGTTGAGATGCGTCAACCTCTTGTCGCTCTTATTTTGGCTATTTTCTTCGGGGAGTTTGGTGTCGACCGTTTTTATGTCAGGAATAAAGAATTGGGATTTGCCAAGCTGATTGCTTTTGCAGTATCTTTTGTTACGCTATTTATCTTGATTGGGTTCTTGTTATTTTTTGGACTTTATTTGTGGAAGTTTATTGATTGCTTCTTAATCATGCGAGCATGTAAGGAAGCGAACTTTGAGCGTTTGATGCTACAAATCCATCAATATAAGGCTTTTCAGCATAGCAATCAGACATTTTAATAAGATATTTTTGGGAATAAGGGGAGGCTTGGTAGTGTCTTCCTTTTCTGTTTTTAGTAGGCTGTAAAGTACTTGTAATATGAAACGAGCTTTGTCACAGAAGTGACATTTTATAGAACAGCATTTATGATATAATGATAAAATATGCTAGTTGAGAGGAGAATTTGTATGCAGACAAAGAAAATGAGTATGTTTTTATTTTTTGCCTATCTCCTTTTACTTACTTGGATGATTGTCTTTAAGATGGACTTGAGCATCGTATATGGACGCTATGGTTATGCTAGTATAAACTTAATTCCGTTTGCAGGAACAGCGGTCTATGATGGAGTGCTGGATTTTCCAGAAATTCTATTTAATATTGTAAGTTTTATTCCCTTTGGTATTTATATGGAAATGCTATTTCGCAAGGCATCGTGGGTGACTAATCTATGTTTGATTATGTTAGTGAGTCTCTGCTTTGAGGTTCTGCAATATCTTCTTTTACTTGGGGTTGCAGATATAACTGATTTACTGGCTAACGGCTTAGGGGGAGCAATCGGTATTAATATCATGTATGTCTTGACCAGTATTTGGCGGGAGAAGGCCTATGTTCGTATGAATATTTTTTGTTTTGTTCTAACGTTTTTTGTTATATTAATAACTTATTTAGCTATGTAGGTCTTGCTAAATATATCCAAAGTTTGCTAAAATGAATATAATGAATATTAAGGAAGAGATTATTAAATTATCTCAGGAAATCGGAATCTCGAAGATTGGTTTTACAACGGCTGATGATTTTGCTTATTTGGAGAAATCACTTCGTGCTAGTCAGGAAGAAGGGCGTTCGTCAGGATTTGAACACAAGAATATCGAAGAACGTATCCGTCCCAAACTGTCGTTAGAATCTGCCAAAACCATCATTTCTATCGCGGTAGCTTATCCTCGACATTTGCCTGTTAAACCGCAGAAGACCCAATACAAACGTGGGAAGATTACCCCTAGTTCATGGGGGCTTGATTACCACTATATCTTGCAAGATAAGATGGAGCGTTTGGCACGGGGAATTGAGAGACTGACGGATGGTTTGGAATACAAGGCTATGGTAGATACAGGAGCTTTGGTGGATACTGCTGTTGCCAGAAGAGCTGGAATAGGCTTTATCGGTAAGAATGGGCTAGTCATTTCTAAGGAATTTGGTTCCTATATGTTTCTAGGAGAATTAGTGACCAACCTGGACATCGAACCAGATCAACCAGTAGATTACGATTGTGGTGATTGCAATCGCTGTGTTGCAGCCTGTCCGACGTCTTGTTTGTTAGGTGACACGACCATGAACGCCCGCCGTTGTCTGTCCTTTCAGACACAAGATAAGGGTATGATGGACTTGGAGTTTCGTAAGAAAATCAAGACGGTCATTTATGGTTGTGATATTTGCCAGATTTGTTGTCCTTACAACAAGGGAATTTCCAGTCCACCTGTGGTGGAGATCGACCCTGATTTGGCCGAGCCTGAGCTGATTCCCTTCTTGGACTTGTCAAATGGGCAATTCAAGGAAAAATTTGGTATGATTGCTGGTTCTTGGCGAGGGAAAAATATTCTCCAGCGCAATGCCATCATAGCCTTGGCTAATAGTAATGATCGCTCTGCTATTCCCAAACTCCTAGAAATCATCGATAAAAAACAAAATCCGGTCCACATGGCAACGGCTATCTGGGCCTTGGGGCAATTGGTCAAACAGCCCAATGATGAAATGGTAGACTTTATCGCAGGTATTTCATCAGACAATGATGATGTCATAGCAGAGCAAACAGCCTTTCTCAACATGGTCAAGGACTTGCAAATGTGATATAATAAAGATTATGAATAAAAATGAGGTGTATATGGATACAGCAGAAATTCGCCAAAAGATTGAAGAACTTGGCAAAAAATTAACTTCCTTTAGGGGGTCTCTTTGACTTAGAAGGTCTGGAAGAAGAGATTGCCATTCTTGAGAACAAGATGACGGAGCCAGATTTCTGGAATGATAATTTGGCAGCCCAGAAGACGTCTCAGGAGTTGAATGAATTAAAAAATACTTATGGAAATTTCCATCAGATGTTGGATTTATATGATGAATCCGAAATTTTGCTAGATTTTCTGGCAGAAGATGAGTCTGTTCGGGATGAACTGGTTGAGAAGTTGGCAGAATTGGACAAAGTCATGACTGCCTACGAGATGACCTTGCTCTTGTCGGAACCCTATGATCACAATAACGCTATCTTGGAAATCCATCCAGGTTCGGGTGGTACCGAGGCACAAGACTGGGGAGAAATGCTCCTGCGGATGTATCAGCGTTATGGAAATGCCAAAGGTTTTACAGTGGAAACCTTGGATTATCAAGCTGGTGATGAGGCAGGTATTAAGTCCGTAACTCTAAGCTTTACTGGACCAAACGCCTATGGCTTGCTTAAGTCAGAAATGGGTGTTCATCGTTTGGTGCGCATCTCACCTTTTGACTCAGCTAAGCGTCGTCATACTTCCTTTACATCTGTAGAGGTAATGCCTGAGTTGGACGATACCATTGAAATTGAAATCAGAGATGATGAAGTGAAGATGGATACCTTCCGGTCAGGAGGTGCTGGTGGACAGAACGTCAACAAGGTCTCAACTGGTGTTCGCTTGACGCACATTCCGACAGGGATTGTGACTCAGTCCACAGTTGACCGTACTCAGTATGGAAACCGAGACCGTGCAATGAAACTCTTGCAGGCTAAATTGTATCAATTGGAGCAGGAGAAGAAAGCGGCAGAAGTTGACTCACTCAAGGGAGACAAGAAAGAGATCACTTGGGGAAGTCAGATTCGTTCTTATGTCTTTACACCTTATACAATGGTAAAAGACCACCGTACTGGTTATGAGGTGGCTCAAGTCGATAAGGTTATGGACGGAGACTTGGACGGCTTTATAGATGCTTATTTAAAATGGCGAATTAGCTAAGATCCTGTATTTACAAGTGAGGTGCTTGTATATAAGAGAGAGTTTTTCGCTCATCAAGGAAGTTTTTTGAGAGAATACGGACTGTATTTTGAAAAAAACGTTCTCAAATCTAAAGAAAGGACTGTCTAAGACAGGAAATCCTATGGGAATAATAGAAATGAAAGACGTTTCCAAGAAATATGGAAACGGAACGACTGCCCTTCGCGGAGTATCAGTCAATGTTGAAGCGGGAGAATTTGCCTACATTGTAGGTCCTTCTGGTGCAGGTAAGTCAACCTTTATCAAACTCTTGTATCGGGAGGAAAAGCTCGATAAGGGGAGTCTAAAGGTTGGTAAGTTTGACCTTGCAAAAATTAAAAAGAGAGATGTTCCTCTTCTACGTCGTAGTGTAGGAGTGGTTTTCCAAGACTACAAACTCTTACCTAAAAAGACTGTCTTTGAAAATATTGCTTATGCGATGGAAGTTATCGGTGAGAAACCACGGAATATCAAGAAACGTGTAATGGAAGTTTTAGATTTGGTTGGTTTGAAGCACAAGATTCGTTCTTTCCCAAATGAACTTTCAGGTGGTGAGCAACAGCGGATTGCTATTGCCCGTGCCATTGTAAATAATCCTAAAGTATTGATTGCTGATGAACCAACTGGTAACTTGGACCCTGAAAACTCTTGGGAAATCATGAATCTATTGGAGCGAATCAATTTGCAGGGGACAACGGTTCTTATGGCAACTCATAACAGCCAGATTGTTAATACCCTCCGCCATCGGGTAATCGCGATCGAAGACGGTCGAGTAGTACGGGATGAAGAACAAGGAGAGTATGGATACGATGATTAGACGATTTTTTAGACATTTTATTGAATCATTGAAGAGTTTGAAGCGAAATGGTTGGATGACAATTGCAGCTATCTCATCTGTAGCGATTACTCTTACTTTGGTTGGTCTATTTGCTTCAGTTATTTTAAACACAGCAAAGCTTGCTTCGGATTTGGAACAGAATGTACGCATCAATGTATACTTGAGAGCGAACTCAACTGATCAAGCTGAGACGATTGTGAACGAAGCAGGAGAGACGGTAGCTAATCCAGATTATCAAAAGGTGTATAATCAGATTACAGCTATAGAAAATGTACAATCTGTTACTTATTCAAGTAAGGATGAACAGTTGCAGAAATTAACAGCTACCTTGGGAGACACTTGGAACTTATTCCAAGGAGATGCCAATCCACTTTACGATGCTTATATCATTGATACGACAGATCCAAATTATGTTAAATCTGTGGCTGCAGAAATTGCAAAAATTGATGGTGTTACAGAGGTTCGAGATGGTGAAGTAGAGACAGAGCGCATTTTCAAGTTGGCTGATTTAGTTCGGACTTGGGGATTGGCAGCGACTGGTTTGTTGCTCTTTACGGCGGTCTTCTTGATTTCCAATACTATTCGAATTACCATTATTTCTCGTAGCCGTGAAATTCAGATTATGCGTCTGGTTGGTGCTAAAAACAGTTATATTCGTGGACCATTCCTCTGGGAAGGTGCCTGGGTAGGGTTCCTCGGAGCTATTTTACCTTCTGTTTTAGTCTATTCTCTTTATAAGATGATCTATACTTCAGTAAATGCTAGTCTTGCTAGTCAAGATTTGTCTCTGATTAGTATGAATGTCTTTGTTCCAGGAATGATTGGCGCACTTTTTGTAATTGGTATTATTATTGGTTCCTTGGGATCAGTCATTTCCATGAACCGCTACTTAAAAATTTAATAGACAAGCTACATGTAAAAAGGTCTGCACAATAATGAGGCAGACCTTTTTGTTATGGATGTCTATGGTGAGAAGATTTGTTCATCTCTTGCTTAATAGTACAGTCGCAGGAACAATCTCCGCAGGATCCTTTTCCTTTGATGAGACTGCGAATAGCAAGAGAAAATAAGATGATGATGATGAGAAAGAGGATAAGAGTAGGCATTAATATTCTCCTTTTTCTAATGTTTTTAGCGTGACGATTGGAAGAGTATTGGCTGGTTTTTTCACTAGGCTGTAGATGGCTGTGATAATTAGAAAGATAGCGATAAATGTCCAGACGGTTGGTAATTGTCCGTAGATAAGTACAAGACCAATCTGATAGATAACCAAACTACTTGCATAGGCTAAACCTGTTTGGAAACCGATAGCAATCCATGTCCATTTGGCTTCTCCCATTTCACGGTGAATGGCACCAATAGCCGCAAAACAAGGGGCACAGAGGAGATTGAAGACTAGGAAGGAATAGGCTGATAATGCTGTATAGTCTTGTTGTAAAAGCCCCCAGAGTTCGGGATTTTCTTCGGTTGTTTCTCCTAATTTATAGAGGATACCAAAGGTGGCAATGACGGTTTCCTTGGCTAAGAGACCTGTAATGGCTGCAACAGTTGCTCGCCAATTTCCAAAACCAAGTGGGGCAAAGAGGAGAGAAAAACTGCGTCCAATGGAGGCTAAGATACTCTCATCTGTTTCTACCATTTGTAAAGACCAATTATAGGAACTACTGAACCAAATAATGATGTTGGTCACAAATATAATGGTACCAGCTCGTTTGATAAAACTAAGCGCCTTATCGAATGCATACCGGAGAACCGTACTGAGTTTCGGTAAGTGATAAGATGGTAATTCCATGATAAAGGGGCTTGCGACTCCACCGAGCTGCTTGGTCTTTTTTAGTGCCATTCCGGATAGGACGATGGCGGCCATACCGACAAAATAGGCGCTTGGAGCAATCCAAGGATTGTCAGGAAAGAAAGCACCGGCTACCAGAGAAATGATAGGAAGTTTGGCAGAACAGGGCATGAAGGTTGCTGTCATAATGGTGATTTTTCGGTCCTGTTCATTTTCAATAGTCCGACTTGCCATGACTCCAGGAACGCCACAGCCTGTGGAAATCAACATGGGAATAAAGGATTTACCTGATAGACCAAAACGTCTAAAAATCCTATCCATGACAAAGGCGACTCGGCTCATATAGCCAATGTCTTCCAAGATTCCCAAGCAGACGAAGAGGACGAAAATTTGTGGTACAAAACCGAGAATGGCTCCGCATCCTGCAATAATGCCATCAAGGACCAGTGATTGTAGCCAGCCAGCGATTTCAAATCGATCTAGATTTTCCTGAATAAGGCCTGGAACAAGCTCTCCGAATAGGACATCATTTACCCAGTCCGTCCCCATTGTACCAACCGTTTGAATAGACAGGAAGTAGGTCAGCCACATGACTGCCGCAAAGATAGGGAGGGCAAGAAAACGATTGGTAACAAGTCGGTCGATGTTATCAGACAGGTTAAAAGTCTTATCGCTGTCTTTTGTGACCAGTTCTGTGATTTTCTCGATAAATTGGTAGCGTTGATTGACGATAATGGCTTCCATATCGTCTGCGTAAATTTTTTCCAAAATGGCAATGATTTCGGTCAAATCAAGCATGTCTTGTGCATTGAGTTGCAATTGATCTAGAATGACTTGATCTTGTTCGAGTAGCTTAATGGCGTAGAAGCGTTTTTGATGATTTGGGATGGAATCCGATAATAGGTCAATAACTTGGGCGAGACCGGCTTCAAATTGCTTATCATACTGAGGATAGATTGGCTCGGCTTGCTGATTGGTAATTTTTTCTACTTCATGGAGGAGCTGGGATATACCTAGCTTTTTTAGTGCACTGATAGGCTGTACAGGAACTCCCAGTTGATAGGAGAGTTGGTCGCTGTTTATTGAGCGACCTTGACTTTTCAGGGCGTCTGTCATATTGAGGGCGATAACAGTAGGAAGGCCCATTTCTAATAACTGCAAGGTCAGATAGAGATTTCGCTCCAAGTTTGTTGCATCAAGGACGTTGAGGATAGCAGCTGGTTGGTCCGCTATCAAATAATCTCTGGCAACCCGTTCTTCTGGTGTGTAGGGAGACAGCGAGTAGATACCTGGTAAATCTTGAATTAGTAAATGCTTTCGCTTTTTGATTGTTCCAGATTTTCTTTCAACGGTGACTCCAGGCCAGTTACCAACACGTTGGTTGGTCCCTGTTAGGAGGTTGAAAAGAGTTGTTTTTCCGCTATTTGGATTTCCTGCAAGGGCGATGTGTTTTGTCATTTCTTCACCTCGCTTGTGATTTGAACACCAATCATTTGCGCTTCGGATTTGCGTAGTGTCAGCTCGTATCCTCTCAAGGTAATTTCGATTGGATCGCCCAAGGGAGCGACTTTTTTGAGAAATAGCTGCGTGTTCTTTGTAAGTCCCATATCCATGAGGCGACGACGGAGTGCACCTGTTGCATAGATGTCCATGACCTTAGCTGAGCTACCAATAGGTGCCTCAGATAGATTGATTATTTCCGTAGCTGACTTTTCTATTAAAACCAGAGATTCAATAATTTCTCTATCTAGGGCTAGACGGCTTGCCTTGACTTGGAAAATAGCATTGGTCTTGGTTTTTGAAATGATGCGAATCTCTTCTCCGACTTTTAAACCCAAGTGCGCTAAGTGTTTACGAATATCATCTTGCGTTAGACAATCTTTGACTAAATAAGATTGTCCAACTTGAAGGTTTTGCAGTTTCATATCGTTTCCTTTGTGATTTTTATAACAATAGTATAGCATAATTCCTTAAAAGTGTCAGATAATTTTTAGGAATGACTTATTTTCGGACTTGTTTTCTCTTTATTTTTTTCCATATTTCCAAAAAATCCATTGACTTTTTTTAGAGATATGATATACTAGTCAAGTACTGCTGGTTTAGCTCAGTCGGTAGAGCGCATCCATGGTAAGGATGAGGTCGCCGGTTCAATCCCGGCAACTAGCATCGAATACTATCGAAAGACCTTGTTTGACAAGGTTTTTTCTTATTTTTGTCCTAAATTCGCCCCAATTGTCAAAAAATCCCTTGACATGAATGTTTATTGTGGTAGAATAGGGCTTAGAAATATGAAAGGAGTAAAACAAATGAACAAGCAACTTGTCATGCAGCAAGCTATTTTTTATCATACACTCCTTTCTAAGCAGGAAAACAGGGCTCATTGATAAACTTATGAAGTTTTTCGTGGGCTATATTTTGAAACATTGAGACAATCAAGCACTGTGGCCATGGTGTGATAAAAATTGTCGACTATGTTCAAGAGCTGGTCTATTTTTGTGGACTTACGCAAGCCTAGGTGGAGTGAAATGCTTCCCTGGGCTTTTTTGCGCGCTTAGAAAGGTAATACTCTTCGAAAATCAAAATTATCCGTTGTCAACTTGCCTTGATGAACTCCAGTTCTATCTTCGACATCGTTTTCTAGGCTACTTTTGATTTTCATTGAGTATAACGTCTATCAATTGTTGCTTATTGAATAAAGTGGCAAATGATAGGTTATAGATTTGTAAAGGAGATATATGTTTCGATTAATTTTTGACTACATCAAGCGTCATAAGTGGCTCTATCTATTGGTTGCTGTGACCTTGATTATTTATGACGCCACACTTTTGCTACCAACGCAAATCATACAGCGGATGGTCGATATACTGACCAAGAATGAATTGACTCAGGCCATATTGGTTCAGGAGATGACCTTATTGTTATTGGTAACAGTACTGAACTATGCAACAGCCTTCATTTGGCATCTGAAATTATTTCAGGCCTCTGTCAACTTCAAGTTTGACATGCAGCAACGTGCCTTTAAAAAATTAGTAACCATGCGGACTCCATTTTATGAAAAATTCCGCTCAGGAGATGTCATGACTCGTTTTTCAACGGATGTGGATGGCCTGATGGAGATGGTGGGTTACGGTCTTATGATTGTCGTCTATGCAGGCGGTATGTTGGCTTTTATCATTCCCACGATGTTCTTCATTGATTGGAAAATTTCGCTAGTAGCTTTACTACCGATGCTATTCATGACACTATGTATATTTTTTATCGGGAGAAAACAAGATAAGGCGATTGATGCCAATAGGGAAGCTGTAGCCCAGCTCAATAATGAAGTTTTGGAGGTCATCGAAGGCATTCGAGTGACTCGGGCTTATAGTAAAAAAGCAACTCAAAAGGCTCAATTTCAAGCTCGTACCAAGCAATTGGCTCAGGGTGGGGATCGCATCACTTCCTTGCAATCATTGTATAATCCATTAGCCACAGTCTGTTTGGGATTATCTACTATTTTCGTGCTTCTCATGGGGGCACAAGCCGTGAAAGCAGGGCAACTGACCTTGGGACAAGTAATTGCCCTTCAATTGTATGTCGGTTCGCTTTTAGAGCCGTTTTGGACACTAGCAGATTTCATCCTTGTTTATCAGACTGGTAAGACATCTTTTGAAAAACTGCAAGAGCTGATTGAGACGGGTGATGATTTGGAGGCTGATGGTTCTAAGGAAATTGCAGAGCTGTCTAGTATTTCCTTCAAAAATTATAGCTTTAGTTATCCACAGGCAGAAAGAGCCAGCCTACAGGACATCAATTGGACACTGAAAGCAGGGCAAACTGTAGGTATCGTTGGGAAGACTGGTTCGGGAAAAACGACCTTGGTTCGCCAATTCTTACGCCAGTATCCGATTGGTCAGGGAAATTTTTTCATCAATCATCAATCTGTTTTAGACTTTAAACGTTCTAGTATAGAGGAAAAAATTGGCTATGTTCCACAAGAACACATTTTGTTTTCAAGGTCTGTTGGAGAAAATATTGCCCTTGGGAAAGTAGCTAGTAGCTCTGAGGAGATTGAACAAGCCATTGCCACAGCAGCTTTTAGTCAAGATTTAAAACGGATGAGTGATGGTCTTGATACCATGATTGGTGAGCGTGGTGTATCTATTTCTGGCGGTCAGAAACAACGGATTTCCATTGCCCGTGCTTTCCTGCGAGAGCCAGATTTGCTAATTCTAGATGATTCTTTGTCGGCAGTGGATGCTCGGACAGAACGCCAGATTATCCAAAATATTCAAAAAGAACGTGCAGGCAAAACCAATGTCATCGTGACCCATCGTCTATCTGCTGTCAACCATGCAGACTGGGTACTAGTCTTGGATGAGGGGCGTATCGTTGAGGAGGGGCGTCCAGCTGATTTGCTTGCCCAAAGAGGTTGGTACTATGAACAATACCAACGACAACAAAGCCAGGAAGGAGGAGAGTAATGACTATTTTAGGTTTTTTATTAAAACAAATCGGTCGTGTCAAGTGGCTATTTATAGTAGCTGTCGGCTTCTATCTGTTGGCTTCGACCATGGTGCGATTGGCTCCTTTGCTGATTCAGCAGGCGATTGATGGACCGATTACGGATTTAAGCAAGGGATTGCCCTTTGATGAAGCTGTTTTCTTAAACCAGTCAGCTCAATACATGGGAATGATTATTCTGGGAGCTATTGGCTTCTACCTATCTATGCGTTTACTCATGCATTGCGCCAATCGTATTGCTGAAAATCTACGTAATCAAGCCTACGATGTTATGCAACGGTTGCCTATTTCTTATTTTGATGATAAGCCCGCTGGAAAAATTGCAACTAGAATTGTCAATGATACAGAAACCCTGCGGACACAATTTTATGGGACCTTAGTTAATGCCTTTAACAATATTGTTCGTTTGCTCTTTACATACGGTGTCCTATTTTACATGAATAGGAGTCTCGGTTGGCTGATGTTACTCTTAATACCACTCTATATCGGTATTCAATTTGCTTACAAGAAAATGACAGACAAGCCAATGAAGGATTTTTATGATGCAAGGAGTGACGTCAATACGCAGGTGAATGAGACCATGAATGGTGCAAGTTTGATTCAACTTTTTGGACAAGAAGAGCGCATCATGAGAGAATTTGAAGTGACTGCTGATAAGATGCGTCGGGCAGATAATAAGATTATCTGGGCCCAGTCTCTTGCAACGTGGAATCTGAGTGGTTTTCTGCAAAATTTGGTCATTGCTGCGATTTTAACGGTAGTCGGCTATCAGTTTCTTGCGGGACAGGATGGAGTTACAGCTGGGAAACTCTTTGTTTATGTCAACTATATCGAAGGAGTCTTCATTGCTTTGGGAGCGCTGGTTCAACAGTTCCCAAATATGCTTCGCTCTTTTGAAACAGGTAAGCGTCTAATGGCCCTTCTAGAAGAAGAGGTGGAGGACGACTGTGATCGTATTTTGGAAGTTGAACAAGGGCAAGTCGTGTTTGAACACGTGAACTTTAGCTATGAAGAAAACAGACCAGTTTTGAAAGATATTACCATTCGGGCAGAAAAAGGAGAAACAGTTGCTCTGGTTGGGCATACTGGGTCTGGTAAGTCTTCTATTATGAACCTCCTCTATCGTTTCTATGATCCACAGGAGGGACGTGTACTGATTGATGGGAAAAACATCCGTGATTATTCTCGTGAAAGTCTGCGCAGTCACATGGGGATTGTTTTGCAAGATCCCTATCTCTTTACAGGGACGATTGCCAGCAATGTTTCCATGAATGAAGAGGAAGCAGATAGAACAAGAATCATGCAGGCGCTAGAAAAAGTTGGTGCAGGGCCTATGCTATCTCGCTTAGAGAAAGGGATTGATGAACCAGTTGTTGAGAAGGGGGCGGCCTTTTCAAGTGGGGAGCGTCAGTTGATTGCCTTTGCGCGGACACTCTACTCTGATCCTAAAATTCTGATATTGGATGAAGCAACTTCTCATATTGATACGGAGACGGAAGAAATTATCCAACATGCTATGGAAGTGGTGAAAGAAGGTCGGACAACCTTTATTATTGCTCACCGACTTTCTACCATTCAAAATGCAGACCAGATTCTTGTCTTAGATCAAGGTCGAATTATTGAACATGGGAAGCATGAAGAATTGGTTGTACGTGGTGGAGTATATGCTCAAATGCATGAGATTCAAGCAAAGGTGTAATAAGCAGTTAAAAATTCCAAGCTTTGGCTGGAATTTTTTGCTATAATTGACTCATGAAAGCCTTAATTTTTGATGTAGATGATACGCTTTATGATCAGATTCAACCGTTTGAACGTGCTTTGGAAAGACATATTGAAGTAGCAAGGGAGCAAATTGAACCACTCTACCTTTCCTTTCGCAGATATGCGGATGAAGTATTTGAAGCGACAGCAACTGGAAAGATGAGTCTGAAAGACAGTCATATTTATCGGATGAAACATGCTTTGGCAGATTTTGAGTATCAGGTGTCTGATGCAACAGCCTTAGCTATTCAAATAGATTATGATTATTTTCAAGGGCAGATAGAGCTCAGTCCAGTGTTTCCAGAAATATTTTCGTGGTGCCAGGCGCAAGGAATTGCAATGGGGATTATTACGAATGGACCTTATAGACATCAGTTGAGAAAGATACGCACGATGGGGTTAGTTAATTGGTTTGAGCTAGAACATGTCCTTATTTCTGGACAAGTTGGTATCACAAAGCCAAATCCTGCTATTTTTCAACTAATGGAAGAACGTTTGGGGATGTCAGGCGAAGATATTTGTTATCTAGGAGATTCGTTTGAAAATGATGTGGTAGGAGCGAAAGCTGCGAATTGGAAGGCAATTTGGTTTAATCATAGAAAGAGAGTAGAGCCAATAGCTCCCTATCAGGCAGATAAAGTGGTGATAGATTGGGATGAACTGGTCGAAGTTATCCAGTCTTTCTAGTGGTTTCTGCAAGGGATTATCAATTTTTTATAGGTGCGATAGGTAAAATATATTAGCAGGATACCTGTCTTTATGATAGTATAAAATGTAAGCATAGAAGTATAGGTGTGAATCCAAGCAGATTTTTATTCCTACTCTATGAAATTTTTTAAAATGGAGTTACCTATGACACAAGCTTTCTTTCCTATCCATACTCTAGAGACTGTTAGTCCAGAATTACGAGAAAACCTTGCGACTGTCAAGAAAAATAATGGCGGTTATATTCCTAATCTCATCGGTCTTTTAGCCAATTCTCCTACAGCCCTAGAAACCTACCAAACTGTCAGTGGTATCAATCGCCGTAGTAGTCTGAATCCGACCGAGCGTGAAGTGGTACAAATTACAGCTGCCCTTACCAATGGCTGTGGATTTTGCGTGGCAGGTCATACGGCTATTTCTATCAAGCAGGTTAAGATGCCAGATGCTATTCTACAAGCTCTACGCCAGGGAACTCCCATCGAAACGGATGCAAAATTAGATGTTCTCGCTCGATTTACTCTGGCTGTTATTCATGAAAAAGGTAAGGTTGGACAGCCCTTGCTAGAGGAATTTTTCCAAGAGGGCTACACGGCTGAAAACGCCTTGGATGTGGTGTTAGGAGTCAGTCTTGCAACTCTTTGTAATTATGCCAACAATCTCATCAATACTCCTATCAATCCAGAATTACAGGCCTATGCTCTATAGGAGTTCCAGAAGAATATGTATCGAAAACTAGTTAGGACGTTTACGTTATCCTAACTAGTTTTTTTGAATTAACCAAGTATGATTTTCCTAATATACATTTGAGATGGCCTTTGTTTTCTAAAACTAGTTTTAGAAGAGGTATAAAATGTTGAAACTAGTTTCAAAAGAAGACTATTTTCTTTCAAAATAGAAATTAGATTTTAAATGAGGAACTGGGATTGAAAAAAAGTTAATGTGCTATATAATAATATTGTAAGCGCTATCCAGGATGCAGAAATAGAAAGGAGAAATTAATGGGCAAAATCAGTAAAGAAGCTCTAAAAGAACAGATAAAAGATGGAATTATCATTTCCTGTCAGGCTTTGCCAGGCGAACCTCTGTATAGGGAAGAAGGCGGTATTATGCCTTTACTAGTCAAGGCTGCCCAAGAAGCAGGTGCTGTCGGTATTCGGGCCAATAGTGTACGAGATATTAAGGAGATAAAAGAAGTAACTACTTTGCCAATTATCGGAATTATCAAGCGAGACTATCCTCCACAAGAGCCCTTTATTACGGCTACGATGCGAGAAGTAGACGAGTTAGCAGCTCTAGATATTGAGGTCATTGCTCTTGATTGTACCAAGCGTGAGCGTTATGACGGACTCGATGTTGTTGATTTCATTAAGCAAATCAAGGAAAAATACCCCGAACAACTTTTTATGGCAGATATTTCAACCTTTGAGGAAGGATTAACTGCTTATGAAGCAGGCATCGATTTTGTTGGGACAACACTTTCGGGGTATACATCCTATAGTAGGCAGGAGGAGGGACCGGATATTGAATTGGTTGACCGCTTGTGCCGAGCAGGTATCGATGTGATAGCGGAAGGAAAAATACACTATCCTGACCAAGTAAAAATTATTCATGATTTAGGTGTGGCAGGAATTGTTGTAGGCGGTGCAATTACACGTCCAAAGGAAATCGCAGAGCGGTTTATTAGTGCTTTACATAAATAATAAATAGGTTATAGAAAGGAATGGAGTATGAATTTTAAGAAGTTTTCTCAGCTAGGGCAGGCCTTTATGCTGCCAATCTCAATTTTGCCTGTGGCTGGTCTCTTACTGGGAATTGGAGGCGCCTTATCAAATAGTAATGCTGTAGCACAATTTCCTGTATTGGATCAAGCGTGGTTGCAAGCTGTATTCACTATCATGAGTACGGCAGGTAGTGCGGTATTTGCGAATTTAGCGCTGATTTTTGCAATTGGTGTTGCTGTAGGTTTGGCAGATGCTGATAAGGGGACTGCTGGCCTATCTGCTGGGGTTGCATACTTGGTTTATACGGCTACTATTAGTGGCTTTTTAACTCTTTTTGCAGATAAGGGAGCAAGCATTGATACTGGAGTTTTGGGCGCTTTAGCGATTGGTATTACTGTTGCAACTTTACACAATAAATACCGAAAAATTGAATTACCAGCCTTTCTTGGTTTCTTCGGAGGCTCTCGCTTTATTCCAATTATTTCATCATTTGCAGCAATTGCGATTGGTTCCATTTTTTATATAATTTGGCCACCGATTCAGAATTTGTTAGTTGATTTTGGTAAGGCAATCGCAGAGATGGGAAGTTTTGGAACCTTCTTATATGGTTTTGGATTACGTTTGACAGGTGCGTTTGGCTTGCACCATACCATCTATCCAATGTTTTGGTATACTTCATTAGGTGGAAGTGAAGTGGTAGCAGGTGAGACAATCCAAGGTGCGCAAAATATTTTCTTTGCTCAATTAGCAGATGCGAATCACACAGGCTTATTTACTTATGGAACTCGATTTTTTGCTGGTCGATTTGCAACGATGATTTTTGGTCTACCAGCATCTTGTTTGGCTATGTATCACGCAATTCCTAAGGAAAATCGTAAGAAGGTTGGCAGTTTTTATTCAAGTAGTGCATTAACTTCCCTATTGACAGGAATTACTGAACCAATCGAGTTTTCTTTCTTGTTTGTTGCTCCATGGCTATATGTTGTTCATGCATTTTTAGATGGACTATCATTCTTAGTTGCGGATCTCCTGCAAATTCGTATTGGGAACTCATTTTCTGGTGGGCTTATTGATTACTTGATTTTTGGTGTTTTCCAAGGAAATGACAAAACCAATTGGATTTACGTGATTCCTGTTGGCTTGCTTTGGGCAGCAGTTTATTATCTAGTTTTCAAATTTTTAGTAACCAAATTTCACGTGCTAGTTCCTGGTATGGAAAGCAGTGATCAAGCATCGCATTCTGAAAAAGTTTTATCAAACGGTTCTAGTCTTCGTGATAATGCAATTGCTATCATCGATGCTCTTGGTGGACCAGATAATATTGAGAATGTGACTGCCTGTGCGACTCGATTAAGAGTATCGCTCAGAAATAGTGGTCTTGTGGATAAGGGAGTTATTCAGTCTATAGGTGCAACGGCTGTTTTGGATGTAAAAGGAGGAATACAGGCTATTTTCGGAGGTAAGGCTATTCTGTATAGCCAAGAAATCAATCAAATTCTTGGTCTTGAAGAATAGAGTTAGATTTAAGCGAATTAAAAGCATTCAAACTGTACCTATCGGGTATTTTTGAATGCTTTTTGTCTTATTAAGAGTGTTGTGAAATAGAAAGATGGATGAATTATTCTCTAATAGTCTGCTTGAAAATATTCTCTTTTTTCTCCTGGTCAATAGCCAAAAAATAGGCGTAGATAATATCTAGCATGATGAGCAGGGGAATTTGTGGTGAGATACGATTGCCGTAATTGAGGTGGCGGACAGAGGCGACTGGAATGATTTGGTCAAAAGTCGGATGGAGAAAACTATTGGTTGTTAACAGGGCGGTAGGAATCCCCTTTTGAGCAGCCAGGTGGAGATGCTCCATGACCTCTTCTGTCTGACCAGACAGAGAAAGACCGATGACCAGGCAACTAGGGTCTAAAATAGTAGTTGTCCAAATAAGATTGTTTTTATCAGTAATTGCATCGCAAACTACACCCAGTCGCATAAAGCGGGATTTGATTTCCATTGCAACCAAACCAGAACTGCCGATTCCGTAAAAATAGACACGCTTGCTACTGTCAATCAGTTTGGCAATTTCTTCCAATTTTTCTTCATCAACGAGTTTATTGGTAGCAGTTAGGATTTCCTCATAGTCTACCAAGACTTTTTTTGTTAAGCTCCGCTGTAATTTTTCAAAATGTTTATCCAAGTATTGTTGGTTATTCTGAAAGGCAAAGACAAATTCTCGATAACCGGAAAATCCACATTTTTTGGCAAAACGGGTAAGAGCAGATGGAGAAATGTGGAGTTGCTGTATAGTGTTTTCTTGGCTAAGATTGGCGCTAGATGGATCTAACTGAGTAAAATAACTAGCAATCTGCTTTTCAAGTCTAGTCATCTGATCCAGATGAGACTCAATGATGGCAGAGATGTGTTTCGGTGTTTGTAACATTTTCCATTCCTCTGATAGCTTCTGAGGACATTATACCACTAAAACCCCCTCATTGATAGGTTTTATGATATAATGGAAACGTAAAAGGAATGTAAGATTATGTATATTGAAATGATTGATGAAACAGGGCAGGTTTCTGCTCAAATGCAGGAGCAGATTACGGAATTGCTCCAGTTTGCTGCCGAAAAAATTGGCAAGCAGAATAAGGAAATGGCTGTGACCTTTGTGGACAATAAGCGTGTCCATGAGGTTAACTTGGAGTACCGAGGAATTGACCGTCCTACAGACGTTGTCAGCCTAGAATATAAGCCAGAGTCGGAGATTGTTTTTGATGAGGAAGACTTACTGGACAATCCTGAATTGGCTGAAATGATGGAAGATTTCGATGCTTATATTGGTGAATTGTATATTTCTATCGATAAGGCGCGTGAGCAAGCTGAAGATTATGGTCATAGCTACGAGCGCGAAATGGGCTTTTTAGCTGTACACGGTTTTCTGCATATCAATGGCTATGATCATTATACGCCAGAAGAAGAGGCAGAAATGTTTGGTTTACAAGAAGAAATTTTGACAGCTTATGGACTTACAAGAGAATAATTCAAAAAATCGCTGGAAAAACCGAGAATTGATTGCAAGTCTAGAATTTGCAGTAACAGGTTTACTGACGGCTTTCAAGGAAGAACGCAATATGAAGAAGCACCTTGCTTCAGCTGTCCTTGTTGTGCTTGCAGGACTTATTTTCCAAGTATCTGTGACAGAATGGCTCTTCCTCTTGCTTAGCATTAGTCTGGTTATCGCTTTTGAAATTGTGAATTCGGCTATTGAGAATGTGGTGGATTTGGCGTCAGACTATCATTTTTCTATGTTGGCAAAGAATGCAAAAGATATGGCAGCAGGGGCAGTCTTGTTTGTGTCAGGATTTGCCTTGTTGACAGGATTGATTATCTTTGTGCCGAAAATTTGGGACTTTATTTTTTAGAATTTAGTCTTTTAGTTTACTTTTAGTACTAGGCAACGAGTCGCAGGCATAACTCAATGCTTTCTTGTTTCTAGGTGACCAGCTGATGTACTTCGCTTTTTTGTTTTCAGGCTCAGGTACGAATAGTCCACCGGACTATTCGTATCCCCCAGACTGTTTCAATCAGGCAAGGTGAGTTCAAATACTCCAGTGGAGTGTTTGAAGTTGGAAATAAGGAAACAAAGTTTCCTCATTCGTCGAAGTAATAAAAGAAAAACTAAATGACAATATAAGGAGAATACATGACATTTAACTCAGGTTTTGTGGCGATTTTAGGTCGTCCAAACGTTGGGAAATCAACCTTTCTCAACTATGTAATGGGGCAAAAAATTGCCATCATGAGCGACAAGGCTCAAACAACCCGTAACAAGATTATGGGGATTTATACAACAGAAGAAGAGCAGATTGTCTTCATTGACACACCAGGAATCCACAAGCCTAAGACGGCCTTGGGTGACTTTATGGTGGAATCTGCCTATAGCACCCTTCGTGAAGTGGACACGGTCCTCTTTATGGTGCCAGCCGATGAAAAGCGAGGCAAGGGTGACGACATGATTATGGAACGTCTTAAACAGGCCAAGGTTCCAGTCATTTTAGTGGTTAACAAGATTGACAAGGTTCATCCAGACCAGCTTTTGGAACAGATTGATGATTTCCGTCAACAGATGGACTTCAAGGAAATTGTGCCAATTTCTGCTACCCAAGGGAACAATGTTAATCGTCTCATGGAAATTCTCAAGGAAAATCTGGATGAAGGTTTCCAGTATTTCCCAGCGGACCAAATCACTGACCACCCAGAACGTTTCTTGGTATCTGAGATGATTCGGGAGAAGGTTCTACACCTGACTCGTGAGGAAATTCCGCACTCTGTGGCCGTTGTCATCGAGTCCATGAAACGTGATGAATTTACCGACAAGGTCCATATCCGAGCGACGATTATGGTTGAGCGTGATAGCCAGAAAGGCATCATCATCGGCAAGCAAGGAGCCATGCTCAAGAAAATTGGCTCCATGGCCCGTCGTGATATTGAATTGATGTTGGGCGACAAAGTCTTCCTCGAAACCTGGGTCAAAGTCAAGAAAAACTGGCGAGACAAAAAACTCGACCTCGCCGACTTTGGCTATAATGAGAAAGAGTATTAATAAGGTTTGGGGAACCTTATTAACCCGAGCCAAGAAATTGGAGAGCGAGGTAGGTTCGGGGGAGTGAAACAGTCTGGGAATAGACTGTTTCAGCAGGTCACATAGGAGTGCGAAAGTGACCATGTGAAGAACCGAGCCTAGAAATTAGAGAGCGAGGCAGCCTGGGGATAGGTTGTCTAAGTCAATCACTTAGAAATAGTTAGCAGAAAAGCCGAAAGGCTTTTACTGCGTTATGGAGAAATCTTTTTAGTAAACAAGAAAGGAAAGCTGGTTAGGTGTTGTAATTGAACACGCCTACGACTCTTTGAAAAAAGATAACCATGACCTAGGTGTCGAAGCACCGTCGGTCAGGTTTCTATTTTTCTTTGAGTCGCTTAACGGCTTAGTATCTTAGTATGCCCGAATTGCCTGAGGTTGAGACGGTTCGTCGTGGGTTGAATCGGTTGGTCAAGGGAAAGGTTATCGAAAGGGTCAAGGTGACCTATGCTCCTATGATTAAGACTGGTGTGGATGCCTTCTGTCAGGACTTGATTGGTCAGGAGATTTTAGATGTGGATCGTCGTGGCAAGTATCTCTTGATTTACCTGACAGACCATGTCCTCATTTCCCACTTGCGGATGGAAGGTAAGTACAATTTCTTTCCTGACCAGGTGCCTGCCAACAAACATTTCCATGCCTTTTTTACTTTTTCAGATGGCTCGACCTTGGTTTATCAGGATGTCCGCAAGTTTGGCACAATGGAACTGCTGGGCAAGGCAGATGTGGATGCCTACTTTCTCAGTCGAAAAATCGGTCCTGAGCCGACGGAGGAAGATTTTGACTTGGAAGCCTTTGCTGCTAAGTTGGCCAAGTCGAAAAAGCCCATTAAGTCGCATCTTTTGGACCAGTCTTTGGTGGCTGGTTTGGGCAATATTTATGTTGATGAGGTCTTGTTCAAGGCACAAGTTCATCCTGCTCAAGCAAGTAATCAGCTATCGGCTGAGCAGGTGGCAGACCTCCGTCAAGCCACCATAGAAGTTCTTCAACTAGGAACTGAAAAAGGTGGTTCAACCATTCGGACCTACAAAAATGCCTTGGGAATGGACGGGACTATGCAGGATTATTTACAAGTTTATGGAAAGACAGGACAGGCTTGTCCCCGTTGCCAGACGGAGATTGTCAAAATCCAGCTGGGCGGTCGAGGGACGCATTTCTGTCCTCAGTGTCAGGTGAAACATGGCTAAAGTTATTGGTTTAACAGGCGGTATCGCCTCTGGAAAATCAACGGTTACAGCTTTTTTGCGAGAACAGGGCTATCCAGTCATCGATGCGGATGCGGTCGTGCATGAGTTGCAGGCTAAAGGCGGAAAGCTCTATCAGGTCTTACTTGCCGAGTTTGGGGAAGCTATCCTGTCAGCTGATGGCAGTCTAGATAGGGCTAAGCTGGGGCAGGCTGTTTTTGCGGATAGCAATCTGCGGGCTCGTTTATCTGTCTTGCAGGACAAGATTATCAGGCAGGAGCTGTTAGACAGAAGGGATGCTCTCAAGCAGACTGAAGATGTAATTTTCATGGATATTCCTTTGCTTTACGAGGCTGATTATAGCGGGGAAGTAAATGAAGTCTGGCTAGTTTATGTCGATAGAGCGCAGCAGTTGGAACGGCTCATGAAACGCAATGGCTTAGCTGTTCAAGATGCAGAAAATCGTCTGGCTGCTCAGTTTTCTTTAGAGGAAAAACGGTCGCAAGCCCAGGTGGTGATTGACAATAGCGGAGCGGTTGAGGCGACCTCAACACAGGTTGCGCAACTTTTGGAGGAATTAAAGGATGGACGACGGTAGTAGTTATTGGAAGCAGAATTTGAAGGTGGCTTGGTTGGGAAATTTCCTAACAGGGACGAGTTTTACCTTGGTTATGCCTTTTATCTCGGTTTTTGTGGAAGAGTTGGGGGTAGGCCCTGGACAGGTAGAATATTATGCGGGACTTGCGGTATCTGTTAATGCCCTTGCGGCAGCCTTGATGGCACCTATTTGGGGGAGTTTGGCAGACCGTTACGGTCGCAAGCCCATGATGGTGCGGGCTGCTTTTGCGATGATTTTTACTATGGGTGGTATGGCCTTTGTACCAAATGTTTTTTGGTTGCTTGCCTTACGTGTCCTGAATGGGGTATTTACAGGATACATTCCCAATGCGACTGCCTTGATTGCCAGTCAGGTTCCAAAGGATAAGACGGGATATGCTCTGGGGACCTTATCAACAGGTGCGGTAGCGGGTAATTTGATTGGTCCGACCCTGGGTGGTATCTTAGCAGAGATGTTTGGCGTACATACGGTATTTTTGCTGGTGGGACTTCTTTATGCTATCGTTGTGTTACTGACTGTTTTCTATATTCGAGAGGATTTTGTTCCAATCAAAAAAGGCGAAGAGATGGCGGTTAAAGAGGTATTTGAGCAGGTGAAAGATCGGCAGATGCTGGTTGGGCTTTTTGTGACTTCTATGATTATTATTGCAGCTGCTCAGGCTGTTGTTCCTATATTGACCCTCTACGTGCGGCATTTGGGACAGACAGATAATCTGTTATTTGTTGCTGGTTTTATCATTTCCTTGCCTGGTATGGCATCGCTAGTGACTTCAGGTTATTTAGGGAAAATTGGTGATCGTATTGGCAATCATCGACTTCTATTGATTGCTTTGACTTACAGTCTGTTGATTAATGTTTTCTGTGTTTTTGCAGAAAATCCTTTCCAGCTTGGTTTGTTGCGATTCATGTATGGTTTTGGGACAGGAGCATTGTTGCCTTCGGTAAATTCTCTTTTGACCAAGTTGACTCCAAAAGAAGGGATTTCAAGGATATTTTCCTACAATCAACTCTTTAATAATCTAGGTTCTGTTGTTGGTCCCATGATGGGGTCTGCGGTGGCTGCTCACATGGGTTATGACTGGGTTTTCTATCTGTCGAGCGGACTTGTCCTCTTTAACCTTATCTGGTCTTTGACCAATTTTAGAAACTATTTGAAAGTAAGGGATGTTTAGTGAGAGTTAAAATCAATTTACAATGTTCAGAATGTGGTAGTAAGAACTACTTGACTAGCAAAAACGCCAAGACTCATCCAGATAAGATTGAAGTCCTTAAATACTGCCCAAAAGAGAGAAAAGTAACCCTCCACCTTGAAACTAAGTAGGTTTTATGGTATAATGTCATAAGTTATTGTAGAAAGTGAAAAAAATATGTATCAAGCATTATTAGCAATTCTGTTGATTTTATCTGTTATTTTGATTGTAGTGATTTTTATTCAACCGGCTAAAAACCAGTCTAGCAACGTCTTTGACTCTTCTAGTGGAGCCTTATTTGAACGTACAAAGGCCCGTGGTTTTGAAGCGGTGATGCAACGCATTACAGCTATTCTTGTTTTTCTTTGGATGCTGGATGCGCTGGCACTTGTTATCATTTCAAGTAAGTAGATAAATCAGACTGGGACTTGTTCTTGGTCTATTTTTTTAGTAAAGGTAAGATGAAAAACGAAATTATTAACTATATTAAAGAAGTTGGTCCTGTGACCATGGACCAGCTGGCAGACCAGTTTGGAGCCAGTTCTGCAAAAGGTTTTACAGACTTGGTCAAGCTGGTTTCTAGCATGGAAGGTAGCCGTCAACTTGTCTTTGACAATGCTGGGCGGATTACTCTTCCTGCTCCAAAAATCTCCAAGAACAAGGTGACCTTGCAGGGCATTTTCCGTGCCCACAAGTCAGGTTTTGGTTTTGTGACCATTGACGAGGAGGAAGATGATCTCTTTGTCAGTCGTGACGATGTTAATTTTGCCATCGAGGGCGACCGAGTGGAAGTGGCGATCAAGAAAGTGGCGGACAGGCTCAAGGGAACGGCTGCGGAAGCGGAAGTCATTGATATTTTAGAACATAGCCTGAAAACTGCGGTGGGCTTGATTGTTTTTGACGAAGACAAGCCAGAATATGCAGGCTACATCAAGTCTAAAAATCAGAAAATCGCTCAGAAGATTTACATCAAGAAGTCACCTCTGGTATTGACCGGAACGGAAATTCTCAAAGTAGACATTGAAGCCTATCCAAATAAGAAGCGGGACCACTTTGTTGCGACCATTCGGGACGTGGTGGGCCACAAGGACGATGTGGGGATCGATGTCCTGGAAGTTTTGGAATCCATGGACATCGTGTCGGAATTCCCTGATGAAGTCTTGGCGGAGGCCAATCGAGTGGCAGAAAGTCCGTCAGAACAGGACTTTGAAGGACGCTTGGACCTGCGAGATGAAATCATCTTCACCATTGACGGTGCGGATGCCAAGGACTTGGATGATGCGGTCCATATCAAGCAGCTCAAGAATGGCAATCTGGAGCTGGGTGTCCATATCGCTGATGTCAGCTACTATGTGACCGAAGGTTCTGCCTTGGACCAGGAAGCTGTCAAGCGTGGGACCTCTGTCTATGTGACCAACCGTGTGGTGCCAATGCTACCAGAACGTTTGTCAAATGGCATCTGTTCCCTTAATCCAAATGTAGATCGCCTGACCCAGTCGGCTATTATGGAAATTGACCGCAAGGGCAAGGTGGTCAAGCACTGGATTGGTCAGACGGTCATCAAAACCACCTTCCGCATGACCTATTCCGATGTCAATGATATGATTGCAGGCAATCAGGAAAAGTTGGAAAAATACAAGGCAATCGTGCCGAGTGTGGACCTCATGGTCAAACTCCATGAAACCCTGGAAACCATGCGGTACAAGCGTGGGGCTCTCAACTTCGATACAGCTGAAGCTAAAATCATCGTCAACAAGGATGGTCTGCCAGTCGATATTCAACTGCGTCAGCGGGGCATTGCCGAGCGGATGATTGAGTCCTTCATGCTGGCTGCCAACGAGTGCGTTGCCGAGCATTTTGCCAAGTTGGACCTGCCTTTCATCTATCGGATTCACGAGGAGCCTAAGTCGGACAAGTTGCAGAAGTTCATCGACTATGCGACTAGCTTTGGCTTGACGGTCTATGGAACGGCCAGCTCTATCAGCCAGGATGCCCTTCAGGACCTCATGGAGCGGGTCAAGGATGAACCCTATGCGGATGTCCTCAACATGATGCTGCTTCGTTCCATGCAGCAGGCACGCTACTCGGAGCACAACCACGGCCACTACGGACTGGGTGCGGAGTTTTACACCCACTTCACCAGTCCTATCCGCCGCTATCCCGACCTGCTGGTGCACCGTATGGTGCGGGAATATGGTCACAATCCTGCGGAAAAAGCAGAGCATTTTGAGCAGGTCATTCCTGAGCTTGCCAAGTCTTCGTCCAGTTTAGAACGCCGTGCCATTGAGGCAGAGCGGGAAGTCGAAGCCATGAAGAAGGCAGAGTTCATGCAAGAATTTGTTGGGCAAGAGTTTGACGGAGTCGTGTCTAGCGTGGTCAAGTTTGGTCTCTTTGTCGAGTTGCCAAATACGGTTGAAGGCCTGATCCATGTCACCAACCTCAACGAGTACTACCAGTTCCACGAGCGGACTCTGACCTTGCAGGGTGAGAAATCTGGTCGGGTCTTCCGTGTCGGTCAGCCAATCCGTATCAAGCTAACGCGGGCGGACAAGATGACAGGGGAAATCGATTTTGCCCACGTGCCGTCCGAGCTGGATATTGTCGAAAAGGCTTTGAAAGCCAAGCGGAGAACGGCTAGTCACTCCAACCGTGACCGTGATGATCGGTCAGGGCGAGGACGGGGCAAGCACTACAAACAAGAAGCTGCTGGTCGCGATAGCGGACGTCACAAGTCTGGGAAAGACCACAAGTCAAAAAGTGGCAAAAAAGACAAGAAAAAGAAACCATTTTACAAAGAAGTGGCTAAAAAGAACAAGAAGAAAAGGAGATAGGTATGGCCAAGGGTGAGGGCAATGTGATTGCACAGAATAAAAAAGCCCGCCACGACTATACCATTGTCGATACAGTGGAGGCAGGGATAGTTCTGACGGGGACGGAGATTAAGTCTATTCGTGCGGGGCGGATCAACCTCAAGGACGGCTTTGCCCAAATCAAGCAGGGCGAGGCTTGGTTGGTCAATGTCCATATCGCTCCCTATGATGAGGGCAATATCTGGAATCAGGAGCCGACGCGGACCCGCAAGCTCCTCTTGCGGAAGAAGCAGATTGAGTCCTTGGGCAATGAGGTCAAGGGAACGGGGATGACCCTGGTGCCCCTCAAGGTCTATATCAAGGACGGCTTTGCCAAGGTCCTGATTGGGCTTGCCAAAGGGAAGCACGACTACGACAAGCGAGAGTCAATTAAACGCCGTGAGCAAGACCGTGATATTAAACGGACCATGAAGGCGATTAATGCTAGATAAGTTTGGTGTAAGAATGGACATTTATTGTCCAATCTACTGAATGAATAAGATTTATAAAAACGAATACAATAGTTCATGTCTTAGAAAAGAACTACTGTGTTCGTTTTTATTATAGTATCATAGGTGTAAAAAATGAATTATTGTTTTATAAAACGATACATATTGTTCGTAATTAATTGTTTGGTGTTAGTATTTGTAGAAATAGGTGTGAACAAAATTCGTTTTTTTGGTAAAATGGACTATGTTCTATGAAAGGAGAATAAATTTGACCTCACTATTTTTATTTTATATGAAGCGAGACTTAAAATCCTTTAAAACATTAATTGTCTCGGCGGTTTATTTTTTTATTACTTATCTTTTTATTCGATATGGGGATAGTGTTGGAAAAATTTTTGATAATTCGGATGGTTTCGCAATTTTGAAAGTTATGTATGCCGTTTTTGCTTTTGTTGGCTTTCTATTTGGAGCATCACTGTTTTCTAATATTATTTCTCAAGGGATTTCATCGAGGGATTTTAGATTTATTTTACCTTATAAATCTCGACGGGTACTTTATTTTTCAAAGTTTTTAATGTCGTTTGTCTTTTTCCTCTTACAAATTTTGATTGCAACGATAGTTGTGCTTGTGTTCCGAGAAGATGCCGTTTTTTCTTCCCAACAGTTTTGTAATATTAGTATTTTTTATTTTTATATGCTTTCGATTATCACATTTATTTCCACGATTAGTAAAAATGATCGAACAGCTATGCTATTAAATATCATTATTAGTATTATTTACCCTGCTATTTTTCTTTTTTCTAACATTGTCAATAATAATTTTTTGGATATGTTATTATGGATTACTCCTTATCACTATATTGAAAAAACATGGGAAGTTCTATTTTTAATGATTTTGTCGGTTGCTTTTTTATGTATTGGTGTTTCAGTTTTTGAGAAGAAGGAGATATAGCATGATTGAAGTGACGGATGTTTCCAAAGCGTTTAAGGAAAACATGGTTTTGGATAGTATTACTATGACTGCATCAGATGGGAAAATAACATCTATCATTGGTAGTAATGGAGCGGGGAAATCCACTTTAATAGCAATCATAATGGGTTATTATTTTTCAGATGGAGGAACAGTTCAGTCTGGAAATGTCTCAGTGATGCCAGATGCAAACGCTATGTTTGAGGATGTTACAGGTCTTGAATTTTTAAACTTTATATCAGACTTGAAAAACGTTCCTAGGGAAGAAGCTGTAAAATATGCTGAAATACTAGGAATCAAAGATGATTTACAAAAGAAGATTCAAGGCTATTCATTTGGAATGAGAAAGAAGATTAGCTTCATACAAGCTACTATCGGAAATTTCCAAAACTATATTTTTGATGAGCCAACATCAGGAGTAGATGGTCCATCTGCTCAAAAGATGTTAGAGATTATTCTGACATTGAAAAAGAATGGTGCGGCAATCTTATTAACATCGCACAATTTAGAAGAATTAGAGAGAGTTTCAGATTATATTTATGTATTGGAAGATGGTAAGATTACAAGAGAAGGAACTGTTATAGACATTACTTCTAGAACGTGTTTGACAGAGAAAGATTCTTGGATAGAGTATATCCTTAGGGTTAGAAACATTGATCTTTTACAATCGAAGTTGACAGAGTATTTTCCAGAGCAAATTGATTCAGAAACTCTTTTGATTAAACTTTCAAAAGGCGACACGATTTATTCTGTTTTTCAAACATTACAAGAAGTATCAGAGTACATTGACGAGTTTTACCTCTATAGAAGGTCATTGAGAGATATTATATATGGGCAATGAAAGGCTATCAATAGTCGCTAAGACTGGGAGAAATCCTGGTCTTTTTTGTTGGTTTTTATATATAAATTTATTGATAAATATGTCAACTAGGATATTCCAAAATTTCAATTTGAAATTTGGAAACGATTTTTAGAAATAAACCGATAATAACTTTGTTTTTTAATCCATAAATGTTATAATAATATTGCTGATATATAAATAATATAGGATCAAGCTAGGAGGTAAAATAACATAGGAAACTATAATGCTGATGACTAGACTGTTTATTTTATATGAAAAATAAGGATGGTGGTTTTTATGAAAAATAAAAGAAGTCCGGATACATTATTTTTAAGTGGCATAGTTTTAATGTGCTTTGGATACTTAAATTTTATGATAAAAACAACTTGGATTGATACTAGTGGTGATTTTTGGAATACACTCACACTTTATATATATCAATTATTCTGGAGACCTGTAGAAACCTTAAGTTTTTTAATAGGAGCTATATTATTTTGCAAAAGTTTTAAAAAATAATATGGAATTTCTGTTAATTTAGGGGTTTCTCATAACGTACCTCCATATACTTATGGACATATTATTGTAAAAGCTAATTATAATTTGAATGAGTACGATCTTAAGGTGAGATATCTAGGTACGAATAAGTATGTCAACGCTAGAAAGACTTATACTATTAGTAATGCGATCGGATGGACAGAATTAAGAACTTGGAAATAATGTGATACAAATGATAAGCCCCAGACAATTTCGAAACTATCTGGGGTTTATTATTTGATTTTCGAAGAATATTAATCCACCGTCACCATGGCTTTAATAGTTTTGCGGTTGGCCATATCCTTGTAGGCTTGGTCGATATTGTCCAGGCTGTAAGTTTGGGTGAAAACTCGACCTGGGTTGATGTCGCCTTTAAGAACAGCATCGAGCAAAATTTCCTTATCATAAGTTGTGACAGAAGCAGAGCCACCACCGATAATGATATTTTGAGCAAAGGTTGAGCCAAGGGCGTGGTTATTGTAATGAGGTACACCGACAAAACCGATGCGACCACCATTGTGAAGAACACCGAGGGCTTGGTCAATAGAAGCTTCTGTTCCGACACATTCGAGGGCAGCATCAGCGCCACCGCCAAGAATTTCACGGACTTTAGCAATGCCTTCCTCGCCCCGTTCTGCTACGATGGCAGTAGCCCCTGATTCCAAAGCCATTTGCTGACGATCTGCGTGACGGCTCATCATGATAATCTGAGAAGCTCCGCGCATTTTTGCAGCGATAACGGCACATTGACCCACTGCACCATCACCGATGACAACAACCTTGTCACCAGGTTTGACATCTGCAACACGCGCAGCGTGGTAGCCAGTTGGCATAACATCTGCTAGTGTCAAAAGGGATTTAATCATGCCTTCCGAGTAGTCACTTGGCTGACCAGGAATTTTGACCAAGGCCCAGTTGCCGTAGTGGAAACGAATGTATTGAGACTGGTAGTTGTTGCCCCAGTTGGTGTAGCCTGGATGGTTGTCACAAGTACCGTCAAAGCCAGCACGACAGGCATCACAGTGTCCGCAACCATGTGTAAATGGAACAATCACAAAGTCACCAGGAACAAGTGTTGTAATGTCTTCGCCTACCTCTTCAACGATACCGATAGCTTCATGACCAGAGTTGGTGTCACCATGGTCATGGTGAATGTCTTCTCCGTAGCCCCAAAGGTCTGACCCACAGACACAGGCCCGAACGACCTTGATAATGACATCATCCTTTGCTTGAAGGCTTGGTTTTTCGATTTCTGCAACGGTCATCTTACCGGCTTTTTCATAAATAGCTGCTTTCATATTCATCACACATTTACTTGTCAGTAAATATCCTTTCTGATTGATATGGAATATTATACACCTTGGAGTCAACTCCAAGTCAAGGAAAAAATGGGTTTGAATTCATATTTCCTTTGTGATAGACTAAGTGTATTGGAAAGAAAAGGAGAGATAATGACGGTTTTAGTTCCTTACAAACGCATGCCTATTTGGAATCAGGATACGGTTCCTCAGCATTTTTTGACCAAGCACAATACCAAGGTGGGTACTTGGGCCAAAATCAAGGTCTTGAGAGGCCAGCTCAAATTTGAGCCGATTTCGGATGATAATGAGATTTTGGGCGAATATGTCTATGGTCCGACAGATGATGTTCCTTTTGTGGAGCCGCAGGCTTGGCATCGGGTGACCCTGTTGACAGAGGATACGGAGTTTTTTTTGGAATTTTTCTGTCAACCAGAAGATTATTTTGCCAAAAAGTATGACTATACTCGGACGCATTCGGAAGTCTTAGAGGCTTTGAAGAGAATTGAGCCTTGTAAGGTCTTGGACTTGGGCTGTGGTCATGGCAGGAACAGTCTTTATTTGGCCCAGCAGGGATTTGAGGTGACGGCGGTTGATAAGGATGTGCCAAGTATTCGGACACTCTTGCAGGTCAAGGAAGTGGAGGACTTGGACTTGCAGGCTGGGACCTATGACATCAATTCAGCCAGTCTGGAGCAGGACTACGACTGGATTATCTCAACAGTGGTCTTTATGTTCTTGGAGCGGGATCGGGTGCCAGCCATTATCCGCAATATGCAGGAGCAAACACGACCTGGTGGCTATAACTTGATTGTGGCGGCTATGGATACGGAAGATGCACCCTGTCCTATGAATTTCTCCTTTACTTTTGGAGCAGGTGAGTTGAAGGAATACTACCGTGACTGGGAACTGGTCAAGTACAATGAAGATTTTGGTCAACTCCATAAGCGGGATGAAAATGGCAATTTCCTTAAGATGCGGTTTGCGACCATGTTAGCTAGAAAAAATGTGTAAAATATATCTGAAAGCACTTGCAAGGCAAGTGTTTTTGCGTTACAATGTAGGTGCAAATGGGTAAATCATATTATACTCAACGAAAATCACCTTCTGTTTGGGTCGGAGACTTGTGTAAAATAGTCTCTGGATTCCTATCTTTGGAAGGAGCCTACTTCTGATTTTCACAGAGTATCAGGAAAGGAGAAGTCTATGAAAAAGACTTTTGTTCGTATAGCCACATTTCTAATGTTGGTTTGCCTATTCCCTGCTCAACTTGTTCAAGCCTGTTCAGGCTTTATCATTGGGAAAGGGTTGACAACGGATGGTTCTATCCTTTATGGTAGAACGGAAGATTATCCCTATCCACCAGATAATGGAGCGCACAATAAAAATTATATTGTGGTTCCAGCAGCAACCTATGCTGAGGGAGATATGTTGGTGGATGAAACATTTGGTTTTACAGCACCACACTTGGCAAATGAGTTCAAGTACACCTCTACGCCTGATGCGGCGCGTGGGGATGGTTCAAATGGTAATTATGGGGCGCACGGTTTTAATGAAAAAGGCGTATCCATGACTGCTACTGTAACAGCTATTCCAAATGCTAAAGTCTTGGCAGTTGATCCTCTAGTTGAAGCTGGAGGGCTGGGAGAACCAATTTTGATTGATTATGTTCTTCCTAGGGTCACTAGTGCGCGTGAAGGTGTTGAGCTGATTGCAAAGACAATCGATGAAAAAGGCTCAGCAGAAGGGAATATTGTTATTATTGCTGACAAAAATGAAGTTTGGTATATGGAAATCTTGTCAGGACACCAATACGTAGCCATCAAGTTCCCTGAAGATAAGTATGCAATTTTTGCAAATACTTACTATCTAGGTCATGTTGATTTTACCGATACAGAAAATGTGATTGCTTCTGCAAAGGTTGAAGAAGTAGCCAAACAAGCGGATAATTATGTGATAGTCGATGGGCAGTTCCATATCGCTAAATCATACGGTCCTGCAACTTATGCTGAAGCAGACCGTTCCCGTGTGTATGCAGGTATTAAATTGATGGATCCAGCATCGCCTGTAACCTATGAAGATGCTGTGTATGATTTGCTACGTCAGCCAACAGATCCAAGTCGTCGCTTTAGTTTACAAGATACCTTTGCCTTACAACGTAACCGTTTTGAACATCTTCCAGAATTTCGTCCAGACGATGAAGCAGGCAAGGTAAAACAAGGGGATAATGGTGCGAATGACCAAGCGGCAGATGCAACTTATAAATACGCTCTTGGTAATGAAAACGTCATCGATGCCCATGTTTATCAGATCAATAGCAGCTTACCATCAGCTTTCGGTGGCACAGTCTGGTTGGGCTTGGCTCAGACAAGGAATACACCGTATGTTCCATTTTATGGTATTGTGACTGATACTTATGAAGCCTTTAAAAATCGCTCAGCTTCTTATGACACGAATTCATGGTACTGGACGGTACAAAATATTGATAAGATGGCCATCTCACACCCAGAGTTATTTGGTACATCGATTCAAGAAAAATGGATTGCTCTTGAAAGTGAATGGATTGCTGCACAGGCCGCTCTTGATGCTCAATATGCTGGACTTTCAGAAGATGCAGCTGTAGCCCTGGCTCCAACTGTAACCGAGGAAACCTTGGCTCGTTCAGCAGAGATTTTTGCCCAACTAAAAGCTGTTGAAGCTGAAATGATGGCAAAAATTGAAGCAACAACAACTCCGTCATCCAGCAGCACCGACTCATCAAGTAGTACTGAACCATCCACTAGTACCGAACCATCATCAAGTAGTACCGAAAACTCAACCAGTACTCCAACCAGTGCTTCAAGCAGTACAAGTCAGTCTACAAGTGCTTCTGACACAGGAGGAGCTACGGATACTGGAACAGTAGTGTCTTCTGATAAGAAAGTAACACCTACCAATAAAAAAGGTAAATCAAGTCTTCCTAGTACAGGTGAGCAAGTCAGCCTCTTGTTGGTGGCGCTAGGTGTTGCAGGAATTTTAACAGCAATTTTTCTTCATCGGAAAAAATCCAGTAAAGAATAAATGAATATGTAAAAGTAGGTTGGACTGATTTCAATCTACTTTTTTGAAACAACTTTGTTTACAAATGTAGTCGTATGTTGTATAATTTGTTTACAGATGTAGTCGGAAAAGGAGTAACCTATGAAACAAGCAAGCTATCCCATTCAAGGTATGACCTGCGCTTCCTGTGCTATGACGGTTGAGAAAGCGGTTGGTAAATTAGCAGGAATGGAAGAAGCTAGTGTCAACCTAGCGACTGAAAAATTGAGTGTTAGCTATGATGAAAAGCTTTTGGGACTAGAGGATATTCGTCAGGCAGTTGAAAAGGCGGGTTATCAGTTAGTCGATAATTTGGTGACCGAGTCTTATGATATTTCAGGCATGACCTGTGCTTCCTGTGCCATGACGGTTGAAAAAGCTCTGGGCAAACTAGAGGGTGTAGAAGAGGTCACTGTCAATCTAGCAACAGAAAAGGCGACTATCCGTTATAGCCGTGATAGGCAAAATCCAGCTAGTCTTGAAAGGGCAGTTGAGCAAGCAGGTTATCAGCTGATTCGACCAGAAGAAGTAGAAGAGGCTGCGGACAAGGGACCGAGCAAGGAAGAAAAGCTGTGGCATCGATTTGTCTGGTCAGCAGCATTTACTCTTCCACTGCTCTATATTGCTATGGGGCCGATGTTGCCTTGGGGAGGGCTTCCATTACCAGCTCTGCTCCACCAACCGCTAGTCTATGCGATCAGTCAAGTCATCTTGCTCATCCCTGTCCTCTATATCGGACGCAGTTTTTTCCAAAAAGGCTTTAAAACTCTCTTGCAAGGCCATCCCAATATGGATTCCTTGATTGCTGTTGGGACAGGGGCAGCCTTGGTTCAAGGTCTTTTGATGATTGCGTTTCTTTTGATGGGGAAAGAAGTGGCCATGCACGGTCACCATCCAGAACTGTATTTTGAATCAGCTGCCGTTATATTGACCTTGATTACCCTAGGAAAATATTTTGAAGCTAGAGCCAAAGGTCAGACTTCTGAGGCCATTAAGAAATTGATGGATCTGGCTCCCAAGACGGCCCAGGTCTTGCGAAATGGCCAGGAAATACAAGTGCCGATTGAAGAAGTGGTGGTCGGTGACCAGGTCATTGTTCGTCCAGGTCAGCAGATTCCTGTTGATGGTCAGGTTCTCGAAGGCCAGACACGTGTGGATGAGTCTATGCTGACGGGTGAGAGCCTACCAGTGAAGAAAGCTCTTGGCGATAATGTTTTTGGCGGTACCCTTAACCAGCAAGGCGCCATTACCATGCAGGCTACCAAGGTTGGTCGTGATACGACTCTGGCCCAGATTATTCGCTTGGTAGAAGAAGCACAGGGTTCTAAGGCTCCAATTGCCAAATTGGCTGACCAAGTATCTGCCATATTTGTACCAGTCGTCATGGGCTTGGCTCTCTTGTCCGGTCTGGCCTGGTACTTCTTGGGTCAAGAATCATGGATTTTTTCATTAAGCATCATCATCGCCGTCTTGGTCATCGCCTGCCCTTGTGCTCTGGGCTTAGCAACCCCTACGGCTATCATGGTTGGGACTGGAAAAGGGGCGGAAAATGGTCTACTGTTCAAGTCTGGTCAAGCTATTGAAACCCTACAAGGTGTGAACACCATTGTCTTCGACAAGACTGGGACCATTACTGAGGGCAAGCCACAAGTGACAGACATCCACCTTTTGTCTACTAAAAATCGTGAGCAGGTCCTCCAACTGGCAGCAAGTAGCGAGCAATTTTCCGAGCATCCCTTGGCTCAGGCTCTCCTGCAAGCAGCTCAGACAGAAAAGATTGATCTCTTGCCCGCCACAGATTTTCAGGCACTTTCTGGTCGTGGTCTTTCGGTGGCAATAGCAGAGCAGACCATCTATCTGGGAAATGAACGGTTGATGTGGGAACAGGGAATTGATGTTTCCAAAGGACGTGCAGTTGCGGAAACATTTGCCCATCAAGCTAAGACGCCTGTTTTCCTAGCCAGCCAGCAAGAATTACTAGCAGTCATTGCCATTGCTGATAAAGTAAAAGAGACCAGCCGTCAGGCTGTTCAGGCTCTGCAAACCATGGGACTAGAAGTTGTCATGCTGACAGGAGATAATGAAAAAACTGCCCAGGCCATTGCCAAGGAAGTCGGTATTGATCAGGTGGTCAGTCAGGTCATGCCAGATGACAAGGCCAAACAAGTCAAGTTCTTACAAGAACAGGGCAAGACAGTTGCCATGGTGGGGGATGGCATCAACGATGCCCCAGCTCTAGCACAAGCCCATGTGGGTCTGGCCATTGGTTCTGGGACTGATATTGCCATTGAGTCTGCCGACATTGTTCTCATGCATAGTGACATTTTGGATGTGGTCAAGGCTGTTAAACTCAGCCAGGCAACCATGCGGACCATCAAACAAAATCTCTTCTGGGCCTTTGCCTATAATGTAATTGGTATTCCAATCGCCATGGGGCTGTTACATGTATTTGGTGGACCTCTGCTCAATCCTATGTTTGCAGGTGCAGCCATGGCCCTCAGCTCAGTGTCAGTCGTCTTGAACGCTCTGCGATTAAAAACCTACAAACTATAGTGAAAATACCAGTCAAAAAACTGGTATTTTTGTTTATAAACGCTTACAATAAATATATTCTACTCTTCGAAAATCAAAATTATCCGTTGTCAACTCGCCTTGATGAACTCCAGTTCTATCTTCGGCTTCGTTTCCTAGACTACTTTTGATTTTCATTGAGTAATAAATGCAAGGGAGATGTTTATGACAACCTTTATTGGAAAACCGGTGACCTTGGTAGGTCCACGATTGCAGGTGGGAGATGTGGCTCCTGATTTTGTCCTCATGGCAAATGACTTGAGCTTGAAAAGCTTGAAAGACTTTGGCAAGCAGACTAAGGTCATCAGTGTGGTGCCTTCTATTGACACAGGGATTTGCGATACGCAGACCCGTCGTTTCAATCAGGAACTGGCTGACCGTGATAATACAGTTGTTGTGACTGTTTCAGCAGACCTCCCCTTTGCCCAAAAACGCTGGTGCGGGGCTGCAGGTTTGGAAGATGCCATCACCCTGTCTGATTACTACGACCATGCCTTTGGTAAATCCTACGGTGTGCTCATGCGAGAGTGGAATTTGCTGGCGCGAGCGGTCTTTGTCCTTAATGCCGACAATGAAATCACCTACGTGCAATACCTAGACAATGTCAACGAACATCCAGATTATGAAGCGGCTTTAGAGGCTGTTAAATAAAAAAAATATATAACGGTGTCTGAGCAGGCATCGTTTTTTGATAGCAAAAAGCCACCTTGCTCGGTGTGGCTTATTTTCGCTTATATCTCTGTAGGAGTTTAGCAGTTGCTAATCGGATAACAGCCAGATAGAAAACTGTCACACCAGCCATTTCCAGCAAGAGTTTCTGCAACTGCTTCCCTACTGTTATGGTAGACTGAGGATTTACACCAATCAGAATGGGATATTTTTCTTGGAAGGTAAATTGGAACTGATGTACCAATAGAAGTAGCATGAATAGGATGAGGGCATAGATAGCAACTTGGAGGAGAAGAGCAAGTAAGGTCAGGCTAGTGGCATATTGACCAGGGGAGAGTCCGTTGATAAAGAGGAGACCACGATGTTTGGAAAGGTCAGTTATCAGAAGCCAGACTAAGAGACAGCAGATGATGAGAGGAATCATATAGTTACTAACTGGAAGAAATTGTAACAAGGTCAGATAAAAATCCTTGGGAGCAGTAGGATAGTGAAAGGTAAGAGTTTGCTCTAGAACTTTTTTATAGACTGTGATACGTTCTGCCAGTTCGCTGCTCGTAAAATGATTGATTCTATTTCCCTTTGCCTCCCAGTTTTGCAAGGTCTGGTAGAGTTCTAACTCAGTTTCCAAGACCTCCTGACTTTTGCCTTGGATATGTTCCTTTTCTAAGTAGGTGGTCGCCAGTTCCAAGAGTTTTTTATAATAATCCATGCTTTCCTGGTCTAAGGCTTGGGCTTCCTTATCGTCAGCATACAAGACAATTTCAGCTTCTTTTTTGACTTGTATGATACGGGTTCGATCCTCAAATCGTAGGTTTTCGGCCTCTAGAACATTCCGATAGGACAGAGCAAGTGGGATAAGAGCCACAGCAGTCATGAGGGCTAGAAAAATAGCATTGCGTTTCAGTCGTAGAATGAAAAGGGACAGTAGATTCATGGTCAAGCCTTTCTATTCAAATAGTTCTTTATAGATTTCTTCGGACTGGTGCTCCTGAATGCTAATATCCAAAATTTCTAACTGACAAGACATGAGCTGGTCTAGATAGAAATGCAGACTGTGAACACTGGTGTCTAGCTGAATGCTATCATTGGCCAAAGTCAGTCCCTTCACTTGCCCAAGTTTCTGATAAACTGTCTGGTTGTCGCTGGTTTGAATGGTGTACTGTCGCCCAACCTGTTCCAGTTTTCGCTCGATGATTTTTCCCTGTTTGAGAAATAGCAGCTGGTCGGTTAGCTGGTCCACCTCGTTTAATTGGTGGGAAGATACGATAATGGTTGAACCATTTTTGGCTAGTTTCTGGAGCAGTTTTCTGGTCTGGATGTAGCTGGTCGGGTCCAAGCCGTTTAAGGGTTCATCCAAAAGCATGACCTGAGGCTTGTTCATAATACCGATAGCCAGCAGGAGATGTTGTTTCATTCCCAGGGAATAATTTTTGACAGGGATATTCACATAATCACGGATACCGATTTCTTGGATGACTTCCTCAATCCGCTCTTTGGGTAAACCTTGGATAGTTTGGACCAATCGCAAATGCTCCAGCCCAGTCAATTCAGGGTAGAGGACACGGTTGTCCTGCAGGTAGGCAAAGGTTTGGTAGACATTTGGATTATCGTGCTTTTTGCCATTTATTGAAATCTCTCCCGAATCAAAGGTTTGCAGGTTGGCTATGCAGTCTAGGAGGGTAGTCTTTCCAGAACCGTTTGGCCCAATCAAGGCCCAGATCCCAGGCTCTACCAGTTCTAGGTTTAGCTGGTCTAATATTTTCTTTTTCCCGTAGGATTTGCACAAATTGTGTATGGATAATCGCATGGTTAGACCTCACTTTTTCTTGTCAGGAGATAGAATTGTAGGCAATAGATGAGCAGGTTACTGATGAGAAGGACCGTAAAGACTTTTGGAATGCTGTATCCTGTAAATTGATGGTAGATGATAGCACTTCCGTCCGCCAGATTGCCTGCGTTCCATAGGCTAAATGGATTGAAGATATGGGGATAGAAGTTGGCAGAGATGACAAGTCCTAGTGTGACAACCAGTCCAGCCAGCCCATTTTTTAAGACTCTAGCCAAGGTCTGTGCTACTCCAAGCAAAAATAGAAGGTAGAGATAGTGCATGCCACAGGCCAGCAAGATGACTTGGTAAATAGGTTTGATAGCTGTTTGGATCAGGCTGAAATCAATTCCCTTACTGATATAGGTGGTGACGGGATAGGTCCAGCTACTATTTCCATTTAGCAAAAAAGCGATGAGAAACTGGCTAAGATAGAAGGTGAGAAAAAGAGCAGTATATAGTACCAGAAAGGCTAGATACTTGTTTCGCGTAATCCGAATCCTACTCAGACCTAGAGTTTGCAAAAGTCGAATCTGCCGGCTGGTTCCCTGCTGGTCCTTAATGAAAAAATTGGTGAAAGTTAAGAGAAAGAGAGGAAGGGTGATGACAAGGCCCAGCTGTTTTTGACCCTGCCAGATTTCATGACTGGTTCCTTTTAAGGCTTGTTGGCCCAGGCTCTTGACGATTTCTCTGTCTGTTGGTGTTTGGGGATTCTCAAAGGCCGTTAGGTAAAGCTCAGTTGGAAAGGCTGAGGGTATCCCTTTTTCTAGCAGATACTTGGAAATCAAGAAGGTATTTTCGATGGTTTGAGGGGTAAATTCATAGCTTTGATAGGCAAAGCTGATGTAGTGTCCGTCCCTCTGGTAGTTCTGGATATTTTTCTCATAAAAATAAGTCCAGTCCTCCTTCTTGACCGCCTCAATCTCCTTCTGGTAGTTGGCAATATAGTCTGTAAAAAATGTTTGTTCAGCCTGATAATCTTCTTCGCTGAGAGTTTGATTCAGATACTGTGTTTCTAAATCTTGTATGATATTTTCAAAATTTTGGATAGACTGTTCATAGTGTTGGATGACCTTTAATTTGGCCTGGCGATTTTGGTAGCCTGCTAGAAGGGAACTAGCTAGAATCGTCATCAGCATGACCAAGATAGCGACCAAGTTTTTCTTGATACGGAAAAATAGCTTTCCTTCAATTTGAAACATAGATACCTCCAGGGGAGAAATGGCGAACGGATAGATGTATAAATGTGTCATTTTCTATAATTATAATATAAACATAAATATAAATAAAGGGATTCTACAAAAGACTGGAATATTTTTGTCTAATTTGATATACTAAATTCAATAATTCAAAGGAGGGTCTTTTATGGAAAAGACACAGATTATTCAAGACGTTTTGGCCCTCATTCAAGACTTGAATCAGGCCTTTCAAACAGATAAAGTAGGGACAGCTGATGAACAGCGATTGCAACATAATTTGACAGAGACGACTCGCATTTTGACGGAGGCCAAGTCGGTCACCAATACAGAACTGATTGCGATTGAGAAATTCTACCGTTCGACCAGTTTTTTGGTTGGACTAGGCGACCTACGATTGAGTGAAACCAGCAGGCAGGCTTGGCGGGCATTTGACCGATATTATTACCAAACGATCAGAGAAGAACTCAAACTCTATGGCGGCTCTGCTATTGCCCAAGTGTAAAAGATGAAGGAGAGGGTGAAAACCCTCTTTTGTGCTATAATAAGTAGTAAGAATACAGTTGTTAGGAAGAGAAGAAGCGAGGTGTACCATGTCCTACATCCAAGTAAAGAATTCGTCGAAATACTACCAAATGGGGGATGCGACCATTGTGGCCAATGACAGCGTGTCCTTTGAGATTGAGCAGGGAGAGTTGGTCATCATTCTGGGTTCATCTGGTGCGGGCAAATCCACTCTGCTCAATATCTTAGGTGGCATGGATAGCAACGATGAGGGGGAGGTTTGGATTGACGGTGTGGATATCGCCAAGCTTTCAAGTCATGAACTGACCAATTATCGTAGAGATGATGTAGGTTTTGTCTTTCAATTTTATAACTTGGTTGCCAATCTGACCGCCAAGGAAAATGTGGAACTGGCAGCAGAAATCGTCAAGGATGCCTTGGATGCCGAGGAAGTCTTGGAACAGGTCGGACTCGGTCACCGAATCAATAATTTCCCTGCTCAGCTCTCAGGTGGTGAGCAGCAACGGGTGGCCATTGCCCGTGCTGTTGCCAAAAAGCCTAAAATTTTGCTTTGCGATGAACCAACTGGCGCTCTGGACTACCAAACAGGTAAGCAGGTCTTGCAAATCCTACAAGATATGTCCCGCAAGCAGGGGGCGACGGTGATTATCGTGACCCATAATAGTTCCCTAGCCCCTATTGCAGACAGGGTCATTCGGATGCGGGACGCCCGTGTGCACTCCGTTGAGTTACACGCAGAACCACAGGATATTGCAAGCCTAGAATATTAGTGGGTGAAACTATGAAAAAGAAAATCTACTGGAAGGATATGAGACAATCTCTGCTTTCTTCCAAGGGGCGTTTTTTGTCCATATTTAGCCTGATGATGCTAGGAGCTCTAGCTTTGACAGGTCTGAAAGTAACAGCTCCCAATATGGAAAAGACGGCCCAAGCCTATATCGTCAGTCATCGAACGATGGATTTGGCAGTCATTTCAGGTCTGGGACTTAGTCAAGCTGACCTTGACGAATTAGAAACGATAGAAGGTGCTACTCTTGAAGCGGGCTACTTTAAAGATGTGGTTACTAATGAAGGACAGACTGCAATTCGGCTGTTTTCAGCTCCCAAGACCCTATCGACCTATAAGCTAGTAGAAGGGGAAATACCCAGCCAAAAGGGGCAAATAGCCCTATCAGCTTCTTTCAAAAATCGTTACAAATTGGACGATACTGTTCAAGTGACGGAGTCTGATAAGGATGGAAAAATCTTGACACAGACAAGTTTTACTCTTGTGGGCTTTGTCGCATCAGCAGAAATTTGGGACAATGAAACCATGGGCATGGCTGCAAGTGGTGATGGACAGTTAGGTGGCTATGGCCTTGTTAGTCAGGATACCTTCAAATCAGAAGTTTACACTATTGCCCGTATTCGCTATGATGATTTGGTTGATTTACCATATTACAGTCAGGCCTATCAAGACAGGTTGGACCAGCACCAAGAAGACTTAGAAAAGTTATTGGCTAACAATGATGAACAACGATTGGCAACTATTCAGTCAGATGGACAGACAGATATTTCAAAAGGGGAAGAGGAGATTGCTCAGGCTCAATCCCAGCTTGAACAGGCAGAGTCAGAACTGGAAACAGGGGAGGAGCAATTAGCGACAGGTCGTAGAGAGTTTGCGCGTGGTAGGGCTAAGGTTGTCCAAACGGAAGCTGAATTACGAGCTACCCAAGCCCAACTATTAAAAAATAAGTTTGAATTGGAAGAAAGTAAAAAGGAATTGGACGGGCGTAAGGCTCAACTAGATCAGACTGCTTCGTTTCTAGACGGCTATCAGATGGAATTAGAAACGTCAGCCCAGCAGTTAGAAAAGGCCAAACAAGAATTGGATTCCCAAAATGCCCAACTGAGTCAGACCGCATCTCAAATTTCCACAGGGCGAGCTAGTTGGTTTCAAGCTCAGCAAGAGTTAGACCTTGAAATTGCCAATCACTTGCAAGAAGGTCAAACCCTCTCAGACTATCCTGACTTGTTGGCTAGACAGGAAGGTTTGGATGTTGAGAAAAGCCGATTGGACCAAATGGAATCTGCATATGAGCAGGCCAACCAAGCCTATTTACAAGGTTATGATTACTATCAAACCAAACAAAATGAATACAATAGCAATCTAGCCCAGTACCAAACTTGGAATCAAGAATATCAGGCAGGTTTGGCCCGTTATCAAGCAGGTTTGAGTCAGTATGAACAAGGCATTGCAGCCTACAATAAAGGAGTAGAAGACTATGAATGGGGACTGAGTCAGTTAGAGTCTTCAAATCAACTGCTCCGTCAGGAAGAACTCCGTTTGGAGGAGGCTGATAAAGAGTTAAGTCAAGCTCAATCCCAATTTTCTGAAAAGAAAGCTTCGGCCGATCAAGAAATTAGCCAAGCTCAAACCGAGATTGCTCAGGCTAAATCGGACTTAAGTAAGCTGGAAAAAGCGCCTTATCAGGTCTATACTCGAACAAGCCTACCAGGGGGGGATGGCTATACTACCTATAGCAATGCGACTAGGTCTATTGCGGCAGTGGGCAATGTCTTTCCAGTTGTTCTCTACCTTGTTGCAGCTCTAGTGACCTTTACCACCATGGCCCGTTTTGTCGACGAAGAGAGAACCCAGTCAGGTCTCTTCAAGGCCCTTGGCTATACGAATAGACAGATTATGGCTAAGTTCATTCTCTATGGTTTGGCGGCAGGTCTGGCAGGAACAATAGTCGGCATAATAGCAGGCAATCTCCTCTTGTCTCCACTTATTTCCAACATTATTACGCAGACAACCGTGATAGGACCAGCTAAACTTCATTTTTATCCCCTTTGGACAGGTTTAGCCTTGCTCCTGTCTCTGGCTTCCTCGGTCCTGCCAGCTTACTTGGTGGCTCGTCGGGAACTGACAGAAAAACCTGCTCAGCTACTTTTACCTAAGCCACCGGTTACAGGCTCCAGCATTTGGCTCGAAAAATGGCCGGCTATCTGGTCTCGTCTAAGCTTTACCCATAAGGTGACAGCCCGGAATATCTTCCGCTACAAGCTTCGTATGCTTATGACCATCTTTGGAGTAGCAGGGACCGTCGCCCTTCTTTTTGGAGGACTGGGTATCCGTTCCTCTATTTCAGGAGTTGTCCAACGACAGTTTGGGGAGCTGATCCATTATGATATGTTGGTGGTGGAAAATAGCAGAGCTACTGAGGAAGAGTTGGATAAGTTAACACATTTTCTTCAGTCAGATCAGGTTCGCCAATCCTTGCCAGTGGCTTTTGAACAGCTCAATCAAACGGTGGAAGAAAACGGTCAGAGAAAGAATCTATCGATTAGTCTCTACATTTCAGACCGTCGGGATTTTGGAAATCAAGTCAGTCTGGAAAGTTCGACAGGTCAGCCTATTAAACTGAGTGACAGGGGGATTGTCCTCACAGAAAAATTGGCGCAAATCTACGGAGTTTCAGTTGGTGATAAGTTATCACTGACCTTGGAAGATAAGGAAGTTTCAGTCAGGGTAGAGGCTGTGGCTGATATGTACGCAGGGCATTTTATCTATATGACAGATAGCTATTACGAACAAGTGACCGGCAAGCAGAAGACTGCCAATGCCTATCTGGTTCAGTTGAAAGACAGTCAGTTGGGGCATATTCAGACTCTTGCAAGTCAACTCCTAGCGATGCCAGCAGTCAGAAGTTTGGTTCAAAATACTTCTCTTATAGACATGCTTACCACGATTGCAGGCTCGCTTCAGACCATCATGACCATTCTAGTCATCCTATCCATCTTGCTTGGCTTGGTTATTCTTTACAACCTTACAATTATCAATATGTCCGAACGGATTCGTGAATTATCCACCATCAAGGTACTGGGCTTCCACAATAGAGAGGTGACCATGTACATCTATCGCGAAACCATTGCCCTTTCGCTGATTGGTATGTTGGTTGGACTGGTTGGCGGTATTTATCTCCACAAGCTCCTTCTTGCCATGATTGGTTCGGACAGTATCCGCTTCAATCTATCTGTCGGACTAGAAGTCTATCTCATTCCTATCTTAGCCATTAGTGGAATTTTGGCTGTTCTTGGTTGGTATGTCAATCACCATCTGAGAAAGGTGGATATGCTGGAGGCCTTGAAGTCAGTTGATTAAAACAGTCTGGGAATAGACTGTTTTAACCCGAGCCTTGAAATGGGAGAGCGAGGCACAGTCTTGGTTTGGAAGGAATTTTAAAAAGAGAATGACAGTCTTGCGATTCAAAAGAGGCTGGGCAAAAAGCCCAGGACCACTACTCAGAGTTCGTGTCAACATCTCAGCGCAGTGGTTGATTGGCAGATTTGTTCGTGTTTCACACTCCAAATCTGACCTAATCAACTGTGCGGGGGTGGGAAGACGAACTCTTTTTATCTTGGTCGAATTCTTTCCCACTCCCTTTTCTGTAAACACAAGCCTAGAAGTGTGCTATAATCATCTCATGAAAAAAATAAGTGATTTAGGATTAACAGGTCGAAAATTAGTTGGAGAAGGTCTAATCTTAGTCTTCATCGGTATTGGATTTTTAATTGCTGGTTGGCAATTTCCAGGACTGATTCTTCGATTTGTTCACGCAGGTCTATTCTTTTTGGCTTTATATGAATTGAGCATGAAATTTTTCAGAAAGAAGAAATCGAGTGAAAGTGTCATTGCGCTAGTTGGGAAGGCTGTTCTTTTCGGGATCCTAGCCAGTCTCGATTTAGCTGTTCAAATTCCCCTCTATTTCGCGGCTATTTTTGTTGGGATTTATCAACTTTTTACAGCTCTTATCAATTTCATTACTTTTTACCTATATCGAAAAGATGGGGTACAGCCACGGATTCGCTATTTAACAGATGGAATTTGGTTATCCTTACTAGGTTCAGCTTCCCTATTTGTGTCAGGTACACAGCTAGTTGTTCAAACAATTGTCATCGGAGGGTATCTAGTCTTGTACGGACTAACTAATCTGCGTGATGGCTTCTTGTTTGAGGAGGCGATTGAGCAACAAAATCTTAAGCGCCATGTCCGTTTGCCCCTACCTTTATTTTTAGCAGCTTTGATTCCTCGTATGACTCTGCAAAAAGTCAATGATTACTTGGCGGATAATAAGGGACAAACGGCTCAATCTATCTATAACCGCCACAAAGAAATTGCGGAGCTTCCAGCATTAGAAGTCTTTGTACACGTTGGAGAAGAAGGGTTCGGAGCAGTTGGACATGTTGATTTGAGTTACAAAGGGCAGGTCTACGGTTTTGGTTCATATGATGTCCTGTCAGAGCGTTTGGGTGGTGCGATTGGTGACGGAGTTTTGTTTAAAGCTGAGCGTCAGGCCTATATTGATTTTTGTAATCAAGAAGGAATGACTATGTTGGGCTATCAATTGGCATTGAGTTCTGAGCAGGAAAAAGCGGTAGAAACTCGACTAGCTGAAATAGAAGGTTTACTGCTTCCATGGCAACCAAGTGCAGAAAAGGTCTCTAGACGGTCAGACGGCCAGCCTATCGAAATGTATGCCTACCGAATGAAAGAGGCAATACATGCGGAATTATTCAAATTTAGAAAGTCTAAATTTAAAACCTATTTCGTCCTATCTACTAATTGCGTTCTTCTGGCTGATTCTGTGATTGGACAAGCTGGAACCGATATACTTGGTATGCGTGGATTTATCGCACCCGGAACCTACCAATCTTACCTGGATCAAGAATACGAAAAACCTCATAGTTTAGTAGTCGCAAAGAACATTTATTATCGAAAAGAGAAATCCTAGTCACTGACTGGGATTTTCTGTTATTCCAGCCCTCTAAGTCCCACAAAACTCCCCCATCCATGCTATAATAGAGACATGAAAAAAAATAAATTATTATTAATCGATGGCTCTTCGGTAGCCTTCCGTGCTTTCTTTGCACTTTATAATCAAATTGATCGTTTTAAGAGTCCGACAGGTCTTCACACCAATGCTATCTATGGCTTCAATCTCATGCTGGACCACATGATGAAGCGGATTGAGCCGACCCACATTCTTGTAGCTTTTGATGCTGGAAAGACCACTTTCCGTACGGAGATGTATGCAGACTATAAGGCAGGTCGTGCCAAGACTCCAGACGAATTCCGTGAGCAGTTTCCTTTTATCCGTCAGATGTTGGATGCCATGGGAGTCAAGCATTACGAACTGGATCAGTACGAGGCAGACGATATTATCGGTACCTTGGACAAAATGGCAGAGCGGACAGAGATTCCTTTCGATGTGACCATTGTTAGCGGTGATAAGGACTTGATCCAGCTGACAGACGAAAACACCGTTGTCGAGATTTCTAAGAAAGGCGTAGCCGAATTCGAAGAATTTACCCCAGCCTACCTCATGGAAAAAATGGGCATTACCCCTACTCAGTTTATTGACCTCAAGGCTCTAATGGGAGATAAGTCCGATAACATTCCTGGCGTGACCAAAATCGGTGAAAAAACAGGCCTAAAACTCCTGACAGAATTTGGTTCTTTGGATGGTATCTACGAAAACATTGACAGCATGAAGGCTTCTAAGATGAAAGAAAACCTGATTGCTGATAAGGAGAAGGCCTTCCTATCTCGTACACTTGCTACGATTGATACTCAGGCACCAATCGAAATTGGTCTGGATGACATTGTTTATCAAGGTCCAAAGCTAAAAGAGCTAGGACAATTCTACGATGATATGGGCTTCAAGCAATTAAGGGCTCAGTTAGGTACGACCAGCTCGCAAGAGGAAGCGGTACTCGATTTCCAAATCGTAACGGAAATCAGCCCCGCTATGCTCAAACAAGACCAGTTTTTCTATTTTGAAATCTTGGGTGAAAATTATCACCGAGAGGATTTGGTTGGTTTAGCTTGGGGGGATAAGGAGAAAATCTATGTCGGAGGGCCTGAGCTACTTGATAGTCCAGTCTTGCGTGACTTTTTAGAAAACCAAACCATAAAAACCTATGATTTTAAGCGTGGAAAAGTTCTTCTCGACCGAAAAGAGATTACGCTACCTCCAGCTACTTTCGATAGCCGTCTAGCCAAATACTTGCTTTCCACCGTTGAGGACAATTCCCTAACAACCATTGCCAACCTCTATGGTCAGACCAGTCTTGTTCCAGATGAGGCAGTTTATGGCAAGGGTGCTAAGTTAGACTTGCCTGAACGCGAGGTCTTTTTCCCACACTTGGCACGTAAGGTTCAGGTTTTGATTGAGACAGAAGAGCCGATGTTGACCAAATTAGAAGAAAATCAGCAATTAGATCTTTTGTTTGACATGGAGTTGCCACTGGCAAATGTTTTAGCTAAGATGGAAATTGCTGGTATTAAAGTGGAAGCTGAGACTCTCAAAGCTATGCAATCTGAAAACGAAGTTTTGATTGACCAGTTGACCAAGGAAATCTATGAACTAGCTGGTCAGGAATTTAATATCAATTCGCCTAAGCAGCTTGGGACCATTCTCTTTGAAGATATGGGACTACCGTTGGAATATACCAAGAAAACCAAGACAGGCTATTCAACAGCAGTAGATGTCTTAGAACGATTAGCGCCAATTGCACCAGTTGTTTCAAAAATCTTGGAATACCGTCAGATTACCAAGCTTCAATCAACTTATGTAGTCGGCTTGCAGGATGCCATTTTAGAAGATGGTAAGATCCATACCCGCTATGTACAGGATTTGACACAAACAGGTCGTCTATCTTCGACGGACCCTAACTTGCAAAATATTCCTGTTCGTCTAGAACAAGGGCGCTTGATTCGTAAGGCATTTGTGCCATCGCTTGAAAATAGTGTCCTTTTAGCATCGGACTATTCACAGATTGAATTGCGCGTCTTGGCTCATATTTCTCAGGACAAGCATTTGATTGAGGCCTTCCAGCAAGGTGCAGATATTCACACTTCGACAGCTATGCGGGTCTTCGGTATCGAAAAAGCTGAGGATGTGACACCAAATGACCGTCGGAATGCCAAGGCTGTAAACTTCGGTGTCGTCTATGGTATTTCAGATTTCGGTCTATCCAATAACTTGGGGATTACACGTAAGGAAGCTAAAGCCTATATCGATACCTATTTTGAACGCTTCCCAGGAATTAAGAATTACATGGAAACCATTGTTCGTGAGGCACGTGATAAGGGTTATGTAGAGACGATTTACAAACGCCGTCGTGAATTACCAGATATAAACTCTCGCAATTTCAATGTCCGTAATTTTGCGGAACGAACAGCTATCAACTCACCAATTCAAGGTTCGGCCGCAGATATTCTCAAAGTAGCCATGATTAATCTTGACAAGGCTTTGACAGAAGCAGGTCTTGCGACACGTATGTTATTGCAAGTACACGATGAGATTGTTTTGGAAGTCCCAGTGGCAGAGCTAGAAACGGTAAAAGCCATGGTAAAAGAGACCATGGAAGCGGCGATTAGCCTGTCTGTACCATTGATTGCGGATGAAAATGAGGGACCGACATGGTATGAAGCTAAGTAAGAAAGGAAGAGCATGAAAAAGATAGTTCTTTGTATTGGTCTATGTAGTCTTCTGCTCGTAGGTTGTGGAAAAACAGCGCAGAAGGCAGAGAAAACACCAGCTTCCTCAGGGGAAGAGTTTTCAACCACTTTACCGATTTTGCAAGAAAAGCAGGATACTACGAACGAACAGTTCAATGTTTTAGCAAATGCAGAGCTTGTAGCTGTTAATAGTACACCACCTGCTGACGAAACACAAAAAGGCCACAAGATTTATGCGGCCAATAATGGTGTTGCTGAAAAAGATGAAAATGGGAATATCAAGGAATATTTCCGTTATTATGATGTGCCATCTACTTGGACAATTAATGCAGAAAATACTCAGGATGAGACCGTCGCTGCAGTCTATGATGTTAAAGAAGGTTCCAGCAATTACATGGTCCAACTCTATAATATCAATGCTTTTAATCAGTCTCCATTGGAAGACGGTCGCAATATGACGCCGGAGGAATTAGAAGCACGGATGCTTGAAACAAATCATTCTTTCAGTGAAAAGACGGTTGTCACAATCAATGGTCAGGAATGGCAGGTTGGGCGACAGTTATTAACAGATCAAAAATTAGCTCGTCTGACTTTTTATCGGATGGAATCAACAGCTGCTTATGATGACTCCGTGGTTGTGGGTTCAATCTATTATTCCTTAGATCCAGGAACCGATAAAGATCGGACCAATCTTAAAAAGGTTATCGGGCAAGTTAAGGATGTCGTGTACCAAATTGCTAAAAAATAATCAAGGTAGACAAGCTATAATCAGTAACGAGTTATAGTCTTTTAGTTTACTTTTAGTAGTAGGCAACGAGCTGCAGGCTGTACTGGAGTACGGCAAAGCGAGTTAACGAAGTAATAAAAGAAAAACTAAATGACGATAAAACTGACAAGTTTGTGTTATAGCAACCTTTATTCATTAAACTTTTATTGATTCTAACATTTAATATACATTAAAGGAGGTCTCTATGTCTTATTCCTTCCAAAATCCTAGTCAGGACATTATCTTTGACTATTTGAAAAATGCTAAGACCATTGCGGTGGTCGGTTTGTCTAGTCGAGAAGAGACAGCAGCCTACCGCGTTTCCAAGCTCATGCAGGAAGCGGGCTATAAAATTATTCCAGTTAATCCCAAGGCTGCTGGTGGGACTATTTTAGGAGAATTGGTCTATAGTAGTCTAGCAGAGATTGACCAACCTATTGATATTGTAGATATTTTCCGTAGAAGTGAATTTTTACCAGAGGTAGCACAGGAATTTATCCAGTCAAACGCCAAAGTTTTCTGGGCTCAACTTGGTTTAGAAAGTCAAGAAGCAGAAAAACTGTTGCGTCAGGCAGGTCGTAACGATATTGTCATGAATAAATGTATCAAGATTGAATATCTTGAAATGAAAGAACAATACGAATAAGTCGGGTATATTTATCCGACTTTTTTCATCGAAAAAGCAGCTCAATGAACCATTGAACTGCTGGATGACTCTAAGTGAGGAACGCTTAGAATTGGAACAAATTACTACACATGGCGTAAAAATAGAAAGGAAGAAATCTGCTCCAATACCAAGCAGGCTAAAATAGTCCTTTGTCGCTCCTCAGTCATAGTATAACACAATCCAAATGTTTGTACCAATTATTACTATATTTTTTTCTTAAATATCAACATAAAAAGCGTGTATAAAAATAAGAGCATATATCGCTCTTACTTTTATACGTAACTCATTTTCTTAGCCTGATCATCTAAAATTTCTTCATGGAAGTGCATTTGTGCAGCATAGTGATACGGCCATACATATAAACCAGCCAGGCCAAATGTAATAATGACAAGAAGGAACCAGCCAATGAAGGATAAATCAAGTGTAAAGCGTTTAAACTTGTAACCTTTCATCAACTTTCGACTAGACCGAATGATTGAAAAGGCACTTGTATATTCTTCGCGTTCCAATTGTTCAAACAAGATATATTCTACCTGTGAGTAGGTATAGATTTGTGGAATATAAAGAGCCAACCCTAAAAGCATAAGTAGGATACCTCCCATAGCCATTAGCCCCAGTATGGCAAGGATTTCCATAGGAAGCGCATTAGGATCCAAGGTTTGACTGGATGCAGCTATAATTGTAATCATCGTTCCAGCACCGATAAGTAGACCGATGCCAAGGTAAAACAGGAGTCCCCAAAGGAAGAGCAAGAAACTTTTTAAAATGTAGGTCCGAAAGATTTTCCAGAAATCTTTATGATTGAAAATGCTCAAGGAATCTTTGAATGATGTGGAAGTTTTTACCCCTTTGATAAGATGAAATATAGTGCATATAATGGATAAGTGCAATAGTCCTAATAGCAATCCGTAAAATATTGGAAACAAGGAGGTAGAAATAAAGTAGCTAGGACTAGCAAGTTCCTCAGCCGACACTCCAGCAAGGCTATTGCGAGAGAAAGAAATTAACTGAACGATAACAGAAATAGTGACGGGGATGACGGCCACTTGATAGATACCAGGTGTCTCGTTTAGTGTTTGGCGAGCCCGCTCACGTATATTAGAAATTGTAAACATCTACATAACCTCCTTACCCAACATTGTAACATAATTCTAGATGACAAGCTAGGCTTTTTTTGATAGACTGGAAGGTGCTGTGGTAATTTGTCAGTTTGTTGTGATGTGCCTATCTATTTACTATTAAATTAAGTAGAAGACAAGGTAAATATCGCTGAAATAAGCGAGAACATTTAAGACATTCTGATGGATTAGACCATGCAAGATTAAGAAACTGTATTCACAGTAAAGTGCTTTTATGTATGATATGAAAGAGCTGAACTGTGAATACAGAACTAATATCCTAGGACTGTTTTTCCTAGCGGGAGGTAAATAAAACATGACAGATGTTCCAATCAAGTATCGCTTGATTAAGAAAGAAAAGCACACAGGTGCACGTTTGGGCGAAATCATTACCCCACACGGGACCTTTCCAACCCCCATGTTTATGCCAGTTGGAACTCAGGCAACGGTAAAAACCATATCGCCTGAAGAATTGGAGGCGATGGGTTCAGGAATTATTCTATCCAATACCTATCATTTGTGGCTTCGTCCAGGTGACGAATTGGTGGCGCGTGCAGGTGGTTTGCACAAGTTTATGAATTGGGATCAACCGATTCTGACTGACTCTGGTGGTTTCCAGGTTTATTCTTTGGCGGATAGTCGCAATATCTCAGAAGAAGGTGTGACCTTCAAAAACCATCTCAATGGTAGTAAGATGTTCCTGTCACCTGAAAAAGCTATCTCTATTCAGAACAATCTTGGCTCTGATATTATGATGAGCTTTGATGAGTGTCCGCAGTTCTACCAGCCTTATGACTATGTAAAAAAATCCATCGAAAGAACAAGTCGTTGGGCAGAACGTGGTCTCAAGGCTCACCGCCGTCCGCATGACCAAGGCTTATTTGGTATTGTACAAGGTGCTGGTTTTGAAGATCTCCGTCGCCAATCAGCCCATGATTTGGTTAGCATGGATTTTCCAGGTTACTCTATTGGAGGATTGGCTGTTGGTGAAACACACGCTGAAATGAATGCTGTACTGGACTTCACGACCCCTCTTTTACCAGAGAATAAACCACGCTACCTCATGGGTGTTGGAGCACCAGATAGCTTGATTGATGGCGTAATTCGTGGGGTTGATATGTTTGACTGTGTATTACCAACACGTATTGCGCGTAATGGAACCTGTATGACCAGTCGTGGACGTCTTGTAGTGAAAAATGCTCAGTTCGCTGAGGACTTTACACCGTTAGATCCAGAGTGCGATTGCTACACATGTAAAAACTATACACGTGCGTATCTCCGCCATTTACTTAAGGCTGACGAGACATTTGGTATTCGTTTGACAAGTTATCACAATCTCTACTTCTTGATTAATTTGATGAAGAATGTCCGTCAAGCAATCATGGATGACAACCTTTTGGAATTCCGTCAAGACTTTATGGAAAAATACGGTTACGGTAAAAACGGACGAAATTTTTAATGCTATTAGAACTCCCTATTATTTGTAGGGAGTTTGTTTTATTCAATAGATGATTTCTATCTGTTTTTTGTGTAAATAATGATGTTCGGATTATAAAAAACATTGAAAAATTGTATGGTTAAAATAAATGAATATATTTCAAGATAATAGGAAGTATTATTCACTAAAATATTAAAAAAAATAATATAGCAACCGATTACATCTGTTTATAATGAAGAGGTTTAAGAAAAAAAGAATAAATATTCAAAAATATAGTAGTTGTTTGTAGAAATCTCCTGCTATGAAAAAATAGATACAAAAGACAAAAAAACGAACAAAAAGATATTTTTATAAGAAAATGTTCAAGAAATAATATATTAAATGTTAATTCTTAATAAAAAGTACACAAAAAAAACAAAATAATCCTAAGCCATTTTGATTGACGAAATATATGATAGGATATATAATTAGCTTATAGATTTTCGCTTTATTATATGAGGTGGATGTCAAAAAATTTAGGGGAGAATTTAGACATATGTTTAAAGATCAATCAAAAAAGATGATCAAGAAGCAGGAGTATTTCTCGTTGCGCAAATTTAAGCGTGGACTTGCTTCTGTTACTGTAGGTGCGACGTTATTTATGGCAGGCGCAGCGGTGGAATCTTTCGTTGCACCGCAAGTAGTTGTTTATGCAGCGGAGGAAACTTATTCTGCAAATGGAGAATGGACATTTACAGATACGATTCCATCAGACAATCCAAATGTGAACCCACAAATGACAGCGTGGGCCTACACACCACATACAACTGCTGAATCAACTATTACTGAACAAGATGGTTCAACTGTAACTGTAACTGCAACTATCACACCGACAAATGGTAATGAAGTTGGTGTCAGCTACCTAGTGCCTGGTGAGAGCCAAGCAGCTTACAGCGCTACACCAGATATGTTGGCAGGAACTCCTGAACCTGCATCTATTCCAGCGATGGGGATTTACCTTCAGCCATCACCTTCAACTCCAGCTGCGGATCTTTCTGAAAAACTGAACTATAGTGGTGAAGTTGAGAATGCTGAGTTGACATTGACTTTTAGCGAAGAAGTAACTAACCCAATCATCGACCTTTCAGGTATTGGTGGTAGTGGTAAGGCAATTGTCGATGATGTCAAAACAGGTGAAGTATTCCTTGCTAGAGGATCATTTAATAGTACAAACTTTAAACTTGTCACACCTGATGTTAAGTTTGAAAAACTAACAGGAACAAACTTGACAGTTACAGATACAACTATTAATGTAACTGAAAAGAACACCTATGATAAAGCAGTCGTTGGAAACGATGATATGTATCTATGGGATTACCGTCTTCCTAACTTGGTACCGGCTGGTACTGGTTCAATCCGATTGGTAGGTACATTTAAACAAGTAACCTTCAAACTTTTCCATCAATCAACTCCATTTACAGAGTATCCAACGGAAACTTATAAAACTGACCCAGTATTCTTCAACAGCACTAGCTATGGAGATGGTGTCAACGGTTTGAATAAATTCTGGTCAGAAAAAGTTGAAGATGTAGGTAATTCAACGACAAACGCAGACCTTCTTCGTTTCTCAGTTCGTTTGAGTAATACTAAGTACGGTTCAGTAGTTGTTAACTATGTCGATACTGAAGGTAACGTAATCGGTACAGAGTTCAAAGACACTACAAACCAAGCGGTAGGTACAGCCTACGATACAACGGCTGACTCTGGTACAGTCGCATCAGATAAAACAACAGAGCGTCCAGCAGTGATTACCAAAGATGGTAAGACATACAAGTTGGTTGCTAAAGATACAACTGCAACAGTTGGTACGGTAAAAGCTGACGGTAGCTTGGCAGCAAATGGTACAAACTTTAACTTCGGTACAGATGCAGTTTCTGGTACAGTTGCTGAAGGTACTAAATCAATCACTTACGTATATGAAGAAGTGAAAGGTTCAGTTATCGTTGATTACGTTGATACAGACGGGAACAAGATCGGTACTCAGTTTGTTGATACTGCTAACGAATCGATCGGTACTGCTTACAATACAGCAAACGATACAGGTACAAAAGCTTCAACAGACACTTCAGAGCGTCCATCTGTGATTACTAAAGATGGTAAGACTTACAAATTAGTCCCTGCTGGTGACTACAATGTAGGTACTGTTGGAACAGATGGAAACTTGACAGTAACAACTAAAGATTTGGGAACAGATGCAGTTTCAGGTGAAGTTGCTGAAGGTACGAAGAAAGTTACTTACGTATACCAAGAAGTGAAAACTGGATCAGTTGTAGTTGATTACGTTGACACAGAAGGTAATGTTCTTCAGAAACAATACGTTGATTCACCAGAAGGTACTGCTGTAGGTACGGCATATAATGCAGAACAAATCACAGGCACAACTGAAAAACCAGCAGTTATCGAAAAAGATGGTAAAACGTATGAACTTGTTCCTGCAGGTACTTATACAGTTGGTACGGTCGGTGAAGACAATAACCTTACTGCAACAACGACAACATTTGGTGTTGCCCCAGTAACAGGTGAAGTTGTTGAAGGTGTAACAAAAATCACTTACGTCTACAAAGAAAAAGTTGAAGCACCTAAGACAGGTAACGTTGTTATCACTTACGTTGATACAGAGGGTCTTGAGTTGAAGGCAACTGTTAAAGATACAACTGACGGCGAAGTTGGTTCAACTTACAACACTAAAGAATCAGTGGATGAGTATCCAGAAACAATCGAAAAAGATGGCGTGACTTACAAACGTGTCGCTGCAGGCACACACACAGTTGGTGAAACAACAGAAGACGGTCACTTGGTAAGTTCAGATGCGGTAGAAGGAACTGTTGAAGAAGGTACTAAGACAGTTACTTACGTATACGAAAAAGTTGAAACACCAGTCGTTAAGACAGGTTCAGTCGTAGCTCGTTACGTTATTGAGGGTACAGAAACTGAAATCGCAGACGATAAGACAGTTAAACCAACCGATACACCGGTCGATGAAGTCTATGGTGACACCCCACCAGCAACAATCACAAAAGATGGTAAGACTTACGAACTTGTTCGTACACGTACAAATGAAGGTGATGCCCCAGAAAACGGTGTTGTTAAAGAAGGTGAACAAACTATTACATACGAGTACAAAGAAAAAGAAGAAACACCAGTCGTTAAGACAGGTTCAGTCGTAGCTCGTTACGTTATCGAGGGTACAGAGACTGAAATCGCAGACGATAAGACAGTTAAACCAACTGACACACCAGTCGATGAGCCATATGGTGACACCCCACCAGCAACAATCGAAAAAGATGGTAAGACCTACGAACTTGTTCGTACACGTACAAACGAAGGTGACGCCCCAGAAAACGGTGTTGTTAAAGAAGGCGAACAAACCATCACATACGAGTACAAAGAAAAAGTTGAAACGCCAGTTGTTAAGACAGGTTCAGTCGTAGCTCGTTACGTTATCGAAGGTACAGAGACTGAAATCGCAGACGATAAGACAGTTAAACCAACCGATACACCGGTCGATGAAGTCTATGGTGACACCCCACCAGCAACAATCACAAAAGATGGTAAGGCTTACGAACTTGTTCGTACACGTACAAACGAAGGTGACGCCCCAGAAAACGGTGTTGTTAAAGAAGGCGAACAAACCATCACATACGAGTACAAAGAAAAAGTTGAAACACCAGTCGTTAAGACAGGTTCAGTCGTAGCTCGTTACGTTATCGAGGGTACAGAAACTGAAATCGCAGACGATAAGTCAGTCAAACCAACTGATACACCAGTCGATGAGCCTTACGGCGACACCCCACCAGCAACAATCACAAAAGATGGTAAGACTTACGAGCTTGTTCGTACACGTACAAACGAAGGTGACGCCCCAGAAAACGGTGTTGTTAAAGAAGGCGAACAAACTATTACATACGAGTACAAAGAAAAAGAAGAAACCCCAGTTGTTAAGACAGGTTCAGTCGTAGCTCGTTACGTTATCGAAGGCACAGAAACTGAAATCGCAGACGATAAGACAGTTAAACCAACCGATACCCCAGTCGATGAAGTTTATGGTGACACACCTCCAACTACAATCGAAAAAGATGGTAAGACCTACGAACTTGTTCGTACACGTACAAATGAAGGTGACGCCCCAAGCAACGGTACAGTTGTAGAAGGCGAACAAACTATTACATACGAGTACAAAGAAAAAGAAGAAACACCAGTCGTTAAGACAGGTTCAGTCGTAGCTCGTTACGTTATCGAAGGAACAGAGACTGAAATCGCAGACGATAAGACAGTTAAACCAACCGATACCCCAGTCGATGAGCCATACGGCGACACACCTCCAACTACAATTTCATTTGGTGGTAAGACTTATACACTTGTACGCACTCGTACAAATGAAGGCGATGCCCCAAGCAACGGTACAGTTGTAGAAGGTGAACAAACTATCACATACGAGTACAAAGAAGTTGTTGATACACCAGATCCAGTTGAGAAGAAAACAGGTAGCGTCCTTGTTCGTCACATCACTGATAAAGGTGAGGTTCTTGCAGATACAACTGATGTCGTTCGTGATGGTGAAGTAGGTTCAACCTATGAAACAACAGTTGGTAATTTCGAAGGCTACACATTTGTTAAAGTTGATGAAACAGGCGCAACACCAACAGGTGAAGTTGAAGAAGGTGAGAAGACTGTAGTTTACATCTATACTAAAGTTGAAACACCAGTTGTTAAGACAGGTTCAGTAGTAGCTCGTTACGTTATCGAAGGAACAGAAACTGAAATCGCAGACGATAAGACAGTTAAACCAACCGATACACCAGTAGATGAAGTCTATGGTGACACTCCACCAGCTACTATCACAAAAGATGGTAAGACTTACGAGCTTGTTCGTACACGTACAAATGAAGGTGATGCCCCAAGCAACGGTACAGTTGTAGAAGGTGAACAAACTATCACATACGAGTACAAAGAGAAAGTCGAAACACCAGTTGTTCCACCAGTAGTTGAAAAACAAGGTAAAGTAATTGTTCATTATGTTGATGAAAATGGTAATGTTATCAAGACACCAGTAGTTGATACTGAGAACGGTACAGTGGGCGGAGACTACGATACTTCAGACAATCGTCCAAAAGTGATTGTATTCAATGGAAAACGCTACATTCTTGTAGAATCTCGTATTCCAAATAATGCAAAAGGTAAAGTAGTTGAAGGTGAAACTCATGTAACTTACGTTTATAAGCAAGAAAATGAGGAGCCAACAACACCTACAACACCTACTACTCCAACAACACCTAACCAACCAACAACTCCGTCAACTACACCGGTGACTGAGACAACAAAAGTAACACCTAAGACAAGTGCAATCTTGCCAGAAACAGGTGAAAGCACATCTGCACTTGCATTGGTAGGTTTAGCTTTGTTGGGTACAGTTGCAGTGGCGTCACGTCGTCGCAAAGAAAAATAAACAGATTAAGCATTAATCTGATTGGAATGAATAAATTCTGAATTAGTTATTATGCTTCAACATTAGAGTTTTCTCTAGTGTTGAAGCTATTTTATTTTTATACATAAACATTCATTGAAGTGAATGTGGGGGAAAATAATTTTTGTAGACTTTCATATCTTATGAGTTACAATTGTTGGGGGAAGCGACAGGATCGTTAAGCAGTTAAACTGGATGAGAGTCTAACAATGGAACGAGGAAAGAATGAAGAAAACACAAAAATATATGAGTGAGACGAGCCGTAAAACCCGTGTAAAAATGCATAAGGCTGGAAAGCACTGGGTACGTACTGTTATGACTCAAATTGGCTTTATCAAATTTAAGCGATCTGCAAGAGAGATAGATGAGTATGCTGTAAATTCGGGAATCTCGGATTCTGCTAAAATCCTACGAGGAGTAATTGCTGCAGGAACGGTTCTAGGTGGTGGTCTAGCTTTGGATGAAACGGTCCGAGCAGAGGAAACCACAATGGCATCAGAAGTTGCAACAGATACAACGCTTGGAACGGCGGATACGGTTATTATGGAAACGACTCCGACTGTGGGAACTGCGACAAGTGAAACAACTACTGCGTCTACTGATTCAGTAACCACCTCAGTAGAGACAGCCACTTCAGAAGTTGCTCAAAGTGATAATAGTGTGGCTACTGAGGAAAAAGTCGATAAAAGCCTACTAGAACAAGCAATTGCGTCGTTGAAAGATGCACTGGCTAAGTCGGTTCCAGAAAATGTTGATACAACTACAGATAAATATGCTAAGTACTTGAAAGCTTTGGAAACTGCAGAAGCAGCTTTAACAAAGGCAGAAGCAGCGCTTATAGATGAAACATTGACCCAGGAACAAGTAACGAGCCTTGCGACTTCCTCAGCTCAATCAGCTATTAGTTTGACAGGTCGTATTACCCAGCTTACAACTATGAAAGTAGTTGAGGGGTCTGGTTTCCGTGTATTGGCTTCCACTTCAGTTCTCTCAAATGTTGATATTGAATTGAATGTTCCTGACGCGGCAATCGAGCCAATGGGAGCCAATGGCGGAGATATGTACTCAGTCATTAAATTTACACTTGATGATGCAGCTAAAGCGGGCGATACATTTAAAATTGTCCTTTCTGATACCTTGAATACAACAGGAAATGGTGTTGTTAATGATGCAGTTATTCCAAATATTGTTGTCAATGGAAATATAGTCGCAACAGGAACTTGGGATTACGCAAGCCGTACAATTACCTATACAATGACAGAATATGTGACTAATAATAATAATATTTCTGGACAAATTGAACTCTCGGTATTTGTTGATCAACGAACTGTGCAGAATGAGGGAGTACAAACTTTTAATGTTACGGTAGATGGTGAGACAGTATCAAAATCACAGAATGTAGTCTACTCTAATCCTGCTTCAAATGGTGGCATGTATTCTATTAGGAGCTTTTTCACAAATATTGATCGAAAAGCTGGAACCTATGAACAAGTCGTTTATTTGAACGAAAATGGGATGAACACGAATCTACGCTACAATGATAGCTTGACTGTACGAACGGATACTTCATCAGTTACCTATACTCCTGAGAACTCACAAGTTATTGTTTATAGCGTTCCTGTGGGTGGCTTTATCGACAGTATGGAAGGCGATTTTAGTAAGTATACAGATGTGACGAATAAGACAACTGTAACCTATGCAGCGAACGGTTCATCGATCAAAGTCCAAATGAATGGCCATACGGCATCACCTCTCCTTGTTCTTATAAAATCATCTGTAGATATTGATGCAACAGATAAAATTCATGTTACTTCAATTTACGCTAATAGTTCGAATACGACAGGTGCTATCTGGACAACAGAGAACTCAATCTTTGCGAACTATGCTATTGCTGAGGGTGAGAGTAGAATTTCAACATCAGAGTCGACAAGTAAATCTGAGTCCTTGTCTAATTCAGAGTCAGCAAGTAAGTCTGAGTCCCTGTCTAACTCAGAGTCAGCAAGTAAATCTGAGTCCTTGTCTAATTCAGAGTCAGCAAGTAAATCTGAGTCCTTGTCTAATTCAGAGTCAGCAAGCAAGTCTGAGTCTTTGTCCAATTCAGAATCAGCAAGTAAGTCCGAGTCCTTGTCAAACTCAGAATCGGCAAGTAAGTCCGAGTCCCTGTCTAATTCAGAGTCAGCAAGTAAGTCTGAGTCCCTGTCTAACTCAGAGTCAGTTTCAAGTTCAGAGTCTATTTCAAATTCGATTTCAAACTCATTGTCAGAGTCAGTTCGAGAATCGGTAAGCGAGTCAATTTCTGAATCAGTCCGAGAATCGGTTGTTGAATCAGTATCAGAATCGGTTTCAGAGTCAATCTCTGAGTCCATCTCAGAATCAGTTAGCGAGTCGATTTCAGAATCAGTCTCTGAGTCCATCTCGGAGTCAGTGAGCGAATCGATTTCCGAATCCGTATCTGAATCCATCTCCGAGTCAGTAAGTGAATCTATCTCAGAATCGGTAAGCGAGTCAATTTCTGAATCAGTATCAGAATCCATCTCAGAATCAGTCTCAGAATCAGTCTCAGAATCTATCTCCGAATCGGTAAGCGAGTCTATCTCCGAGTCAGTCAGCGAGTCGATTTCTGAATCTACATCTGAGTCCCTTTCAGAATCAGTTAGTGAATCTATTTCTGAATCCGTCTCAGAATCTATCTCAGAATCGGTCAGCGAGTCGATTTCTGAATCTACATCTGAGTCAATTTCCGAGTCAGTAAGTGAGTCAATTTCAGAATCCGTATCTGAGTCTATTTCTGAGTCAGTCAGCGAATCGATTTCCGAATCCATCTCTGAATCTATCTCAGAGTCAGTAAGTGAATCGATTTCAGAATCTACATCTGAGTCTATCTCAGAATCAGTAAGTGAATCCATCTCAGAATCAGTTAGCGAGTCGATTTCCGAATCAGTCTCTGAGTCCATCTCAGAGTCAGTCAGCGAATCTATTTCAGAATCTACATCTGAATCCATCTCAGAATCAGTGAGTGAGTCCCTTTCCGAATCAGTCTCTGAGTCCATCTCAGAGTCAGTTAGCGAATCCATTTCTGAATCAGTCTCTGAGTCCCTTTCAGAATCAGTGAGTGAGTCCCTTTCAGAATCAGTGAGTGAGTCCCTTTCCGAATCAGTCTCTGAGTCTATCTCCGAGTCAGTTAGCGAATCAATTTCAGAATCCGTATCTGAGTCTATTTCTGAGTCAGTCAGCGAATCGATTTCCGAATCAATCTCTGAATCAATCTCTGAATCTATCTCAGAGTCAGTAAGTGAGTCTATTTCCGAATCCGTCTCAGAATCTATCTCAGAATCAGTAAGTGAATCGATTTCCGAATCCGTATCTGAATCTATCTCTGAATCTACATCTGAGTCCCTTTCAGAATCAGTTAGCGAGTCGATTTCCGAATCAGTCTCTGAGTCCATCTCAGAGTCAGTCAGCGAATCGATTTCCGAATCCGTATCTGAGTCTATCTCCGAGTCAGTAAGTGAGTCCCTTTCAGAATCGGTATCAGAATCCATTTCGGAATCTACATCTGAATCTATCTCTGAATCGGTAAGCGAGTCGATTTCAGAATCTACATCTGAGTCCCTTTCAGAATCAGTAAGTGAATCCATTTCCGAGTCAGTTAGCGAATCGATTTCAGAATCAGTTTCTGAGTCCCTTTCCGAGTCAGTTAGCGAATCAATTTCAGAGTCTACATCTGAGTCTGTCTCAGAATCGGTAAGCGAATCCATTTCGGAATCTACATCTGAGTCCATTTCCGAGTCAGTGAGCGAATCCATTTCCGAATCTGTCTCAGAATCTATCTCTGAATCGGTCAGCGAGTCAATTTCAGAATCTGTATCTGAATCTATCTCCGAGTCAGTCAGCGAGTCAATTTCAGAATCCGTATCAGAATCCATCTCCGAGTCAGTTAGCGAGTCAATTTCAGAATCAGTCAGCGAGTCTATCTCAGAGTCAGTTTCTGAGTCCCTTTCTGAATCAGTTTCTGAATCCATCTCCGAGTCAGTGAGCGAATCTATTTCTGAATCTACATCTGAGTCCCTTTCCGAGTCAGTTAGCGAATCTATTTCGGAATCTACATCTGAATCAATTTCCGAATCCGTCTCAGAGTCAATTTCCGAGTCAGTAAGTGAATCCATTTCGGAATCCGTATCTGAATCTATTTCGGAATCTACATCTGAGTCAATCTCTGAGTCAGTCAGTGAGTCCCTTTCAGAATCGGTATCTGAATCCCTTTCAGAATCAGTTAGCGAGTCTATCTCTGAATCGGTCAGCGAGTCTATTTCAGAATCTGTATCTGAGTCCATCTCCGAGTCGGTAAGCGAGTCTATTTCAGAATCCGTATCTGAGTCCCTTTCCGAGTCAGTGAGCGAATCGATTTCCGAATCCGTCTCAGAATCCATTTCCGAGTCGGTCAGCGAATCGATTTCAGAATCCGTCTCAGAATCTATCTCTGAATCGGTAAGCGAGTCTATTTCAGAATCGGTATCAGAATCCATCTCCGAGTCAGTCAGCGAGTCGATTTCTGAATCCACATCTGAATCTCTTTCAGAGTCAGTCAGCGAATCAATTTCAGAATCTGTATCTGAGTCCCTTTCCGAGTCAGTCAGCGAGTCGATTTCTGAATCCACATCTGAATCTCTTTCAGAGTCAGTCAGCGAATCAATTTCAGAATCTGTATCTGAGTCCCTTTCCGAGTCAGTCAGCGAGTCCATTTCAGAATCCGTCTCTGAGTCAATTTCCGAGTCAGTAAGTGAATCAATTTCCGAATCAGTCTCAGAATCTATCTCCGAGTCAGTAAGTGAATCGATTTCAGAATCTACATCTGAGTCAATTTCCGAGTCAGTAAGTGAGTCGATTTCAGAATCCGTATCTGAGTCAATCTCAGAGTCAGTAAGTGAGTCAATTTCTGAATCAACTTCAGAATCTCTCTCCGAGTCAGTCAGCGAGTCGATTTCTGAATCTGTATCTGAATCTATCTCAGAGTCGGTAAGTGAATCAATTTCCGAATCAGTCTCAGAATCCCTCTCAGAGTCAGTGAGCGAATCGCTTTCAGAATCCCTTTCCGAGTCAGTCAGCGAATCAATTTCCGAATCAGTCTCTGAATCTATTTCAGAATCAGTATCTGAGTCTATCTCAGAGTCGGTCAGCGAATCTATTTCTGAATCTACATCTGAGTCAATTTCCGAGTCAGTGAGCGAATCTATTTCGGAATCTACATCTGAATCAATTTCAGAATCAGTTTCTGAGTCCCTCTCCGAGTCAGTCATCGAGTCGATTTCTGAATCGGTAAGCGAATCGATTTCAGAATCCGTATCTGAGTCAATTTCAGAATCAGTTAGCGAGTCTATCTCTGAGTCAGTGAGTGAATCAATTTCCGAATCAGTATCTGAATCAATTTCAGAGTCAGAATCAACTCCGTCTCGTCAGTCTCAAACTCCGCGTAGACAAGGCGTGTTGCCAAATACAGGTGAACAGTCATCAGCTTGGGCAGGCATGCTTGGAGCGGGTCTTCTTCTTGGTGGTTTGTACAAGAAACGTAAAAAAGAGGAGAAGAAATAGTTCGTCTGAGTTTACGATAAAATATAAAAGTAGCTAGTACAATTTGTACTAGCTACTTTTGTATATAAGAGATTGGAAAGTTTTTTAACGGATAGCACGATGTGATTTTAAATAATTAATTGGAGGTGTGGAGATGCTATTCAAGAGTATACAGCATAAAAAAGAAGGGGGTTACCCTTCAAAATACAAAAGTTCTTTTGGTGTTTTTGTAAAGACTTCAAAGCCATTTTTGGTAACGTAACCACAATCCTCGATACGAACACCAACTTTTCCAGGGATGTAAATACCAGGCTCGACAGAGAAACACATACCTTCTTCGATGACCAAATCATTGCCTTCCATAATCGATGGGAATTCATGGACACTCATTCCCAAACCGTGACCGAGTCGGTGGTTGAAGTACTCGCCATAACCTGCTTTTTCAATCACAGAGCGAGCGGCATAGTCAATCTCGCCAGCAGTCACACCAGGCTTAATCATATTGACAGCCGCCATGTGAGCCTCCAGAGTCAAGTTGTAAATATCTTTTTTAAACTGATCAGGTTTACCGACAGCGACAGTCCGTGTCATATCAGACGTATAGCCCAAAGCTTCCACGCCTAGGTCGAACAATAGCAGAGCGTTGTTCTCGATTTTGTTTGTTGAGGGAATACCATGTGGATTTGCGGCATTGTTGCCTGTTAAGACCATGGTCTCAAAACTCATTTTTGAGATACCCTGCTTTTTCATTTCAAATTCAATCTGAGCAATAATATCCGTTTCGGTTACGTTGAGTGAGATATTGTTAAACCCAACCTGCATAGCCTTATCCGCAAACTCTCCAGCAACCAGCATTTTTTCAATTTCATCACGAGATTTGATCAATTTCATAGTATTAATCAGAGGTGTAATGTCTGAAAATGGTTGGCTAAAGATAGACTGAAGACCATGGTAGCGGGTTAAATTCAAATTATCAAATTCTGCACCGATTGCTGAGAAAGATTTTTGTGGCAATTTGCTCTTGATAATCTGCCATGGATTTTCTGAGTCCATATAGCCGGCTACAGGAAAGTCAACAGTCGCAACTGCACGTTCTACATCCAAGGCAGGGAGAAAGAGTAGTGAGTCGTGGTCAGGCATAACAAAGAGCATCATGTGGCGCTCATGAGGATCGCTATGATAGCCAGTCAGATAATAGATGCTAACTGGATCAGAGAAGATGGCCAAGTCCATTTTGTTGGCTTCTAAGTAGGATTTAACATGATGTAATTTTGACATAGTGGAGACCTTTCTAGCATGTAGTGGTAAAAAAAGTGAAAGTTTCGTTTATTATATAGACTATTGTTCCAAAAAATGAAAAAAATTGCAAGTATTATCAAAAAAATGGTGTTTTTCTCTTGAAAGTGGTTTCAAAAAGTGATACACTATACTTGAGTGAAAGCGTAATTTTCATAGAACTAGAACTATTGAAAGGGAGTACATAACGTATGTTAAACACTGACGATACGGTAACGATTTATGACGTTGCCCGCGAAGCAGGTGTATCCATGGCGACAGTATCGCGCGTGGTGAACGGGAATAAAAACGTAAAGGAAAATACTCGTAAAAAAGTATTAGAAGTCATCGACCGTTTGGATTATCGTCCAAATGCTGTTGCACGTGGATTGGCCAGCAAGAAGACTACCACTGTGGGGGTTGTGATTCCAAACATTGCTAATGCTTATTTTGCAACCTTGGCCAAAGGTATCGATGATATTGCCGATATGTACAAATACAATATCGTCCTAGCAAACAGTGATGAAAATGATGAGAAAGAAATCAATGTGGTAAATACCCTGTTCTCAAAACAGGTGGACGGAATCATTTTCATGGGCTATCATTTGACAGACAAGATTCGTGCAGAGTTTTCACGCTCACGTACACCGATTGTTTTAGCTGGTACCGTGGACTTGGAGCACCAATTACCTAGTGTCAATATTGACTACGCTGCCGCTAGTGTTGATGCAGTCAATCTATTAGCTAAGAACAACAAGAAAATTGCCTTTGTATCAGGGCCGCTTGTAGATGACATCAATGGTAAAGTTCGTTTTGCAGGCTACAAACAAGGCTTGAAGGACAACGGAATCGAGTTTAACGAAGGATTGGTTTTTGAATCCAAGTATAAATACGAGGAAGGCTACGCTCTAGCAGAACGTATTTTGAATGCCGGAGCAACTGCAGCTTATGTTGCAGAAGATGAGATTGCTGCTGGTCTATTGAATGGTGTCAGTGATATGGGCATCAAGGTTCCAGAAGACTTTGAAATCATTACAAGTGATGATTCCCTAGTGACCAAGTTTACCCGTCCAAACCTGACCTCTATCAATCAGCCGCTATACGATATTGGTGCAATTGCTATGCGCATGCTCACCAAAATCATGCACAAGGAAGAGTTGGAAAACCGTGAGGTAGTTCTTAACCACGGAATCAAAGTACGGAAATCAACTAAGTGATAAATGAAAATAGCACTTCATCTACTGTGAGTGCTATTTTTATAAACTAAGGAATACTCTAATCTATATAAAAATAAAAGAGCAGTCACAGTTAACGTGATTGCTCTCTCTTTTTACCAAGCAAGTGATTAAACGAGTTGTATATTACCTGGGGGAGGATTTACAACATATTTTTGAAAAAATGGTCGTATATTTTTGGGGGAAAATAGTTTGCTAAATGCAACTATAAATATATAAGACCAATCAAATCTAGCATATACTAAAAAGTGAATGGCTAGGTTGATATTCAAATTATTCCGATCACACTTGCTTTATAATAATATCAAAAAAATCTACCAAAAAACCGTGTTTAATGTATTTTTTTTCTGTTTTTTGAAAAAATATCAACATATTTCAACATAAACTCTGTTGATATTACACGGGAAATAGACTATGTTTGATTGATAAAAATATTTTTGAACAGATTAGTTGAATTTTTTTGGGATTATATATATAATATCTTTGCTAAAATGAATATATTTTGCATTTGGAATCACAGAGATCAAGATTACTTACTTTTGTAGCGAATTCATCTGATGAGACCTTCGTTTTTACCAAGCAATTGTGATATTTTATAGAGGCTGTTCGGGGGGACAGTTAGATTGTTTGAATGACAGCTCAATGATTGGAACATATTTGAAAGTAGAAGACTTGTTCTTTCATTAGTTTTCTTACAATGTTTTAATTTTTGAGCAAGATATTTTATTGATTCCACTAGTCACCTTGACATGTTCGTTAATCTATTTTTAACGAAAACAAGCTGTATGAACAAAAAGTTGGACGACACGAACTTTTGTTTCGTAAGCTTAGTGATATGAGGTGGAATTTTTACATTATTTACCTCTGTACAGTTTTGAGTTCTTGCAGAGGCTTTATTTTGTTTCCGATAAAAATAGATAGCGAGTAGGCTTGCGAACGAACGTTTGCGGGCATGTAATCATTTTCGCTAAGAATTAGGAGTTTTGCCATTGCAGGCTACCTAATTGTTAGAATTGCTAGATTGTTTTATAAAAATGGAAGGAGAGCACATGGCAAAAATTTTAGTATTAGAAGATGATTTAGTTATTAATCAGGTAGTCTGTGAATTTTTAAGAGATAGTGGTCACGATGTTTTACCTCTATTTGATGGTGGACAGGCATTAGAAGAAATCCAGAAAATGGAATTTGATCTGCTTATTTTGGATATTATGGTGCCGACGATGACAGGATTGGAGTTATTGACAGCAGTTCGGAAAATTTCATCTGTTCCAGTATTGGTTTTGACTGCTTTAAGTGATGAGTATACTCAATTAATTAGCTTTAATCAGGATATAAGTGATTTTGTGACAAAGCCGTTTTCACCTCTTGTTTTAATGAAGAGAATTGAAAATATTTTAAAAGTAAAACATGTGGATGAGACTATACGAATAGGGGATATACTTATTGATCAACAGGCTGGCTATGTTCATGTAGGGGAGCAGGAAGTACAGTTAACGAAGAAAGAGTATGAGGTCTTCCTCTACTTGGCAAAAAGAAAAGGTAATATTGTGAGTCGAGATAATCTAATGATGGGAATTTGGGGGTATACAGAATTGGATAGTCGTGTGTTAGATAATCATATTAAAAATATTCGTAAAAAGTTGCCTAGCTTACACTTAAAAACGGTAGTTGGTCGTGGTTACCAAATTGAAGAGGGTTAGATGAAACTTGCCCGTAGACAATTTATTATCGTTACCTCCCTAATTTCAGTTACATCCCTCATTCTCGTTGCCCTACTTTATTTTGCTATGCCGATTTATTATAATCAGCAGAGACGTCAAGAATTACGAGATAATTTTAATACTGTTATGGTTAATTTGGATGGTCAATCGAACGAAGATATTCTGACCAATATTGAAAAGTATGATTTGAATCGTCCAGATCTATTGTATAGTCTTTTTGATAGTAATGGTGAACGACTCTGGCCAAGAGAAGAATTGATAACTGATGATCAGGGGAGACATCCCAATTATAAAAATCTTAGCTCCTATGATGAAGTGGGGTCATGGTCGACAACGCTTGTTTCCAAAGAAAATTCGCCCTATATATTGATGGCGGAATATGGCTTTACTGGTCTTTCACAAGTCAGTCAATCACTCTTGACCCTCTATCCTTTCGTGATGATCTTAATTGTTATTCTGGCACTGATTGTGGGAGCCATTTATAGTAAATTGTCTACTCGACGAATTGCTTTGATTTCAGAGACTGCACGCAAGATGCAAAGTTTGGAAAGCGGGATTGAATGTCAAGTTATTGGCCAAGATGAAATTTCTGTTTTGGCTCAGGATGTGAATCGTCTCTACTCTAAACTGTTAATGAGTATTGAAGAGTTGAGAATGGAGACGAAACAGGCACAGAATAGAGAACGAGAAAAATCAGAATTTCTTCGGATGACTTCTCATGAATTAAAGACTCCAATTGCTAGTATGATGGGACTCGTAGAGGGAATGATTTATAATGTAGGAGAATTTAAAAACCATGACCTTTATTTGAAAAAATGTCGTACAATTTTACAAAATCAATCCGAGTTAGTACATTCCATCTTAGATGCAACTAACATGGAAATTTCTACTCGAAATCAGGAAGAGATTTTCCAACTAGATGAAGTACTTCAGGAATCAATGGCAAGTTATAATGCCCTAGCGATTGTTAATCAGTATCAATTCTCAACTATATTTTCTCCGACAGCTATAAAAGGTGATCGCGTCTTGCTGATGAAGGCTTTAAAGAATATTATTGATAATGCGTTCCGATATAGTCGTTCAGGAGGAGAGATTAATCTGATTTGTAAACAAGGGACGTTTATTGTAGATAATGAAGTGGCTCATATTTTACCTGAAGAAGAGATAGAGAAATTATTCCTTCCTTTCTATAGACCGGATTATAGTCGTGCTAAGCAAGATGGGGGGACTGGGATTGGCTTGTATTTAGTGAAGCAAGTTTTGGACAAACACGGTTTTAATTATAGTTTCACAGTAGTGGGTGATAGTACTATGCGTTTTCGAATCGACTTTGACTTATAGAATTTATCGACCATGTTGTATTAAATAAATAGTAGAGAGAGTACTTGTATTCTCTCTCTTTTTTATGCTCAATTAATAGGGGGTGATGGGGATGTTGGTGGAAGTAATTCCTTTATTTACTTGTTATTATGTGTTGGTATCGATACGAATAGAGGGAGCTTATTTGATTTTCAATGGATTTATAACAATTAAAGATGTGCTCAGGTAAATGAACTAATTTGTAAGAGATTTTCTCTTATTAGATGATACATTTTGCTCATTGTTTTATGACTACAATAAACATGTATAGATTTTCAGTACAAAAAAAACAGAGTAAAAACAGATATTTTTGCATATATTTCCTTTCTAAAATAAAATCACAATGTTAAACTAATAATAGTCCAAAAAACAATATAATAAAAGGAGGTATTTCTATGGGAACAGGTGAAGATGGTGGGCGAACTGTTGAACTAATCAGCGAGACAAAGGTGCGCCTTCATAAGGTAAAAAAGAAGTGGCTACGCAGAGTAACACGTCTTGTTCGCAAAAGAAAATTGACAAGAGATTTGGATGATGTAAGAATTTCAAGTCCATCAATGGTTAAGGGAATCGTATCTATAGGAGCGTTATTGAGCGGTGTAGCGATAGAGCAAGCTGTGACTGAGGATGTCGTATATGCTTCAGAGTACACAGAAGAAACAGCACTGGCAATGACTGATGAAGTCACAATGAATACGGTTGTATCGGAGAATGCTGAGCCCGCATCTATTGATGGTGAGCATAGTGTTTCAGAAAGTACAGAACCTGTTATAGAAGAGGTAGTGGAGGAGACTGTTGAAGAATCAATATCGGAGGAGGAAACTGTTCCTCTTGCAAGGGATAATAGTCGATTAGAGGCTATAATAGCTTCGATGAAAGCGGCGCTTACGGAATTGGTTGACCCCGGTGAACAGGCAGATTCTCAGGCTTATAAAGATTACCTGGAGGCACGAACTCGCTTAGAAGAAAAGTTAAAACTAGCTGAACAACTATTACAAGATAAGAGTCGGACACAAGAGGAATTAGATAAAGCAGCCTTGGAGTATGGTCAGGATGCAATCAATTTGACACGTTTGGCTGAAGAGTTTCGGACTTATTCGGCAAGTGTCGGTAGTGGTTTTAGAAGGTTGACCAATCAAGAAGTCATTACATCAGGAACTGTTTCATTATCAATTCCTTCAACGGTTGAACCAATGGGCTTATCGGGGGGACAACTTCGTGCCACGATTCAATTTTCTGTCAATGATTTAGCTAAAGCTGGAGATCAATTCACAGTAACGTTATCTCAAAATTTGAATCTGTCAGGTAGCGGGGTACCGGCCGACGTAAAAATTCCAAATATTGTGGTAGATGGAAAAGTTATTGCGACAGGGGTTTGGAATCATGATGCTCGTACAATTACCTATACTCTAAATTCTAATGTTGATGATTTACAATCTGTTACTGGAAATATTAATCTTTCGGTATTTGTGGACCAGAAAGTTGTACAGAGTGAAGGAAGTCAGCAGTTTACGATTACTTTGAATAATCAACATCAAGCGACGCAGTCTTCTTATATTCGCTATTCAGATCCAGTTTCTCGATCAGATGGTGCCTATTCTCTCCGGGCGTATTTGACCAATATTAATCTAACAAACGGGACTTATGACCATGTTATCTATCTAAACGAGAACGGAAGGAATAATAATAACTACAATGAAATTTTGCAGATTGTTTCCAAAGGAGCATCCAGTTTTTCAGCGGCAACAACTACTATCCGTGCCTATAGTGTGCCACAAGGACAGTTTATTGATAGTATGGAGGGGGATTTTTCAAACTATGCAGATGCTTCAAATAGGATAACCTCCAGTTTTGGCACAAATGGTCAATCCTTACGGTTGAATATTGGTGGATATACAAATTCACCGTTGATAATTGTCGTTAGCAGCCGAGTCGATGTCAATTCAACAAAGAATATTTCAACTGAAACAACTTATGCAAATAGTGCGATGAATACTGGAAGTCAGTGGACTAACACAAATTACATGTTTGCTAATGCTGCAATTGCCAGGGGAGAATACAATTCGACTTCCATTTCGCTATCCACTTCTGAATCAATATCTACCTCGATTAGTGAGTCTACCTTTGAGTCAATGTCAGAGTCAATTTCCAACTCAGAATCAGAATCTATCGCTAAATCAACTAGTGAATCTAGCAGTGAGTCGGTCCGACAGTCTATATCGGAGTCCAGTAGTGAGTCTGTTTCAAGCTCTATTTCAGAATCGATTTCCGAATCAGTTGTTGAATCTGTTTCTGAATCAGTCAGTGAGTCGATCTCAGAGTCAGTTGTAGAATCGGTAAGCGAGTCTGTTTCGGAATCAGTCAGTGAGTCTATCTCCGAGTCGGTAAGCGAATCCATTTCCGAGTCAGTAAGTGAGTCAATTTCAGAATCCGTATCTGAGTCTATTTCCGAGTCAGTCAGCGAGTCGATTTCAGAATCTGTATCAGAATCTATCTCCGAGTCAGTCAGCGAGTCGATTTCAGAATCCACATCTGAATCCATTTCCGAGTCAGTCAGCGAATCCATTTCAGAATCCGTATCTGAATCTATCTCTGAATCGGTCAGCGAGTCGATTTCAGAATCCGTATCTGAGTCTATCTCCGAGTCAGTAAGTGAGTCTATTTCCGAATCAGTCAGCGAATCCATTTCGGAATCTACATCTGAATCCATCTCAGAATCAGTCAGCGAATCAATTTCAGAATCTGTATCTGAGTCCATCTCAGAGTCGGTCAGCGAGTCAATCTCTGAATCTACATCTGAGTCTATCTCCGAGTCAGTCAGCGAATCAATTTCAGAATCCACATCTGAATCTATTTCAGAGTCAGTGAGTGAATCCATTTCAGAATCTACATCTGAGTCAATTTCAGAGTCAGTCAGCGAATCGATTTCTGAATCTACATCTGAATCTATCTCCGAGTCAGTTAGCGAATCGATTTCTGAATCTACATCTGAATCAATTTCCGAATCCGTCTCTGAATCCATCTCAGAGTCAGTCAGCGAGTCTATTTCTGAATCTACATCTGAGTCAATTTCAGAATCAGTTAGCGAGTCTATCTCAGAGTCAGTTAGCGAATCCATTTTGGAATCTACATCAGAATCTATCTCCGAGTCAGTTAGCGAATCGATTTCAGAATCTGTATCTGAATCCATCTCAGAGTCAGTAAGTGAATCAATTTCAGAATCCGTATCTGAGTCCATTTCAGAATCAGTTAGCGAATCGATTTCAGAATCCACATCTGAATCCATCTCAGAATCAGTCAGCGAGTCAATTTCTGAATCTACATCTGAGTCCCTTTCAGAATCGGTAAGCGAGTCGATTTCAGAATCAGTTTCTGAGTCCATCTCCGAGTCAGTAAGTGAGTCTCTTTCAGAATCTGTATCAGAATCTATCTCCGAGTCAGTTAGCGAATCTATTTCGGAATCTACATCTGAATCGATTTCAGAATCCGTCTCTGAATCTATCTCCGAGTCAGTCAGCGAGTCGATTTCAGAATCAGTTTCTGAGTCCATCTCCGAGTCAGTCAGCGAGTCAATTTCCGAATCTGTATCTGAGTCCATCTCCGAGTCTGTATCTGAGTCCATCTCCGAGTCAGTCAGCGAGTCTCTTTCAGAATCTGTATCAGAATCCATCTCCGAGTCAGTTAGCGAATCTATTTCGGAATCTACATCTGAATCCATTTCCGAATCCGTCTCAGAATCTATCTCTGAATCGGTAAGCGAGTCGATTTCAGAATCCGTATCAGAATCCATCTCAGAGTCAGTATCAGAATCCATTTCCGAATCTGTATCTGAGTCAATTTCAGAGTCGGTCAGCGAGTCAATTTCAGAATCCGTATCTGAGTCTATCTCCGAGTCAGTTAGCGAATCAATTTCCGAATCCGTATCAGAATCAATTTCCGAGTCAGTAAGTGAGTCGATTTCAGAATCTACATCTGAGTCTCTTTCAGAATCAGTCAGCGAGTCTATCTCAGAGTCAGTGAGCGAATCTATTTCTGAATCTACATCTGAATCAATTTCAGAATCAGTCAGCGAGTCGATTTCAGAATCCGTCTCAGAATCGGTCAGCGAGTCAATTTCAGAATCCATTTCCGAGTCAGTGAGCGAATCAATTTCAGAATCAGTTTCCGAGTCCATCTCCGAGTCAGTAAGCGAATCTATTTCAGAATCTACATCTGAGTCAATTTCAGAATCAGTTTCTGAGTCTATCTCCGAGTCAGTAAGTGAGTCAATTTCAGAATCTACATCTGAGTCTATCTCCGAGTCAGTTAGCGAATCTATTTCGGAATCCACATCTGAATCTCTTTCAGAGTCAGTGAGCGAATCAATTTCAGAATCTGTATCTGAGTCCATCTCCGAGTCAGTCAGCGAATCTATTTCTGAATCTACATCTGAGTCAATTTCAGAGTCGGTTAGCGAGTCAATTTCCGAATCAGTCTCTGAATCTATCTCAGAGTCAGTAAGTGAATCTATTTCCGAATCAGTCTCTGAATCTACCTCTGAGTCAATTTCAGAGTCAGTGAGTGAATCCATTTCCGAATCAGTCTCAGAATCTATCTCAGAGTCAGTGAGCGAATCGATTTCCGAATCCGTCTCAGAATCTATCTCCGAGTCAGTAAGTGAATCCATTTCCGAATCCGTCTCTGAGTCAATTTCCGAGTCAGTCAGCGAGTCGATTTCTGAGTCCGTCTCAGAATCCCTCTCCGAGTCAGTTAGCGAATCAATTTCAGAATCCGTCTCAGAATCCATTTCCGAATCGGTCAGCGAGTCGATTTCTGAATCCACATCTGAATCCCTCTCCGAGTCGGTCAGCGAATCTATTTCTGAATCTACCTCTGAGTCTATCTCTGAATCGGTCAGCGAGTCGATTTCAGAATCTACCTCTGAGTCTATCTCCGAGTCAGTAAGCGAATCTATTTCGGAATCAGTCTCTGAGTCTATCTCCGAATCAGTCAGCGAGTCAATTTCCGAATCAGTCTCAGAATCTATCTCAGAATCAGTAAGCGAATCTATTTCGGAATCAGTCTCTGAGTCTATCTCCGAATCAGTCAGCGAGTCAATTTCCGAATCAGTTTCTGAGTCCATCTCAGAGTCAGTCAGCGAATCGATTTCCGAATCCGTATCAGAATCTATCTCTGAGTCGGTCAGCGAGTCGATTTCCGAATCTACCTCTGAGTCCCTTTCAGAATCAGTTAGTGAGTCTATCTCAGAGTCAGTTAGCGAATCTATTTCGGAATCTACATCAGAATCTATCTCAGAGTCAGTCAGCGAATCGATTTCCGAATCCGTCTCTGAGTCAATTTCCGAGTCAGTCAGCGAGTCGATTTCAGAATCCGTCTCAGAATCGGTCAGCGAGTCGATTTCAGAATCCGTCTCAGAATCGGTCAGCGAGTCAATTTCAGAATCCATTTCCGAGTCAGTGAGCGAATCAATTTCAGAATCAGTTTCCGAGTCCATCTCCGAGTCAGTAAGCGAATCTATTTCAGAATCTACATCTGAGTCAATTTCAGAGTCAGTTAGCGAGTCGATTTCAGAATCCACATCTGAGTCTATCTCCGAGTCAGTGAGCGAATCTATTTCGGAATCTACATCTGAGTCAATTTCAGAATCAGTTAGCGAATCTATTTCAGAATCCACATCTGAGTCTATCTCAGAGTCAGTCAGCGAATCTATTTCGGAATCTACATCTGAATCTATCTCAGAATCAGTGAGTGAGTCAATTTCAGAATCAGTCTCTGAGTCCATCTCCGAGTCAGTAAGCGAGTCGATTTCAGAATCTACATCTGAGTCTATCTCTGAATCGGTAAGCGAGTCGATTTCAGAATCTACATCTGAGTCTATCTCCGAGTCAGTCAGCGAATCTATTTCGGAATCAGTCTCTGAGTCTATCTCCGAATCAGTCAGCGAGTCAATTTCCGAATCAGTTTCTGAGTCCATCTCAGAGTCAGTCAGCGAATCGATTTCCGAATCCGTATCTGAATCTCTTTCAGAGTCAGTAAGTGAGTCGATTTCAGAATCTACATCTGAGTCAATTTCAGAATCCCTCTCCGAGTCAGTTAGCGAATCAATTTCAGAATCAGTCTCTGAGTCAATTTCAGAGTCGGTTAGCGAGTCTATCTCTGAGTCAGTTAGCGAATCGATTTCAGAATCTGTATCTGAGTCCATCTCCGAGTCGGAATCAACCCCTCCTCGCCACTCTCAAGATCCGCGTAGACAAGGTGCATTACCGAATACTGGTGAACAATCATCAGCTTGGGCAGGAATCCTTGGAACAAGCCTCCTTCTTGGCGGTTTGTATAAGCGACGCAGACAGAATAAGGAGGAGGAAGAGGAGTAATTCTCTGAAAAGAAGAAAAATTAGCTAGTTTCGACTGGCTAATTTTTTTTGATAGAATACAGTTTAAAATATGAAAAAATGTAAAAAAGGGCTATAATGGTATTATGAAAGTACTATTGTATTTAGAAGGTAAAACTGTTTTAGAGAAATCAGGAATTGGCCGGGCACTTCAACACCAGATGGAAGCGCTAGATATGGCAGGTATTCCTTATACAACAGACCTGCTGGGAGATTATGATGTCATTCATATCAATACCTACGGTCCACGCTCCTGGTTATTGCTACATGCAGCCAAACGGAGTGGAAAAAAGGTAATCATGCATGGACATTCCACGAAGGAAGATTTTCAAAATTCCTTTATCGGTTCGAATACCCTAGCTCCTTTTGTAGGGAAATATCTAGCAAGCATGTACCAAAAGGCAGACTTTGTTATCACTCCTTCAGAGTATTCAAAAAAACTCATCCAGTCTTACGGTGTGACAACGCCAATTATAGCCGTTTCGAATGGTATTGATTTAGATAAATATAAGAAGGATGAACGTAAGGAAGCAATCTTTCGAGAGCATTTTAAAATTGAAGAAGGTCAGCCAGTTGTTGTCTGTGCAGGACTTTACTTCCGACGTAAAGGAATTGAAGACTTTGTCAAGGTAGCCGAAAAGATGCCGCATGTCCGCTTCATTTGGCTCGGTTCAATCAATAAATGGCTGATTCCGTCATATATTAGAAAAATTGTTGAGGGAGATCATCCAGCGAATGTCGAGTTTCCAGGTTATTTTAAAGGTGCTGTTTTTCAAGGTGCAATGAGCGGAGCGGATGCCTTTTTCTTCCCATCGTATGAGGAAACAGAAGGGATTGTTGTTCTGGAAGCTCTTGCTAGTCATCAGCATGTTGTTCTAAGAGATATTCCAGTTTACGATGGTTGGATTGACGAAAACGTTGCCGAATTGGGACATACAGTGGATGATTTTGTCGATTCTATTCAGAAAATCTTAGACAAGCAGGTTGATAAACGTGAGGCGGGCTACCAGGTTGCGGTTAGTCGCTCGATTGACAATGTTTCCCACCAATTGGTGGATGCCTATCGACAAGTATTGGAGATGTAAATGCGGATTGGATTGTTTACAGATACCTATTTTCCACAGGTTTCAGGAGTCGCGACTTCGATTCGGACTCTTAAGACAGAGTTGGAGAAATTGGGACATACGGTATTTATTTTTACGACGACAGATGAGGATGTGAATCGCTACGAAGATTGGGACATTATCCGAATTCCTAGCGTACCTTTTTTTGCCTTTAAAGATCGTCGAGTGGCCTACGCAGGTTTTACAGATGCCTTAAAAATTGCAAGTCGCTATAAACTAGATATTATTCATACTCATACAGAGTTTTCTTTGGGGATTTTGGGGAAAATGATTGCCAAGGAACTTGATATTCCGGTGGTACATACTTATCACACCCAGTATGAAGACTACGTACACTATATTGCCAAGGGTAGGATTATTCGTCCCGGGATGGTTAAATATTTAGTACGGGCATTTTTAAAAGATTTGGATGGGGTAATTTGTCCTAGTGAGATTGTTGAAGATCTGTTAATGAGTTACAACGTTCCGATTTCTAAACGAGTAATTCCGACAGGAATTGACTTGGCAAAGTTTGATAGACCAGAAATTGGCAAGGATGAAACAGATGAGTTGCGGGAACAGCTAGGAATTGCTAGTGATGAAACGATGTTGCTAAGTCTATCTAGGATTTCTCACGAGAAGAATATCCAAGCAATCGTTCAGGCAATGCCAAAAATTTTGCTGGAAAATCCAAAGGTGAAGTTGGTCATTGTCGGAGGTGGACCTTATACAGATGATCTTCAGGAAATGATAGCGGAGCTTAATCTAGATGAACACGTCCAGTTGACGGGAATGATTGCACCAAGTGATACAGCACTTTATTATAAAGCTGCGGATTTCTTTATTTCTGCTTCGACCAGTGAAACACAGGGACTAACTTTCTTAGAAAGCTTAGCTTCTGGAACTCCTATTTTGGCGCATAGCAATCCCTACTTAAAAAATGTTGTAACAGATAAGATGTTTGGGACACTCTTCGTTCGAGAACAGGAGTTGGCAGATGCCGTCGTTGAGGCGATTGTTGCTACGCCACCAATGAATCCGTATGTGCTTGATAAGAAGCTCTATGAGATTTCTTCTACGAATTTTGGGCGCAAGGTTTTTGAATATTATCTAGATTTGAAGATTTCGTATGATTTTAGAAAAGAACATACGAATCAAGATAGCGTAGCAGAAGCATTGATAAAAGAGGCTATTTACCTACCGCAAAAAGTAGTAGTTAAATCAACAGACACAACAGCAAAAATATTGAAAAAATCAGTCGAACAAGTAAAATCAATCCGGAATTTCTTTGATTAATTTGGAGGTTTCAAATGGAAAAGCTTCGGAAAGAGAGTTGGAAGAATCTGGTTTTGGCAACTCTTATTATTCTGTCCATGTATGCAGGTATTTATCTGATTGCCTTTCATCTGATTAGTGACACCATGCTTTCTAAGGAACTGGTGGTCGGGAATATATTGCTCTATACTCCCATTGTACTATTCCTAACAGGTCTTCTTTATGGATTTTTTCACGGTTTTTCTCCTAGCCTTCTTGCCTTGGTTTTACTGCTTTATCCTGTAACCATCTTTTTCTTTAAGGAATGGATTATTCTCTATCAGATTGTCTACACCTTATGTGCTCTGATTGGAAATGGGGTAGGAGCTCTGCTATTTTCTCTAAGAAAGAAAATGAGGAAAAATCCTTGAAAAATCAGGAAATCCTGTTATAATAGCTTTTAGAGACTTATCAATTCTAGGAAATCTTTGAGAGAGTGTGCGGTGGGTGCAAGCACATAGAGGATAGGATTGACACTACTCGGTATGATTTTATGCAAACATAAAAGGGTGGTTCCCTTATCGCCAATCTAAGGTAGTCGGGCTTTTTTGCGTGACTGCGAATGAAGGTGGAACCACGTTGCGACGTCCTTTTGTGAGGGCGTCGTATTTTCTTTTTTGACAAAACAAGGAGATGAAGTTGACCAGCATTCCACAAGAAACGATTGACCGTTGCCTAGCCATTCGCAAGGCTTACAGAGAGTTGGAAGTCAAGCACCACGACAAAGAGTGGTCCATTGAGGAGTGAAACAGTCTGGGGATAGACTGTTTCAGCTCAACAACTTAAAATAAAGACTTGTTGACCAATGATATTGGCAACATGAACCGTCTGATTATGACCAAGCAGGGGCGTTACTATGATGAAACACCTTATACCTTGGAGCATAAAATGGCTGAAAATATCTGGTGGTTGATTGAACTGGCTGACCGCCTGGATATTGATATTCAAAAAGAAATGGAAACCTTTTTAGCTCAAAAAGAAGAGTTATTGGGGATTAAAAAATAAAAAATAGAAAGGACTAGGGTCTCCGTATTTGGTTGAACTGAATACGGGCTACGGACTGGGCCAAAAAGATAAACAAGAACTAGACGCTTGCGTCGTCGTTCTGTTTCCTATTTTGTCTGTGTCCGCTTAACGCCCTTTATATCTTATATTATGCTTAAAATTACTTTCCCAGATGGTGCTGTTCGTGAGTACCAAGCTGGTGTGACTACTTTTGAAATTGCAGAGAGCATCAGCAAGTCTTTGGCGAAAAAGGCTCTTGCAGGTAAGTTCAATGGTAAATTGATTGACACCACTCGTGCTATTGAAGAGGACGGTACGCTTGAAATCGTAACGCCTGACCACGAGGATGCCTTGGACATCTTGCGTCACTCAGCAGCTCACTTGTTTGCCCAAGCGGCTCGTCGTCTTTTCCCAGACATCAAGTTGGGGGTTGGTCCAGCTATTCAGGATGGTTTCTACTATGACACGGACAATGCTGCTGGTCAGATTTCAAATGAAGACCTGCCACGCATTCAGGAAGAAATGATGAAGATTGTCAAGGAAAACTTCCCTTCAGAACGTCGTGAGGTGACCAAGGAAGAAGCTCTTGAGATTTTCAAAAACGATCCTTACAAGTTGGAATTGATTCACGAGCACTCTGATGATGAAGGTGGTTTGACCATCTATACTCAGGGCGAATACGTTGACCTCTGCCGTGGCCCACACGTTCCGTCAACAGGTCGTATCCAGATTTTTGAATTGCTCAATGTGGCTGGTGCTTACTGGCGTGGTAAGAGTGAAAATCCAATGATGCAACGTGTTTATGGTACAGCTTGGTTTGACAAGAAAGACCTCAAGGCCTACCTTCAAATGCGTGAAGAGGCTAAAGAGCGTGACCACCGTAAACTTGGTAAGGAATTGGATCTCTTCATGATCAGCCAAGAAGTTGGTCAAGGTTTGCCATTCTGGTTGCCAAATGGGGCGACTATCCGTCGTACCTTGGAGCGTTACATCACAGACAAGGAATTGGCTTCTGGTTACCAGCACGTTTATACACCGCCGTTGGCTTCTGTTGAGCTCTACAAGACTTCAGGTCACTGGGAGCATTATTCAGAAGATATGTTCCCAACTATGGATATGGGCGACGGTGAAGAGTTCGTACTTCGTCCGATGAACTGTCCGCACCATATTCAAGTTTATAAAAATCATGTGCGTTCTTACCGCGAATTGCCAGTGCGTATCGCCGAGCTTGGTATGATGCACCGCTATGAAAAATCAGGTGCATTGACTGGTTTGCAACGGGTGCGTGAGATGACTCTTAACGACGGTCATATCTTTGTGACACCTGAACAAATCCAAGAAGAGTTCAAAAAAGCTCTCCAGTTGATTATCGATGTGTACGCAGATTTCAACCTAAACGACTACCGTTTCCGTCTGTCTTATCGTGACCCAGAGGACAAAGAGAAGTACTACGATAACGATGAGATGTGGGAAAATGCTCAGCGTATGTTGAAGGGTGCCATGGATGAAATGGGTGTGGACTACTTTGAAGCAGAGGGTGAAGCTGCCTTCTACGGTCCGAAATTGGATATCCAAGTGAAGACTGCCCTTGGTAACGAAGAAACCCTGTCAACCATTCAGTTAGACTTCCTCTTGCCAGAACGTTTTGGTTTGACCTATATTGGTGCTGATGGTGAAGAACACCGCCCAGTTATGATTCACCGTGGTGTTATCTCAACAATGGAACGCTTCACAGCCATTTTGATTGAAACCTACAAGGGTGCCTTCCCAACTTGGTTGGCTCCAACCCAAGTGACTATGATTCCAATCTCTGTGGAAGCTCATTTGGATTACGCTTGGAAGGTTGCTAAAGAATTGCAAGACCGTGGCGTTCGCGTACACGTAGATGAGCGGAACGAGAAGATGCAATACAAGATCCGTCAGAGCCAGACCAGCAAGATTCCATACCAACTCATCGTTGGTGACAAGGAAACGGAAGACAATGCTGTCAACGTTCGTCGCTACGGAAGTAAGGCAACGCAAACTCAGTCTGTATCAGAATTTGTGGACCATATCCTAGCAGATATTGCCCGCAAGTCACGTCCAGCTGAAACTGAATAATAATTATAAGGAGAAGTCCGAAAGGGCTTCTTTTTTGACAGCAAAAACTCCCAACCGACTGGCTGGGAGAAATTTTATTCTATACTGCTCGCCCAAGACTTAGCTACATAACGTGACAGGCTTGAAATGGCAAAGTTGATGCTAAAGTAAATCAAGGCTACCATGAGATAGAGTGCAAAAACTTGTTCTGCCTCAAAGTAGCGTCCCATGAGGATTTGACTCGAACCGAAGAGTTCTTGCAGGGCGATAACGGAGTAGAGGAAACTAGTGTCCTTGATGACCGTTACAATCTGCGAGATAATAGCTGGCAACATCTTCCGGATGGCCTGTGGCATGATAATATAGACCATGATTTGCACTGGGGTAAAACCCTGTGACAAGCCAGCTTCGGTCTGGCCCGGTCCGATGGCGTTTAGACCACCACGGATAATCTCGGCCATGGCTGCCGTGGTAAAAATAGTAAAAGCTGTAATACCAGCTGGCGTGGACTTCATTTGGAAGACTAAGAAGACGGTGAAAATCCAAAGTAGGTTTGGTACATTTCGCACAAACTCGATATAGATTGTCGCAATCCACTTGAAGAGTGGATTTTTTCCATTTCGCATAATGGCCAAAATCATACCAAACAGGACAGACAAGACCACGGAAATACTGGAAATATAGAGAGTGAGTTTCAAGCCGTTCCACAAGAGTTGGAAGGTTGAAGGTTTGAGTAATTCTAAAACATAATTCATCGTTCAACCTCCTTTTAGTGTGAAAAAGCTGACTTATTCTTTTCTTCAATGCGGCGGCCCCAGCTTGCAACAGGGAAGCACATGATGAAGTAAAGGAAAGCAGCACCAGCAAAGGCTGGGATGTAGTTGGCATTCATGGCAGACCAAGATTTTGTCATAAACATAATATCAGCTCCAGAGATGATGGCAACAGTAGCCGTATTCTTAATTAAGTTTACTACTTGGTTGGTCAAAGGTGGAAGAATGGTCGGAATGGCCTGTGGTAAAATGATGATTCGCATGGTTTCAGACTGAGTAAATCCTTGTGAAAGTGCGGCTTCAGTCTGCCCAGTAGGCACAGCCTCAATCCCTGCACGGATGACCTCTGCGATATAAGCACCGTGATAGAGTCCGACGCAGATAACAGCTGTCCAGTAGATGGATGGCATGAGAACATAATTTGAAATCAGTGGAAGTCCATAATAAACAATCATGAACTGAACCAAAAGCGGCGTGTTCTGATAGTATTCAACATAGATACGTGCGATGATTTTTAAAACTTTATTTTTACTTGAAGAGAGACTACCAAAGACAATTCCTAAAAACATGGCCATGATAAAGGCACCGACAGAAATGGCTAAGGTAAAGAGAAAACCTTGGAAAAAGGTTGGAAAATCCTTGAAATAACTGACCCAATTCTCCCAAGCGTAAGGACTAGTTGTTAAAACTGTCATATTGTTTCACCTTTCTATTCGTCAGTTTCTGTGACTGGTTTGAGGCCATTGGCATCATAGATGCTTTGTAGGCTACCATCGGCAGTCCATTTTTCTACGAGACTATTTAAGTAGTCGTTAAGGTCTTTGTTAGATAATTTAGTAACAATTCCATAGTCAGAAGCTGAGAAGCTAAAGTCCATGAGTTCAGATTTCGAACTGATATACCCAGAAAGGATAGATTGGTCTACTGAAAATGCGTCTGTACGGTGAGCACGTAGCGAGACAGAGAGTTCTGGATAAGAACCAAGCTCTGCAAAATTGACAGAGATACCATATTTGTCTGCTAGTTCAGAGATGAGGGTACGTGTAATGGAACCCTGAGCTACACCGATTGTCTTTCCATCCAGGTCGGTAAATGTCTTAATTCCACTATCCTTATTGACCAAGAAGCCAACGGCATCTGTGTAGTAAGGAGTTGTGAAATTGTAGAGGAGTTTACGTTCCTCAGTGATGGTGAAGGTTGCGATGACCATATCCACTTGACCGTTATCTAAGAGTGGTCCTCGGGTTTGTGCCGTAACGGGAGTAAATTCGATATCTACACCTAATTCGTCTGCAATTTTTCGAGCAATGTCAATCTCCATTCCCTCAAATTCACCAGTATCAGGGTTCTTGTAGCCAAAGTTTGGGACGTCCTGTTTCACTCCGACGCGGAGCACGCCTCTATCGATGATAGCTTGAACTTGATCACTATTGGTAATGGATGCGGGTGTTTCTGTTTGAGCTACTGGTTGTTTTGCGAAAACGAGAAGAATAAGTCCGAAGACCAATAATCTAATTGCAAAGAAAATGTTGATTTTTTTCTTATCCATAGACTTCCTCCTAGAGTTTTACTTTGTCAGATTCGTGGTTGATAATCTTGCTGAGGAATTGTTGGGCACGAGGCTCTGTCGGGTTGTCAAAGAAGCCATTCACATCTGTTGTATCAACTAAAACTTCTCCCTCAGCCATGAAGATGATGCGATCAGCTACTTCACGGGCAAAGCCCATTTCGTGTGTTACGACAATCATGTTCATCCCGTCACGTGCCAATTTTTGCATAACTGCAAGTACATCTCCGATAGTTTCTGGGTCCAAGGCAGATGTTGGTTCATCGAAGAGTAGAAGCTCAGGTTTCATAGCTAAGCCGCGAGCGATGGCGACACGTTGTTTTTGGCCTCCGGATAGCATAGCAGGGTAGGAATCTTTCCGATCCCAGAGGTTAACAAACTCGAGGTATTTTTGAGCGGTTTTTTCAGCCGTAGCTTTATCGATTCCCAAAACCTTAATCGGTGCCAAAGTGACATTTTCTAACACGGTTTTGTGTGGGTAAAGGTTGAAATGCTGGAAAACCATGCCAACTTCTTTGCGAAGTGATACGAGCTCTTTGATAGAAGTAGAGGAAATATCATGTCCGTTGACGATGAGCGTTCCTTCATCAATTGCCTCTAAACCGTTAATCGTGCGAATGAGAGTAGATTTTCCGGATCCGGAAGGTCCAAGGAGAACGACAACCTGTCCAGGTTCGAATTCCAAGTTGATATTTCGTAGGGCGTGGTAGTCGCCATAGTATTTGTTGACATCTTTAAATTCTACTAAAGCCATAAAATTCTCCTTGCATAGTGTTTTTTAGGTATTCCCATCTTAGCATTGCCTATATACAATGTCAAGTAAATTCTGACAATTTAATGTGATGTATGTTATAAAATATGACATAGCCGTGTCAGATGGTTTTGAAATATGAATTTTTTAGGTAAGTCTGATATAATAGAAGAAATAAAGCAAAGGTAAGATACTAATGAAAAAAATATTAATTGTAGATGATGAAAAACCAATCTCAGATATTATTAAGTTTAATATGACTCGTGAGGGATATGAAGTTGTGACAGCTTTCGATGGACGTGAAGCCTTGGAAGTGTTTGAGGCTGAGTTTCCTGACATTGTCATTTTGGACTTGATGCTGCCAGAATTGGACGGACTAGAGGTTGCTCGAACGATTCGTAAGACCAGCAATGTTCCAATCTTGATGTTATCTGCTAAAGATAGCGAATTTGATAAGGTTATCGGGCTTGAAATCGGGGCGGATGATTATGTGACCAAACCCTTCTCTAATCGCGAATTGCAGGCGCGTGTTAAGGCTCTTCTTCGCCGTAGTGAATTGGCAGAGACGCAGACAAATATTGAGTCAACAGGAACTCCAGAGTTGGTGATTGGCGATTTGGTCATTCTGCCTGATGCGTTTGTCGCTAAGAAGCATGGCAAAGAGCTAGAGCTGACCCATCGTGAGTTTGAATTGCTCCACCATCTGGCCAAACACTTAGGTCAGGTTATGACTCGAGAACATCTATTGGAAACAGTTTGGGGTTATGATTACTTTGGTGATGTCCGCACGGTGGATGTAACGATTCGTCGTCTGCGTGAGAAAATTGAAGATGCACCAAGCAGACCAGAATACATTCTTACTCGTCGCGGAGTGGGATATTTTATAAAAGGAAATGATTAATCAATTACGTTATTTAATGACCACGGCAGAATTTTGGTTTGTTGTCATTTTGATTGGCTTTCTAATTGCTCTGACGGTCCTTTTGATTGAAAACTATCGGGATAATAAGCAAATTAAACAACTCAATCAAAAAGTCAATGCCTTAATTGAGGGGAATTATGCAGATGTGTTAGACATGAGGGGAAGTCCTGAAATCACAGATATGGCGAATTCTCTTAATGATCTGTCCGAGGTCATCCGCTTAACTCATGATAATTTAGAACAAGAAAAGACGCGTCTGACTTCCATCCTGTCCTATATGAGTGACGGTGTTATTGCTACAGACCGTATCGGACGGATCATCATGATTAACGATATGGCCCAGAAACAGTTGGGGCTTTCTAGCCAAAAGCAGGAGCAGTATCACCTGCTCGAGGTTTTAGATTTATCAGACCGTTATACATTGAGAGATTTGTTGGCTCAGACACCTGAGATTGTGATTGATCACACCAATGAAAACGAAGAATTTTTGACTTTACGTGCTAATTTTGCCACGATTCGTAGTGAGAGTGGTCTGATTTCTGGCTTGGTTGTCGTCTTGCATGATATGACTGAGCAGGCCAAGGAAGAACGGGAACGTAGGCTGTTTGTGTCAAATGTGAGTCATGAATTGCGTACGCCATTGACTTCCGTCAAATCCTATCTAGAGGCTCTGGATGAGGGAGCGCTGACGGAGTCTGTTGCACCGAGTTTTGTTAAGGTATCCTTAGATGAGACCAACCGCATGATGCGGATGATTACAGATCTCCTAAGCTTATCGCGTATTGATAATCAAGTTGGTCAGATAGATGTTGAACTGATAAACTTTACTGCTTTTGTGACCTTTATTCTTAACCGTTTTGACCAAATGAAAAATGCTGATTCTGATAAGGTCTATACGATTGTTCGTGACTATCAAATCAGTCCTATTTGGGTTGAGATTGATACAGATAAGATGACTCAGGTTTTGGATAATATCTTAAATAATGCCATTAAATATTCGCCAGATGGCGGGACAATTACCTTCAGCATGAAGACCACAGATAGTCAGTTGATTGTATCCGTCTCAGACGAAGGTCTGGGGATTCCGAAAGCAGATTTACCTAGAATTTTTGACCGATTTTATCGCGTGGACAAGGCACGATCTCGTGCTCAAGGCGGTACAGGTCTTGGTTTAGCTATTGCAAAAGAAATCGTGAAACAACATAAGGGCTTTATCTGGGCTAAAAGCGAATATGGTCATGGCTCAACGTTTACAATTGTCTTGCCGTACAGCAAGGACATCGCACTAGATGAGTGGGATGATTCAGATGAGGAAGAATAGGAGAATATGATCGGAAAAGGTTTTAATTATAGTATTTTAGCTTCGGGGTCCAGCGGGAATTGTTTTTTCCTAGAAACAGATAAAAAGAAAATCTTAGTGGATGCTGGCTTATCAGGGAAAAAGATTACCAGTCTTTTGGCGGAAATTGATCGAAAGCCTGAGGATATTGATGCTATCCTGGTAACGCATGAACATAGCGATCACATCCATGGTATCGGTGTTTTAGCACGTAAGTATGGGATGGATATTTATGCCAATGAATTGACCTGGCAGGCTATGGAGAGCAAATTGGGCAAGATTGATGTGGCTCAAAAACATATCTTCGAATTGGGTGCTATGAAGACTTTTGGCGACCTAGATATTGAGTCATTTGGTGTCAGTCATGATGCGGCCTGTCCGCAATTTTACCGTTTTATGAAGGATGACAAATCCTTTGTTATGTTGACGGATACAGGCTATGTCAGTGACCGCATGGTTGGAATTGTAGAAAATGCCGATGCTTATTTGATTGAATCGAACCATGATATTGAAATTTTGCGCTCAGGTTCATATTCATGGAATTTGAAGCAACGGATTTTGTCAGATAAGGGCCACCTTTGTAACGAAGACGGTGCTGACGCCATGATTCGCTCGTTGGGAAATCGGACAAAAAAGATTTACCTAGGGCATTTGTCAAAGGAAAACAATATCAAGGAATTGGCTCACATGACCATGGTTAATCAATTGACTCAGGCTGATTTAGGAGTTGGAGTGGATTTCCAAGTCTATGACACATCGCCAGATACAGCGACTCCCTTGACCAAGATTTGACAAATTCATTGAACTTGTTTAGAATAAATATATAAAATACGTGAGGTGAAGTTACATGAATAATTAAGCTACTTATTAGTCATTCTTAAAAATTGTAGTGAGGTTATATTAACCGAGAATACAAGGGATAAGACTGCTCATAAGGGCTTACTATTCATGTGACTTTTTCCATAGGGAAAGGTCATGTTTTGCATGGCTTTTTTCTTGTGTCATTTTTTGAAGAATAGAAGCCCTTTTTGTGAAGAAAAGAGGTCTATATGGAAATGATAAAATGTATTCAATTAGAGAAGGAATTTGCGGGACGTAGTTTGTTTACAATCCAGCAGTTGAGCCTTCAAGCTGGTCAAAAGGTTGGTTTGGTTGGAAATAATGGTGTTGGCAAGTCTACTTTTTTGAAAATCTTACTAGGACTGGATAGGGATTTTGTCGGTCAAATTGAGGTAAAAGCAGACTGGGCCTATGTACCCCAGTTACAGGAAAGGAGCTCGCTTTCAGGTGGGGAACAGGTTTGGAAGTCTATTCAAGAGGCTTTTGCCCAAAGACCGCAGTTGTTAATCCTGGATGAGCCGACAGCTAATCTAGACCAAGAACACCAGGAAAAGCTAATCAAACAAATCAAACGCTATCGAGGTAGTCTACTAGTTGTTAGTCATGATCGGCATTTTCTCAATCAAATAGCCAGTCACATTTGGCATTTAGAAGAAGGAAGTATTCAGGTCTATACAGGGAATTATGAGGCGTTTGTAGAAAGTCGCCGGGCTAGGCGAGAAGGGCAGCAGGAGGCCTATGAAGCCTATCAGAAAAAAGTCGCTCAACTAAAAAAAGCCCAAAAAGAGCGTCAGGTCAAGGCTCAGAAGATGGGGAAGAGAAAGAAAGGTGTTTCATCGTCTGAGTGGAAAGTCAGTGCTATGATGGGTTCCTATGATAGTCAATCCAAGTCAATGGCTAAGTCTGCTAAACAGTTAGAGAAAAGGATTGAGAGGTTGGAAAAGGTTAGTCAGCCCAGAAGGGAGGCTCATATTAAAATGGAATCAAAAGGGGCCTTAGATACTGATTTACACAGACTATTTCTTTTGCAAGCAGGTCAAGTTTTTGTGGATGAAGTGTATCTATTTGATTTCCCTCAGATAGGGATGACGTTTGGAGAGAAGTTAGCCTTAGTGGGGGCGAATGGTTCTGGAAAGACCAGTTTTGTCCGAAAATTATTAAGGAAAGAATTGGCAGGCTATTATAATCCTAAGTTAAAAATTGCTTATTTTGCACAGGATTTGATAAACCTTGATGAAGAAAAGACTGCTTTTGAAAATGTTAGTTGTACCTCTCTTCAAGATAAGATGACGATTCTCAATTTATTAGGTATGTTAGGACTTTCTTACGATAAGGCTCAGCAGAAGGTAGCAAATCTGTCTGGTGGTGAGCGTGTTCGTCTCTCCTTAGCTAAGGTATTGTTGGCGGATGCAAATCTTTTGATATTAGATGAACCGACAAATTTTCTAGATATGGCAGCTATTGAAGCTTTGGAAACATTCTTGAAGGAATATGAAGGAAGTGTCCTCTTGGTTTCCCATGATCAACAGTTTGTGGAAACATCTGTTCACAGTCAATGGGAGATAGTGCAAGCTTGTCTCGTGAAGAAATCATAAGAAAATATTTTCTGAAAAGGAGGCTCTGTCTAAAAAATATTTTTTGCCTGTGGTATAATAAGAAGGATATTTCTAGAATGAGGTCTTTGAAGTGAAAAAAAGAAAGAACAAGCCTTTGGAACACGATGGGAATTTTATTTCCCTTCGTTTAAATATTTTATTTTCTATCGTGATTTTCCTTTTCCTAGTTTTGATATTGCGTCTGGCAGATATGCAGATTATCAATCATGATTTTTATAGTAATAAGCTGTCTACTGCCAGTCAGAAAATCATTAGCAATGGCTCTATCCGTGGGCAGATTTACGATGCGCAAGGAAAACCTTTGGTTGAAAACGAGATTCAGCAGGTTGTCTCCTTCACACGTTCCAACAAGATGTCTGCACAGGAAATGAAAGAAGTAGCTAACAAACTCTTGCAGTGGGTCAATGTGTCGGACGTAACAATTACTCAACGTGACAAGGCTGATTATTATTTGGCAGATGAAGAAGTTTATCGTCAGGTAGTCGAGGCCTTGCCAGAAGATAAAAAATACGATTCTGATGGCAACTACCTGAGTGAATCGACAATTTATTCTAATGCGGTTGATAGTATCCCTGCTGAAGCATTGCAATATTCTGAGCAAGATAGCAAGGCGATTGAGCTATTTAAGCAGATGAATGGAGCTACTTACTTCTCTACTGTTAATTTGGTAACAGATACTCTAACTGCTGAACAGGTTGCTCATATCGTAGCCAATGAAAGTCAACTTCCAGGTATTTCTACGACCAATAACTGGCAGCGGAATATCCTACCGACCTCCTTGAGTTCGGTTATTGGAACGGTAACAAGTGAACAGGCAGGTTTGCCAGCCGAAGATGCAGAGTATTATTTGTCTAAAGGCTATTCGCCAAATGACCGAGTGGGAACTGCCTACCTCGAAAAGCAGTATGAAGAAGTCCTACAAGGACAACGTGAGAAAAAGGAAATCAATCTGGACCGAAATGGTAATGTGGAGAGTATTAAGACCATCCAAGAGGGTCAGCAAGGAAACAATATTAAACTAACCATTGATTTGGCCTTTCAAGATGGTGTCAATGCGATTCTAAAAAAATATTTTGAGAGTGAGTTGTCAACAGGAAGTGCACTTTATTCAGAAGGTGTTTATGCAGTTGCATTAAATCCTTCTACAGGTGCAGTGCTTGCTATGTCAGGATATAGTCACGAAAAAGGCTCAAGTACCATTACCGAAGATGCTCTTGGCACCATCACAAGCGTCTTTACACCAGGTTCTATTGTCAAGGGTGCAACTATTTCATCTGGTTGGGAGAATGGCATTATCTCAGGAAATCAGGTATTATTAGATGAACCGATTTATTTTGCAGGTTCAGCACCAATTACATCTTGGTGGGCCTATGGTAGTTTTAATATTGATGCGACAGAGGCTCTGGAATATTCTTCTAACGTCTACATGGTTAAGATTGCTTTGGGACTACTTGGTCAGACCTACTCAGCTAACATGTATTTGAATGATGGCGATACATTGACAAATGCCATGACTAAGCTTCGTTCGACTTTTGCAGAGTATGGTTTAGGTGCGTCAACAGGAATTGACTTACCACTTGAATCAACAGGTTTCTTACCAGAAGAATATTCCACCGCAAACTTTATTATGAATGCATTTGGACAGTTTGATAACTATACACCGATGCAGATGGCTCAATATGTAGCGACAGTAGCAAATAATGGAAAAAGGATTTCTCCTCATCTTGTAGAAGGTATCTATGGAAATAATCCCCAAGGTGGATTGGGAGATTTGATTGAAACAGTTTCTGGTAAAGAGATGAATCAAGTCAATATTTCAGCTGATGAAATGGCTCTCCTTCGTCAAGGATTTTATCAACTTGTAAATGGTGGAGGACGATTTAATACAGGTAGTGCTATCGGTCGTGGTGCGGCCGTGACCATCAGTGCCAAGACTGGTACTGCCGAAACTTATACTACAACTCCTTCAGGTGAAGTAGTAACTGCAGTAAATACCAACGTTGTTGCCTATGCACCTAGTGATAATCCACAAATCGCAGTTGCAGTCGTACTTCCAAACTTGACTAACGAAAATTCTACAACAAAAGCAATTACAACAGAAATCATTAATTTATACAATTCACTTTACCCAATGAACTAAGGAGAATTATGCTATATCCTACACCCATTGCCAAGTTGATTGACAGTTACTCCAAATTACCAGGAATCGGTATTAAGACAGCTACGCGGCTGGCCTTCTATACCATTGGTATGGAAGATGATGTGGTCAATGAATTTGCAAAAAATCTCTTGGCTGCCAAGAGGGATTTGACCTATTGTTCGGTTTGTGGCAATCTGACAGACCAGGACCCTTGCGGTATTTGTCAAGATAGCAGTCGTGACCAGTCGACTATTTTAATTGTAGAAGACAGTCGAGATGTGACAGCCTTGGAAAATATTCAAGAATACCACGGTCTTTATCATGTCTTGCATGGCTTGATTTCTCCCATGAATGGTATCGGACCAGATGGTATTAATTTGAAAACCCTCCTCACTCGCCTGATGGACAATGAGGTTACAGAAGTTATTGTGGCGACCAATGCAACAGCAGATGGAGAGGCTACATCTATGTATATCTCACGTGTCCTCAAACCTGCGGGAATAAAAGTAACCCGACTAGCTCGTGGCTTAGCGGTAGGCAGTGATATTGAATATGCAGATGAAGTGACCCTGTTGAGGGCTATTGAAAATCGTACAGAGCTATAGCAGTTCTGTAGTTAGATACGTTCCTAATTTTAAGATAGGATAGATATGATTTGATAAATTATGCTATACTAAGAGTAATAGCGTTGATACAGGAAGGAAAATATATGTCAAAAGAAACCTTGATTTTACTATATGGTGGGCGTTCTGCAGAGCGTGAGGTATCTGTTCTGTCTGCCGAAAGCGTCATGCGTGCTATCAATTATGATAAATTTTTTGTCAAAACCTATTTCATTAGCCAGACAGGGGACTTTATTAAGACGCAAGAGTTTTCTCAAACTCCAGCTGCTGATGAAAAACTCATGACAAACGCGACGATTGTTGAAGAGCAAAAAATCCGTCCGAGCGATATTTATGAAGAAAAGGCAGTTGTTTTCCCTGTTCTTCATGGCCCAATGGGAGAAGACGGATCTATTCAAGGCTTCTTGGAAGTGCTTCGTATGCCTTATGTTGGCACTAATATCTTGTCTTCAAGCGTTGCTATGGACAAAATCACTACCAAGCGCGTACTTGAATCAGCAGGAATCTCCCAAGTACCTTATGTGGCAGTTATCGAGGGTGAAAATATCGACGATAAGATCGCAGAGATTGAAGGAAAAGTGACTTATCCAGTCTTTGTAAAACCAGCTAATATGGGGTCAAGTGTCGGTATCTCAAAAGCTGAGGATTTAGCTGGCTTGCGTAAGGCGCTTGATCTGGCCTTCAAGTATGATAGCCGTGTCCTCGTTGAGCAGGGAGTTAATGCGCGTGAGATTGAGGTCGGTCTTTTGGGAAATGCTGACGTGAAAACCACCCTTCCTGGCGAAGTAGTCAAAGATGTTGCTTTTTATGACTACGATGCCAAATACATCGACAACAAAATCACCATGGAAATCCCAGCTAAGATTGATGAGTCTATCATGGATATCATGCGTGATAATGCTGCCAAGGCCTTCCGTGCTATCGGTGGCTGTGGACTTTCTCGCTGTGATTTCTTCCTGACAGAAGACGGCGACATCTTCCTGAATGAGCTCAATACCATGCCAGGATTTACCCAGTGGTCTATGTATCCACTCCTTTGGGATAATATGGGCTTGGTTTATCCAGATTTGATTGAAGAGCTTGTTCGTTTGGCCAAGGAAATGTTTGAAAAACGTGAAAGTCATTTGATTTAATGAGAATGAAAAGGATTGGAAAATTTCCAATCTTTTTCTAGTTAACATTCTTGCAAAGGTTTGCAAAAAAGAATAGAATGGTTTCAAGTATGTGGAGGTGTTTATGTATCAAACGACAGTAAAAGGGGAAGGTCTGTTTCAGGCAGTTTCTCAAGGTTATGGAGAACCAGTTCATACTTTTGGTGTGACGGAGAAGGGAGAAACTCCCGTAAGCCTTGTGAACATTGGCTTAGCTGCCTGTATCACCATGTGTGTGCAGGGCTATTATGCCAGCCAAGTAGGCAATAAAACCATGCCTGTTCAGGTGGAGAGTCGCTTGGACAATCAGCGTTTTGAAGTGTTGATTGGAATTGGAGAGTCGGTTTCAGCGCAAAAGCAGAAAGAGATTCTTGCCTATGTGGAAAAGAAATGTAAAGTCAAAGCTCTTTTGAGGGAAGACTTGCAGTTTGAGACAAGTTTTTATGTCTTAGAAAGTGTGGAGTAAGATGTTTTTAGTAATTGAAGAAATGCGACAAGGTTTATGAGATGAAAGATGGTGTCCTCACTCAAGTTCGATAAAAAGTGGTATAATAGAAAGAGCGAAAGCTCTTTTTTAGTTTATTGGAGAAAACAATGAAATTAACCCTACACGAAGTCGCTCAGGTCTTGGGCGCAAAAAATAATATTAGTCTTTATCCCGATACAGCACTCAACAAGGTCGAGTTTGACAGTCGCCTGATTACAGAAGGGGATCTTTTTGTTCCCCTCAAGGGAGCGCGTGACGGTCATGACTTTATTCCTGTTGCTTTTGAAAATGGCTGCGCAGTAACCCTGTCTGAAGCCAGTCTTGATGTTCCTCACATTCTAGTAGATGATTGCTTGGCTGCGCTTCAACAATTAGCGGCCTACTACCTAGAGAAAACAGGGGTAGAAGTCATTGCTGTGACAGGATCAAACGGTAAAACGACCACCAAGGACATGATTCACGATGTTCTGACGACGACTTACAAGACTTACAAGACTCAGGGCAACTATAACAACGAAATTGGTCTGCCTTACACCGTCCTCCATATGCCTGAGGATACAGAAAAACTGGTCTTGGAAATGGGCCAAGACCACTTGGGTGACATTCATCTCCTATCTGAAATTGCCAAACCAAGTCTGTCGGTTATTACTCTATTTGGCGAAGCCCATTTGGAATTTTTCGGCTCACGAGAAGAGATTGCCAAAGGAAAATTACAGATTGCAGATGGAATGGAGCTAGGTAGTAAACTCTTGGTCCCAGCAGATCCGATTGCGGATAAGCTCTTGCCGAGCCATGTAGACCTCATTCGCTTCGGTGAGCAGGGAGATTTGCAGGTGACTAGTCTGGTCGAGTCAAAAGATAGCCTGACCTTCACCGTCAACTTTATGGACGGCGACATTTTCCTCCCAGTAACGGGCAAGTACAATGCCACCAATGCCATGGTAGCAAGCTACGTAGGTAAGACTTTGGGTGTGCCAGATGAGGCAATCAAGTCAGCCCTAGCTGGTCTGAACTTGACCCGCAATCGTACCGAGTGGAAAAAAGCAGCAAACGGAGCCGATATTCTCAGTGATGTCTACAATGCCAACCCAACGGCCATGCGCTTGATTTTGGAAACCTTCTCTAGCATTCCAGCCAATGAAGGCGGCAAGAAAATCGCCGTTTTAGCAGACATGAAAGAACTGGGCAGCCAGTCCATCGATCTCCACAATCAGATGATTTTGAGCCTGTCGCCTGATGTGCTAGACACCGTCATTTTCTACGGTCAGGATATTGAAGGTCTGGCCCAGTTGGCTAGTCAGATGTTCCCGATTGGAAAAGTCTATTTCTTTAGGAAAAATGCAGAGCAGGATCAATTTGAAGATCTGGTTAAACAGGTTAGGGAAAGTCTAGGAAAAGAGGACCAAATCCTCTTTAAAGGCTCTAATTCCATGAATCTTGGGAAAGTAGTGGAAGCAATAGAAAAGTAGAGAGGAGAGACCTCTCTTTTTTAGCAAGTCTTGTCAAAACATCGAAAAGTTGATATACTAACTTTTGAGGAAAGAGAGGATTTTAATAAGATGAGTGATTTTTTTAGCAATCAGATTTCTGAAGCACCGAACCTGAACGTATTGGAACATCTGTTTCTCATGATTATTTGGTTTTTCATGCTCCATCTTTGTTTTCGTTGTTATCAAAAAAGATGGTTTCATATTGTTTTTTGGTGGCTTCAATTTATACAGATTGTCTCCCTTTATACTTGGTATATCGTAGCTGATTTTCCTCTTTCTGAGAGTCTTCCTTTTTATCATTGTCGCTTGGCTATGCTCTTTATTCTTTGGGCGAAGCCCGGACCTTTGAAACGTTATTTTGCCTATCTGGGTCTTTTTGGATCGCTTGCGGCCTTTATTCATCCAGTATTTGACCCGTTTGCTTTTCCACACCTTACCTTCTTTACTTTTGTTATTGGTCACTACGCCTTGACGGTTAATTGTATGTTGTACCTGTTATCTGATTTAGAAGGGGAGATGTTGAAGGGAAAAGAGGTAGTGAAATATACGCTTATTATGAATATGCTGATTCTAGGAGTAGCTCTTTTAACTGGTGGAAATTATGGATTTTTAAGACAGGCACCTTTAGTGAATACTAATAATCTTCCTTTGAATTTCTTCTTGGTAACCTGCCTACTCTGTTTCTCTATTTTGAGTATACAAGCTATGTTAATTACCTATTTGAAAAAAGAAAGCAAACAAATGAATTCGCATATATTGAAAAAATAAGACTTGAAATTAGTTTTTCAAGTCTTATTTTTAGTTTTTAAATGCGCCTTGTTTGTAGCTAATCCAGAAAAAGACAGGGATAAAAATAAGCATTAATCCAGAATAGATTGGCAATGTGTGACTGTTTAGGGGGTGGATTTCAATCAGACCATGCAGGAAATGGGAGCTGATGAAGAAACCGAAAACGGAATAAATAATAAGAGCCAGTCGAGCTTTTGACAGTGGCAAACAGGCACGAATGACAGCCAGTAGACCTGTTGAACCAAGAACATAATAAGAGAGGGTTTGCATGTCATGCAAGTTTAAGTATCCAAAGACTTGCATTAAATGGAAAATAAGGACACTGAGAACAACCATGAGAGCATTTGGTAGGGCTAAGAGAAGAGATTTTCTGAGAAAATGTTTTTCTACGGGGCGGATATTTCGTTCAAAAGTTAGGATAAAAGGAGGAAAACCTTCAACAAATTGACCAATGAGAGTCATTTGTATCTGAATAAATGGGAAAACTAACAAATATTCTGCTTTACCAAGGGTGATACTAGCGATACAGATAAGGCCAAGTAAGAAAGAGTAGATTGTTTTGATAAGAAAGATGGGAGCAATGTGGGAGATGTTATTAACAACGCGTCGTCCCTCAAAGAGAATCTCAGGAATATCTCGAAATTCAGAATCTAGGAGGACTAGATTAGCGATTTGTCTAGTAGCGGGATCGCCTTCTGCCATAACAATGGAACAATCAGCTTCGCGTAGTGCGAGAATATCATTGACCCCATCACCGGTCATTGCAGTAGTATGTCCCTGTGCTTTGAGGGTTTGGATGAGCAATTTTTTCTGATGTGGGGATACGCGACCGAAAATGGCGGTTGTTTCAGCTCTGGCAATTAGTTCTTCGTCGTCAACTTTGGAACAATCGATATAGCTATCGTAGTCAGCAAATCCAGCTTCCTTAGCAATGTGTGAGACAGTCACAGGATTGTCACCAGAGATTATTTTTAGTGTCACTTCTTGCGAGCGAAGATAGGCTAGTGTTTCTGCGGCATCTTCTCGAATTGGGTCGGCAATTTCTAATAGGGCTAGAGGTTCAATATTCTCAGGTAGCTGATTTTGAGAAGAAGGAAGGGACTGTTGACTAAGCGCAAGAATCAGGACACGGGAACCACGAGCCTGTGCCTCAGAAACAGAAGGAGGATTTTGTGTTAGTAACATTTCTGGTGCCCCTAGAAAAATGCGACCAATGTTTTCTATTGTCATTGCTCCCCATTTTCTATCACTAGAAAATGGAATGATGTGACTAGCTTTATAGTGGTGCTCTAAATCACCATATTCTTTTCGAATGGCCTGAGCTGTTGAATTAGTATCCTCACTTGTCTGGATATAGGTAGCGAGTATCTGTTGGATAGTGTCAAGTGAATAATGGTTGGTTAAGGGGAGCAGGTTTTCGACGGTCATTTTTCCCTGAGTAATCGTTCCGGTCTTATCCAAACAAAGAACATCAACTCGGGCCAGTGTTTCGACGGAATACATTTCTTGTACGAGGACATTTTTCATTCCCAGTTTGATAACGGCAGTTAAGAGAGAAGTGATGGTCAGCAGAGCGATTCCCTTTGGTAACATACCTAGTAGGGCAGTAGAGCTGGTAATAACTGAGTCTTTTAAGGGAAGAAGTTTGATGAAAAAGGCTTCTAGAAAAAGAGCAAGTCCGAATGGAATAATAATTTTTCCTGTAAATTTAGCAATTTTATCCATATTGTAAAGAATACGAGAGACGATAGGTTTGTGAGTTTTCGCCTCAAGCATGAGCTTATTGGCATAGTTTTCTGCGCCAACATGGATGACTTTTGCATAAATCTGTCCGCTAACTAGATAGCTACCAGACAATAATTCAGCCCCAGTATTTTTCACAATCAAGTCGCTTTCACCGGTTAACATGGCCTCGTTTGCCTCGGCTATACCTTCTAAAACAATAGCATCACTAGGAACTTGTTCGCCAGCAGACAGCAAGAGAACATCATCTAAAACAATATCTTCTGGTGCAAGAGAGTGTGTCTCACTGTCACGAACAACTCGGATAAAATCCTTGTTCATCAGGTTGAGTTTGTCAATCATTCGTCGTGCCCGCCATTCTGTCAGCATTCCTGAAACAGCGTTGAGGACAATGACTCCGAAGAAGAAAAGGTTGGACCATGCCTGAACAGCTAGTAAGGCTAAGAAAATGGCAAAATTGAGTGCGTTAAAAGATGTAAACACATTTCGTCTGAAGATTTCCCAATTACTGGCGCTGGTCTTTGTCTTAAAATGATTGGTTTGCTGGTTTTGAATACGTTCTTGTACTTCCTTGGTTGATAAACCTTTTATTTTTTTGTTCATTATTTTATCTTTCTTTTTCTAGTATATAGAATGCATCTCATACTTATTGTAACATATTTATAATACAACAGTATAGGTCTGTAGACCTATTCTTCAATAGTTTGAAAAATTCCCTTATTTCCGATATAATAAGGGAGTTGTCTAGTAAAGAATAAGGATGAATCCAATGTAAATCGAATAAGATAAGAGCTCAGCTCTGCTATGAATCAAAATACAAAAAAATGAAAAGGAAACATTATGTCACTACAAGAAGAAATCAAGAAACGCCGCACCTTTGCGATTATCTCTCACCCGGACGCGGGTAAGACCACCATTACCGAGCAGTTGCTCTACTTTGGGGGTGAGATTCGTGAAGCAGGTACGGTCAAGGGGAAAAAGACTGGTAATTTTGCCAAGTCTGACTGGATGGATATTGAGAAACAACGTGGTATCTCTGTTACCTCCTCTGTTATGCAGTTTGACTACGCAGGCAAGCGTGTCAATATCTTGGATACACCAGGGCACGAGGACTTCTCTGAGGATACCTATCGTACCTTGATGGCGGTGGATGCGGCTGTCATGGTGGTGGACTCTGCCAAAGGTATCGAGGCCCAGACCAAAAAGCTCTTTGAGGTTGTGAAGCACCGCAACATTCCTGTTTTCACTTTTATCAACAAGTTGGACCGTGATGGCCGTGAGCCATTGGATTTGTTGCAGGAGTTGGAAGAAGTCTTGGGCATCGCTAGCTATCCGATGAACTGGCCGATTGGTATGGGGAAATCTTTCGAGGGTCTCTATGACCTTCATAACAAACGCTTGGAACTCTACCGAGGTGATGAGCGTTTTGCAAGCTTGGACGAGGGTGACAAGCTCTTTGGTTCTAACCCCTTTTATGCACAAGTTCTAGATGATATTGAACTTTTGGCGGAAGCTGGGAATGAATTTTCAGAACAGGCGATTTTGGACGGCGATTTGACACCTGTTTTCTTCGGCTCAGCCCTGACAAACTTTGGTGTGCAGACCTTCCTGGATACATTCTTGGAGTTTGCTCCAGAGCCACATGGTCATAAGACAACGACAGGGGATGTCATTGACCCGCTCAACAAGGACTTTTCAGGTTTTGTCTTCAAAATCCAAGCTAACATGGACCCTCGTCACCGCGACCGCATTGCCTTTGTCCGTGTGGTTTCGGGCGAATTTGAACGCGGTATGGCAGTTAACCTGCCTCGTACAGGCAAGGGAGCCAAGTTGTCCAACGTGACGCAGTTCATGGCAGAATCTCGTGAGAATGTGGAAAATGCAGTGGCGGGTGACATTATCGGGGTTTACGATACAGGGACCTATCAGGTAGGAGATACCTTGACCGTAGGCAAGAACAAGTTTGAATTCGAACCGCTACCGACCTTTACCCCTGAAATTTTTATGAAAGTTTCTGCTAAAAACGTCATGAAACAAAAATCCTTCCACAAGGGAATCGAGCAACTGGTACAGGAAGGGGCTATCCAGCTCTATAAGAACTACCAGACTGGCGAGTATATGCTGGGTGCCGTTGGTCAGCTCCAGTTTGAGGTCTTCAAACACCGCATGGAAGGCGAGTACAATGCCGAAGTAGTCATGACTCCGATGGGTAAAAAGACAGTCCGCTGGATCAAGCCAGAAGACCTAGATGAACGCATGTCATCAAGTCGTAACATTCTAGCTAAAGACCGCTTTGACCAACCAGTTTTCCTTTTTGAAAACGACTTCGCACTCCGCTGGTTTGCGGACAAATATCCGAATGTGGAGTTGGAAGAGAAGATGTAGCAAACATCTGGGAGATGTTTGCTATCGGGAGATGGGAACTGACGGCAGTCAGTTTACCGTTGAATAAAGTCTGGGTGGAGTGAAACAGTTCGGGGAACTGTTTCAGCCTGAGCCTAGAGATGTCAAGCGAGGTGAAGGGTGGGAGATGGGAGCTGATGGTATCAGCTTACAGCTGTTCAGCTTTGAAAATCAAGCTAAAACTTCGTTAAGTTGCTTCGATGAACCTCTAGTTCAATCTTCAGCTCCTTGCCTAGTTTTATTCTTGAGTTTCTTTGCGTAAAGTCAGTAATCAGCTTTGAAAATCACTATCTACTCGAAATAATAGAGGAATAAGGCTCGGTTAATCCGATCCTTTTCTTTTACCTCGCTTCTATGGGGGATTTTTTGCAAAAAAAACAATATTTTAATATAATTGTATTAAAAGCAAATACTCGAATCAATCGGAGGTGCCGGTAGCAATGTTCCATTACCTAAAAAAGTGTCGTTCAGAATTTTTTATCTATAGCTTGGTTTCAGTTGTTTATGCTCTGATTTTAGCAGCGACAGGTTTCGTCTATGCTCGGGTTTCTGAGTCGGCTTTGTCTGGAAATCAGCAGGTATTTTTGATAAGTTCTCTTATAGCAGTTGGATTCTTCATTTGTGATATTTATTTTGATTATTTACCACGCTATCTCAAGTTTAAATTGGTCAATCGTATCATGGAATTGACAAGAAATGAGTTGGTTGCAACCTATGCAGTAGAGGATATTGCTCAATTTGAAGAAAAAGCAAGCTCAGATAGGGTAAGTGTTTTAGTGAATCATTTAGATGTATTAGAAAATGGCTTTTTAATACCAGGTTTATCAATGGTAACGAGTGTCCTTGTATTTACTTTCTCCTTAATTGGAGCACTTTACTTGCAAGGAACAATGACTATTATCATGTTGGTGCTTTGTTTTATCCCTTTCTTAGCACCGTTGATAAATAATAAAATTTTGGCTCATACGACTAAAGAAAGTCAAGAAGAGAAAAATGTCTATTTAAAACGATTTAGTGAGTTTGTACAAGCATTTTCTTTCATACGTATTAGTAATATTACGCCAGTCTTTGAAAAGGACCTAGAGACTTCTAGTCAAGAATACGCTAAAAGAGCCATCCTATTTTCCAAAAAGCAATCTCAAACCTATGCAGTATCTTACGGTTTGAGTAGTATTGTCTATTCTGGTTCATGGATTATTGGAGGTATCTTTGTTTTCCAAGGGATGCTGAAAATTTCAGACTTGATTGCTATGACCACACTAATGGGAACGGTTGCTGGTCCCATTCAAACCATGTCAGGACTGATTACAGAGTATCTTGCTAGTCGAACGGTCGTGGAAGAATTGACGACTATTCTGAAAGGACAATCACATGAAGACAAAGTCCAACAAGAGTTGACAGAACCTATAAGGACTTTAACTTTAGATGGGGTTAGTTCCCATAATCAACAACACCCTATATTTGACAACTTTTCTTATCAATTTCTTGCTGATAAAAAATATGCTATCGTTGGTAAAAGTGGTAGTGGGAAGACGACATTGCTGAGACTCTTGCTAGGTGTTCAATCACCAGATGAGGGGGCGATTTTCATAAATCAGATTAATCTTTCAGAAGTGGCTCAGGCTTCCTATTTTGATAAGATGTATTATCTACCACAAAAAACAGCTATTTTTGCAACAACTATAGGAGATAACTTGACACTGTTTGAAACTTTGGATGAGGCTAAAGCCCTGAAATGTTTAGAACAAGTAGGGTTGCTGGACTGGTTTGAGAGACAGGAGGCTGGATTCGATACGCCTTTATCCTCCTCTAAACAACTATCGGGTGGTGAAGAGCGGAGATTTGATTTGGCGCGGGCCCTTTATAGAGATGCAGAGGTCCTACTATTTGATGAACCAACAACGGGATTAGATAGTGAGAATGAGGCTTTTATTGCAGAGACTCTTTCTAATATTAAAGAGAAATTGTTGATAGTGGTTACTCATTCACAAAGTGAATCATTCTTATCCGTTTTTGATGAGAAGGTTGAGTTATGATGTTTAAAGTCCTTAAAGCAATCAAGCATTACAAGCTTCTGAGTATATAGGCTACATCTTGATATGAAAATCATAAAAGGACGAGCTTTGTACAACTCGTCCTTGTTTTGTTATTTTTCTAGAGTAAATTCTTCATTTCCGTTAATAATGGAGGTATTTCCCTTGCGAGAATAGGAAATAATATCTTTTACAGCAATATCATATGTAGTTAGCTGGTTGATAGCTGCGTCATTAATTTTTGTAATGGTCACGGTATGGAAGAGCTGATCGACTTCTCCCTCGAAAAAGGTAGCTGAGATAGTACCAGTTTCTTGATTGTATGTGGCACCTAGTTCTTTAGCATACTCGTCTTGGTACTTATGAAATTCTTTTTCCGCCTCAGCTTGTGTAGGTAGAAATGATTTCAATTGCTTTTCATAGTCTGCTCCGAGAGCGGTTGTTAAGTATTCTTCTACGGAAATTCCTAGAGAACTTGCTTCTTTTTGTGCTTCCTCTAACATTACCTTGTAAGCTTGATCCAAGGTTAATTTTGCGATTTTAGGAATATCAAAACTTGTTGTAGCGGTGAAGACAGCTTTCTTATCTACGACGGTCATCGTATAAGTTGCATCAATCCACGTTTTATCGATACCTGGAAGTTGATTTTGCAATTCCTTGATACTGGTTTCGACAATATCTTGTTCAGCTTGGGAATTGCGCCACGTACCGCTAATGTTGCCACTATTATATTTGAATAATGCAAGACAGGCAAAAAATACGATAATAGCGGTAAAGAGTGTGATAATAATTCTAAGGACGCGATTACGCTTCTTTTTCTGTTCCGCAACGAGTTCTTCGAAAGTTTGAGTAGCTGTGTTTTCCATAATATTCTCCTTCTGTTCCCCCTTTTTCAATATACTATAGTTTGTTTGCTCTGTCAATGGCTATATTAGTGTAGAGAGTGAGGGAAGAAGTGTCGAGCCTCCTCGCCTTACAGAAGTAGATAAAGAAGGAGAGCGGAAGTGTTGTGACGTATGATTGACAAGGACAAAGTAGCCTATTTTCATTATTTTGTGTTATACTATAGAAAAATACCAAAGGAGTCATATTATGGGACTATTTTCAGGTTTACTAGGTAATGCCTCGCAAATGGATAATGATAAGATTGAACAGGAATTGGAGCATGTTCTATTGGATAATGAACAGGTTGAGATGGCATTTAGTCTGGTTCGTGATTTGATTGTTTTTACAGAATATCGATTGATTTTGGTCGATAAGCAAGGAATGACTGGGAAAAAGGTATCTTATAAATCGATTCCTTACCGCTCGATTTCACGCTTTACGGTAGAAACCTCTGGTCATTTTGACTTAGATGCTGAGCTGAAAATATGGATTTCATCGGCTGTTGAACCTGCTGAAATTCTTCAGTTTAAGAGCGATAAGAGTGTCATTGCTATTCAAAAAGCACTGGCTTCAGCAGTCTTAGGAAAATAGGAAAAAAGTACAGAAAGTGGCTATCCGCTTTCTGCTTTTTTTGATATACTAAGGTGGACTGTTTGTGAGGAGAGAATATGATGCAGATAAAATGGAGAGACTGCTTATTGATATGTTTTGGGGCAATCCTATATGCCCTTGTTTTGAATATGCTCATCATTCCACATGAATTTGGCGAAGGTGGGATTACTGGTGTTACCCTGCTTTTGTTTTATACGATAGGGATTGAAACAAGTCTGTCCAGTTTTGTTTTGAATGGGATTTTGATTGTATTAGCCTATCGCTTTTTGAGTAAGTTAACGGTTTTCTATACTTTCTTAGCGGTTGCTACTATGTCCTTAACCATGCATTATACGACTTTTCTGCAAATAAAATGGTTGCCCCTGATTCCCTCTGCTCTTTTGGCGGGATTGGTGACAGGTTTATCAATGGCTCTAGTCATTTATGGAAACGGGTCCACGGCAGGAAGTGATATTATTGCATTGTTGTGTAATAAATATTTCAAATGGAAGATTTCCACCGTTATTCTCATTTTTGATGTATTTGTGGTAACTCCTTTGGCTTTTAAAATTGGGCTTGTAAAAACATTTTGGACATTGGTAATGGTTGTCATTATCAGTAAAAGTTTGGACTGGTTCTTGCAAGCATTGAAAAAGAATAATCATAAATAAAAATACAAGAGAAACCCAGTTGTGCATGTATAACTAGTTTTCTCTTTTCTTATAGTCGAATGAATTAATACTCAATGAAAATTAAAAACAGACTAGGCGACGCAGATGTAGATAGAACTGAAGTTCATCAAATCAAGTCAACAACGTATGATTTTGATTTTCGAAGAGTATAACTTTCAGACAAGGAGCTGGTACTAGAGTAGGGCAAACCGAAAGTGTCGATGTATCAAAGCTAATTCAAATGTCTATAAAATGATGGACTCCTCATGAAAACGTATTATTGACTTTTTAAAGGTAAATATTAACTATTATTGTTAGATTGTGTTATACTTGGTAAGTTGCAAATCCAATATCAGTGGTTCGACCCTGATATCTTGTTACAAAAAAGTTAGATAAGGTAGCTTCGCACTGCCTTTTAGAAAAGAGAATACATTGAAATTTACAGATTTACAATTATCAGAAGATATTTTGCTTGCCGTTGAGAAGGCTGGTTTTGAAACGCCGTCACCAATCCAGGAGCAGACCATTCCGCTTGCTCTGGAAGGAAAAGATGTGATTGGTCAAGCGCAGACGGGGACAGGGAAAACTGCAGCCTTTGGTTTGCCAACTCTCAACAAGATTAATACAAACAATCAAGCAATTCAAGCCTTGATTATTGCTCCAACGCGTGAGTTGGCGGTGCAGAGTCAGGAAGAGCTTTTCAAATTTGGTCGTGAAAAGGGTGTAAAAGTTCGCTCGGTTTACGGTGGTTCTAGCATTGAAAAACAAATCAAGGCCCTTCGCTCTGGTGCCCACATTGTTGTTGGTACACCTGGTCGTCTCTTGGACTTGATCAAACGTAAAGCTCTCAAGCTTGACGGCGTTGAAACCCTTATTCTTGATGAGGCTGATGAGATGCTCAATATGGGCTTCTTGGACGATATTGAAGCAATCATCGAACGTGTGCCAGAAAGTCGTCAGACTCTACTATTTTCTGCGACTATGCCAGAGCCAATCAAGCGTATTGGTGTCAAGTTCATGAAAGAGCCTGAACACGTTAAGATTGCGGCCAAGGAATTGACCAACGTCAACGTGGACCAATACTATATCCGTGTCAAAGAACATGAAAAATTTGACACCATGACACGCCTCATGGACGTTGACCAGCCAGAATTGTCTATCGTCTTCGGTCGTACTAAGCGCCGTGTTGATGAATTGACTCGTGGTTTGAAACTGCGTGGCTTCCGTGCAGAGGGTATCCACGGAGATTTGGACCAGAACAAGCGCCTCCGTGTCATCCGTGATTTTAAAAACGACCAGATTGATGTCCTTGTTGCGACGGACGTTGCGGCCCGTGGTTTGGATATTTCAGGTGTAACGCATGTCTATAACTACGATATTCCACAGGATCCAGAAAGTTATGTTCACCGTATCGGTCGTACAGGTCGTGCTGGCCAGTCTGGTCAGTCTATTACCTTTGTGTCGCCAAATGAGATGGGTTACTTAGCCATCATCGAAGATTTGACCAAGAAACGCATGAAAGGGCTCAAGCCAGCGACAGCTGAAGAGGCCTTTGAAGCCAAGAAAAAAGTTGCTTTGAAGAAGATTGAACGTGACTTTGCAGACGATACCATTCGTGGAAACTTTGATAAATTTAAAAAAGACGCAGTCAAATTGGCAGCTGAATTTACACCAGAAGAGCTTGCACTCTACGTACTCAGTCTGACCGTACAAGATCCAGATAGCTTGCCAGAAGTGGAAATCGCACGTGAAAAACCATTGCCATTCAAGTTTGCACCTGGTCAAGCCAAGGGCAAGGGTGGACGTGGTGGTCGCGACCGTGATCGCGGTGGTCGTCGTGATGGAGACCGCAACCGAGACCGCGGAGGACGCCGTGGTGATCGTAACGACCGCAACCGTCGCGATGACAAGTTTAAACGCGACAACCGCCGTCAGGACAACAAAAAACCACACCAACGCACATCAAGTGAAAAGAAAACAGGCTTTGTTATCCGCAATAAGGGTGAGAGATAAGCTCAAAACTGCTTCATAATTGGAGCAGTTTTTGTTATACTAAATGTAGTAAAACAGGAGGGGTGACCATGGGCGTTTTGACAATGGATAGAGCCTTTGTATTCTAAAAAATAATACAAAGGAGAAGATCATGATTACTTACAAACAAAATCCTCAACTCGACTTTCAAGCAGTCCTTGAAATCTATGATTCAGTTGGTTGGACAAATTATACTGACCGGCCTACCATGTTACAGAAGGCTTTTGAACATAGTCTGCTCGTTCTTGCTGCCGTTGACGGTGACCGTCTAGTGGGTCTCTTGCGAGCAGTTGGTGACGGGTATTCAATCGTTTTTATTCAGGACATCTTGGTCCTACCAACCTATCAGCGACAAGGGATTGGGCGTCATCTTTTGGAGCAGGCCGTTACCCACTTTCCGGGTATTTATCAGCTTCATCTCTTGACGGACAATACTGAGAAAACACGGTCTTTCTATGAGGCAATTGGCTTTACAGCCGTTGATAGCCTGGACTGTGTCGCTTACACCTATTTAAAATAAGGAACAATTTAGAAATGGAGAGGCTGGGAGACCAGCCTTTTGCTTCGAGCAAATGATTTGAATTTCAAATCAAAAAGAGTAGAATATATTTATCAATAATTAGTAACAAAGGAGATGAACAATGGCAACTGTATTAATTGTAAAGGCTCACCCCCTCAACGCACAAAAGTCCTACGCCTTGCGGGCTTTGGAAGAGTTTCAAACTCGGTACGCCAGTTTGTACCCAGAAGATAAGATAGAAATAGTTGATGTATTTGAAGACCAGATTCCAGCTTTGGATAAGCCTTTGTTAGAGGCTATGGGAGCAGCTAAAAAAGGCGAAGCTATCAGCCCTGAACAAGCAGAGCAGTTGGACCGCTACAATGCCTTGACCCAACAATTTCTTGCAGCAGATAAGATTGTCGTGGTCAATCCCCTTTGGAATCTCAATGTGCCAAGTCAATTAGTGTCATGGATTAATACCATTAACGTTGCAGGACTGACATTCAAGTATGGACCTGAGGGCTCTATCGGTCTGGTCAAGGGCAAAAAATTGTTGCACATCCAGTCCAATGGTGGTGTTTATGCAGGTCAAGATCCAGCTGCCCAGTATATCAAGTCTATCTTTGAATTTCTTGGCTTTGAAGACATCCATCAGGTCTTTATCGAAGGACAATCAGCTGATCCAAGCCAGGCTCAAGCGATATTTGAAGAAGCTATGGGGAAAATTGATACAATTTTACTACATTTCTAATAAAAAAATAGCCACGCTTCATTTGGAGCATGGCTTTTTTTGCATTTCTGCGATATAGTCTAACTTGTTCTGCCGACTGCGTTTCTTAAAGAGTGCCTCGGCAGACATGGCTTCCTGCTTACTAGCAAAGGCTTCTTGATAGAGCAAGCTGACAGGCAAGCGTCCGCGGGTGTACTTGGCCCCTTTTCCACGATTATGGGTAGCAAGCCGTTTCTCCACATCAGTCGTATAACCAGTATAAAGACTCCCGTCGGCACATTCCAAGACATAAAAGTAGGCCTTATTTTCCATAATAAATCTCACGAATGGCAGGAGTATAGTCGCCGTTTTCCTCATGGACAACCAGAGGTGGCAGGATGTGCAGACCGTCCACCGAGCCGTCCTTGATAGCCTCAATCAGCAACATATTGGCCTCCTTGCTGGCCTTGGGATAGACAAACTGGATGCGTTTGGGAGCTAGCTTGTAGTTTTTCAGCCTGTCCAAAATATCTAAAAATCGGTCGGGTCTGTGGACCATGGCCAAGCGACCATTGGACTTGAGTACCTGTTGAGCCACCTGACAAATACTATCTAGGTTGGTTGCAATCTCATGTCTGGCTAGGAGATAATGCTCGCTTTCATTGAGGTTTGACTCTTTATCCACCTTGAAGTAGGGAGGATTGCAGAGCATCAAATCAACCTTGGACCGTAGGTCATATTGGGGTAGATTTGCCAAGTCGTCATTGACAACCGAAAGTTGTTCCTCCAAACCATTGAGGGCAATGGAGCGGCGGTTCATATCCGCCAAGCGTTCCTGCAACTCAACCTGAATAATTTGGGCCTTGGTGCGTGTTGAGGCGAAGAGACCCACCGCCCCATTTCCACTACAAAGGTCAACAATCATCCCCTTCTGAGCAGGCATTTTTGGAAACCGCGAAAGGAGGACGCTGTCAATCGAGTAGCTAAAAACCTCTTGGTTTTGAATAATCTGAACATCTGTCGAGAAGAGCTGGTCGATCCGCTCTCCGTCTAGTAAATCAATTTTTTGCATAGGTATATTATACCATCTTTGAATGAAAATCACTGTATATTTTGAATGAAAAAAGGCTGGGCAAAAAGCCCTGGCCCACTTCTCAGTGTTCGTGTCAACATCTCAGCGCAGTGGTTGATTGGGTTTAACAGTCCAGTGGACTGTTAAAGGTTGGAGATAGGATTTGCGAAGCAAATCTCAGCAATTCGTGTTTTACACTCCAAATCTGACCATTACGACTGTTGCGAACAAAGTTCGCTCTATTTCCAACCTCAAAAGGTTCACTGAACCTTTTTGTAACGAACCTTGTTCGCTCTATCTCCAACCTCCAACAGTCACTACTCTGACTGTTGGAGCTATGCGGGGGTGGGAGTGAAACAGTCTGGGAATAGACTGTTTCAGCTCAACAACTGGAAATAAGGACTTGTTGACGAACTCTTTTTGACTTAGTCGAGTTCTTTCCCACTCCCAACTCTTAAACAAAAAATTCTACCCAAGCTCCAACAAGCAAGAAGGCGATGCAGAGATAGATTTGCCAATTTGCCCTCAACATCCATTCTTTAGACCAAAAGGCACTACGGGCTGTACCGACGAAAGCAAAAAGCAAGAGCCCAAGCCAGAGGCTAGGTCCCTTATTTAGCCATTCCCCGATACTTCCTAGAAACAACATGATCATCAGATAAAAATTCAAACTCCGATAATATTCTTTATTAAATTCCTTAAACATTGAAAATCCTCACAGTACAAAGAAGGAAACGATTATCCAACTAGCAATCAATCCAATCGTCAGATAAATTTGCCATGTTTTTTTAATCCAGCTACGTGACTTAAAGAAAGCTAGGTAACCAGCATAAAGCCCGAGTCCAAGCTTGAGAAAATGGATAAACCAAAACGGTCCATTTACAGCAGCATAAATCACTTGTAGGATACAGGCAAGAGACAAGTAAAATTCCCAGGTCCGATAGAATACTTTATTGAATTTCCTAGACATAGTAGACTCCATTCTATTTACCCAAAATGAATTTCAGATAGATAATCACCACAATCAATCCGATATAGAAGATATAACCTATGCGAGTGAGCTCCTTTTCTTCTTTGAAGAAGAATACCCGAATGGCATTGATAAAAATAATCAGACAGGCTAGTAGGCTATACCATGCAGGAGTTTGGGAAGGGTCTAGCAAAATGTCTGACAGAAAAAAACAAGTCCAAAAAATCATAGAATAGAAGGCACTATACCGATAGAAATGCTTGTTAAACTGGAATTTCATGATAATCACCTCTCTTTCTTTTATTATATCAAATAAATTATAGGTTTAAAAGTATTTATAGGTAAGTCCAGCCTTGTCTAGTTATAAATATAAACTATAACAAAGCTTGCTATTTTTCTATAAGTATTTTTGGATATTTTTCACACCAAATCTCCTATTTCATGCTAGACTATATTGTAAGTTAGATTGGAGTAGATGTTATGACAGATTATAAGATTGATACGATTTTAGCGCATACGGGCATCAATAGCGATGAGAGAACAGGTGCCTTGATTTCCCCTATCCACCTTTCGACGACCTATCAACACCCTGAGTTTGGTCAATCGACAGGTTATGACTACACGAGAACAAAAAATCCGACACGTGCCAGTCTAGAGACGACTTTGGCAGCTATTGAAAAGGCCGACTATGCCCTAGCAACGAGCTCGGGAATGGCTGCTCTGGTCTTACTTTTTAATGGTTTTCCTGTAGGGAGTCAAGTGGTAGCGGCGCGTGATTTGTACGGTGGTTCCTTCCGCTGGTTCAATGAGCAAGAGAGTATCGGTAGATTTCAATTTACCTATGCAAACACCGAGGAGGAGCTGATTGCAGCCATCACCGAAGAGACAGACTATGTTTATCTGGAGACACCGACTAACCCACTCATGGTGGAGTTTGACATCGCTAAGGTTTCGGCTATCGCCCATGCCAAAGGTGCTAAGGTGATTGTCGATAACACTTTTTACAGCCCTATCTACCAAAATCCACTTGTTCTAGGAGCGGACGTTGTCTTACACTCAGCGACCAAGTATCTGTCAGGGCATAATGATGTACTAGCTGGCGCTTTGATGACCAATGATCAAGCCCTATATGATAAGCTCTTTTATGACCAAAATACATCGGGTCCAACCCTATCTCCACTGGATTCTTACTTACTCATGCGTGGACTCAAAACCCTCTCGCTTCGAATGGAGCGGGTGACACAAAATGCTCAGAAAATTGTTGCCTATTTGGAGAAGAGTCCAGCAGTCAAGCAAGTTTACTACCCAGGAAAAGGTGGGATGATTTCGGTTAAGGTGGTAGATGAAAGTCGGATTCCCCATATTCTCAACACCCTGAAAGTCTTTACCTTTGCTGAAAGTCTGGGTGGAGTAGAGAGTCTGATTACCTATCCAGCCACTCAGACCCACGCAGACATTCCAGCTGAAACCCGTCATTCTTACGGTTTGACAGATGATCTTCTTCGTTTGTCAATTGGTATTGAGGATGCGGAAGACTTGATTGCAGATTTAAAGACAGCCTTGGAGGGATAAGATATGACACAGTATAATTTTATAGATAGTCCGAATCGTCTATCCCAGCATGCGGAAAAATGGAGAAAAGTAGAGACGGATAAAGAACTCTTACCCTTGTGGATAGCAGATATGGACTTTGAGCCTCTACCAGAAATTCGCCAAGTAATCCGTGACTACGCAGATCATCATGTTTTTGGTTATCCTTATGCTAGTGACAGCCTCTATCAGTCTATTATTGACTGGGAAGATAGACAGCATGGCTATAAGATTGAAAGAGAGTCCATCCTACTCATTGAAGGAGTTGTTCCTGCCTTATCTGTTGCTATTCAATCTTTGACAGAAGAAGGGGATGCAATCCTAATTAATACACCTGTCTATCCCCCCTTTGCGCGGACTGTCAAATTAAACAATCGTCAGCTTGTTACCAATTCACTTGTAGATGTGGATGGCGTTTTTAGAATTGATTTTGACCAGCTTGAAAAGGACATTGTAGAGAATCAAGTGAAACTCTATATTTTCTGTAATCCCCACAACCCAGGTGGTAGAGTTTGGACAAGAGAGGAAGTGTTGGCTATTGGACGTCTTTGTCAGAAACATGGTGTTATCCTTGTCTCAGATGAAATACATCAAGATTTGACCTTGTATGGTTACAAGCATTATTCCTTTAACACAGTGGATGAAAGTTTTAAAGAGTTTTCAATCATCTTATCATCTGCGACCAAGACCTTCAATATCGCTGGTACAAAAAATAGCTTTGCAATCATTGAAAATCCAAGCATTCGCAAGACTTTCGCTAAGCGTCAATTGATAAATAATCAGCACGAGATTCCAACGATTGGCTTGTTAACCACAGAAGCTGCTTTCACTTATGGAGATGAGTGGTTGAAGGAGTTGAAGGTTATTTTGGAGAGAAATATAGACTTTGTTGAGGAGTATTTGGCAACCCATACAAGGATCAAGGTCATGAAGCCCCAGGGAACCTACCTTATCTGGCTTGATTTTTCTGCCTATGAATTAGAGCATGCGGAGCTCTTTGATATTCTTCATTGTAAAGCGAAGTTGATTTTGAATGATGGTTTGACCTTTGGTAAGGAAGGTAAGTATCATGCACGTCTGAATGTAGCAGCACCATTCAACATGATTGAAGAAGCCTGTCAGCGACTTGGTAAGGTTTTTGGATAAAGAAATAAGGACTAGGTGTGAGTAAAATCACCTAATCCTTATTTTTTTGTGTTTTTCTAAATTCTGTCGGGCTCATATGGAAATAATTTTTGAAGGCCGCGCTGAAGGTGAGAGGGTCTTGGTATCCGACAGAATAGGCGATTTCAGTGATACTCCGAGAAGCATCTTCTAATAGTTGGCAAGAACGATTCATTTTTACTTGTAAAATATAATCTTTGATAGAATAGCCAGTTTCCTGCTTAAAAATTTTATAGAGATAGCTTCGGCTTAAAGCTAGAAAATCTGCTATTTCAGAAACTTTAATTGGATGGGCATAGTGGTTATGGATCATCTTGATGGCTTGCTGAACATAGTGCTTGGTTTGTGTTTCAGGCTTAATTAATGTTTCACTGGGAAATTCCTCTATGAGTGCTGCTAAGAGTTGGTTGAGGTAGCCAATTAAGACCAATTCTGTGATAGAGGGGATGGGATGCATCTGAACATGGTTAATCTGATGCATGTAGCCTAGAATTGGTGACTCTAGATTGGAGTGGAGGTAGTAGTTTTCTAGCAGTTGACTTTGATTAAGTAGGTCTTTTGCTCGTGAACCACTAAAACCAACCCAAATATAAGTCCAAGGTTCATTTTCATCAGCTTGGTAAAAAATGGAAACATCCTTTGGAAGAATAAACAAATCGCCTGCAGCAAGGTAGCTTGTTTTTCCGTCAACAAGAATTTTTCCTCTTCCTTTTGTAATAAAATGCAGGACAAAATTATCACGGATAGTAGGACCGAAGGAATAGCCCTTGTCACATTGTTCGGCACCGTAATGGTCTACATTTAGGTCAAAATTATGACTATCCAATTCATTATAGATATTTAGAATATTCATTTCAATCCTCCTAGGAAACATTATAACATGTTTTAAATACAAAAGACCATTAAATAAAGCGTTTTCATTTTGTACAATAAGACCATAAAGAAGAGATAGGAGAGATGAATGTGATTGAGATTTATAATGAAAAACAGATTTTTCACCTGAAAACAAGAGAATTCTCTTATATCATCCAAGTGTTGGAAACAGGCGATCTGGTTCATCGTTATTTTGGGAAAAAAATCGAAAAATTTAGCGATGGAAACAAAATAACATATTTAGATCGATCGTTTTCTCCGAGTCCAATTACTGGGGATAGGACATACTCATTGGATGTCCTCCCACTCGAATATTCCAGCAATGGTCTGGGAGATTTTAGAACCTCAGCATTAGATGTTCGGAATGAATTTGGAGTCACTCTTGACCTAAAATACAAAGAGTATCGATTATACAAGGGGAAAAAAGAACTGAGGGGATTACCAGCAAGTTTTGGAAATCAAGAAGAGGTAGAGAGTCTTGAAATTGATCTTTATGATCAGTTGACAGATATTACCGTAACACTTCAGTATTCTGTTTTTGAAGAAGCTTCCTATCTCGCACGGTCAGCTACAATTCAAACTGGCAAATATCCATGCAAACTAGAGAAGGTCTTGTCTGCAACGCTTGATTTTCCACATCAAGATTTCATTGTTCACAGCTTGGCAGGACGTTATGCTTATGAAAAAGAGTGGACACAGACCCCATTGACAAAAGGTCAGTATTCGATTGGTAGCATTCGAGGTGCTTCAAGTCACTCAAGAACACCCTTTTTAGCACTAGTTTCACCCGATGCAAGTGAGGACAAGGGCGATGTTTATGCAGCCCACCTTGTCTATAGCGGCAACTTTACAGCATTTGTCGAAACGACAGCCATGGAAACCAGTCGTTTGGGACTAGGATTGGAAAGTCACTATTTCTCATGGCAATTGGATAAGGATGACCGGTTTCAAACTCCAGAAGTTCTCTTATCATATACTGATAAAGGATTTACTGGCATGACACAAAATAGTCATCACTTTATCACAAAACACCTCATTCGATCATCGTTTGTAAACAAACCAAGACCCATTTTAATCAACAACTGGGAAGCGACCTATTTTGAATTTACAGAAGAAAAGATTTTACAGTTAGCTCAGGTTGCAAGTCGAGCTGGTATTGAATTGTTTGTTCTGGATGATGGTTGGTTTGGTAAACGAAACAATGATGAAAGTTCATTGGGCGATTGGAAAGTCAATTTGGATAAGTTGCCAAATGGTTTGAATGGTTTAGCAGAGCGAATAAATGAGCTTGGCATGAAATTTGGACTGTGGTTTGAACCAGAGATGATTTCTATTGATAGCGATCTTTATCGTGAGCATCCTGATTGGGCAATTCGCACAGAAGGACGCTTACCAATCTACAGCCGAGAACAATTAGTTTTGGATTTGACCAAGCAGGAAGTCTGTGACTACATCATTGATAGCGTCTCTTCCATATTAGAATCAGCCAATATTTCTTATGTAAAATGGGATATGAACCGTAATATCACCAATATCCCTGAAGGTTTAGCAAATGACCAGCGCTTTGAGTTCCACCATCGTTACATGCTAGGTCTTTACCGCGTATTAGACCACCTTACCAAGCGGTTCCCAGATATTCTTTTCGAATCCTGTGCAGGCGGTGGAGGTCGTAATGATTTGGGAATCATGTATTACATGCCACAAGCTTGGGCAAGTGATGATACAGATGCGATTGAGCGCTTATCTATTCAAGAAGGTACTAGTTTGATTTATCCCCCTTCCTCAATTGGTGCACACGTTTCTGCAGTTCCAAACCATCAGGTTGGTCGGATCACACCTCTTGCTACACGAGGCAATGTGGCTATGATGGGAGGAGCATTTGGTTACGAGCTGGATTTAACGAAACTTTCGGAAAAGGAATTGGATGAAATCAGTCAGCAAATCGAAACCTATCACTCCATTCGTGAAACTATACAATTCGGTCAGCTATACCGTCTGAAAAAGACGAGCAATACCTGGGCTGCCAATTATGTTAGTCAAGATAAGAATCAAACGGTCTTTACATTTGTAAAAATTCTTGCCAAGCCAGAAGCGCCTTTGCTTCATGTTCGGTTGAAGGGGCTAGACCCAGATGCCTTGTATGAATGCCCTCAATTGGGAGAAACATTCTATGGGGATGAACTGATGAACATTGGTCTTACAATGCCACATGTTCAAAAAGATTATTTTAGTGTACAATATATTTTTAACAAAATCTAGGAGGATTTTATAATGAAAATGAAAACATTTTTAAAATGTGCATCGGTTTGTGCTTTTGCCAGCTTTTTGGTTGCTTGTGGGAATGCAAGTAGTAGCGATAAGGTAGAAATAGAATATTTCTCACAAAAACCAGAAATGCAAGCTACCCTTCAGGAAATTATTAATGATTTCGAAAAGGAAAATCCTACGATTGATGTTAAATTTTCAAATGTACCAGATGCAGGAACTGTTCTGAAAACCCGTATGGCCAACAATGAAGCGCCAGATGTGATTAACATTTATCCACAAAATGCGGACTTCAAAGCATACGCAGCGGATGGTCGTTTCCTAGAAATTGGTGATGATGCAGGATTAAATCATTTGAAAGATGGTGCTGTAACACCATATCTTGTTAACGAAAAAAATTATACCCTTCCTTTGACAGCAAATGCTTATGGTATTTACTATAATAAGGATAAGTTCAAAGAATTGGGGCTCGAAGTTCCAACTACCTATGCAGAATTTGTGGCTTTGGTAGACAAAATCAAGTCTGATGGCAGTGCAGCACCGTTTGCTCTTTCATTGAACGATGCTTGGTCATTGAACGGCTACCATCAGTTAGCTTGGGTAACTGTTGCGGGTGGATTTGATGGTGCAGAAGATATTCTGATTCGTAGTGCAAAGGGAGCGATTCAAGATGATGCTACAACAAAAGCAGTGTTAGAACGCTTGCAATTGTTGAAAGACAATGGACAAAAAGGGGCAACAGGCGCGCTCTATGCAGATGCGGTGGCAGCCTTTGCAGCAGGTGATGCTCTCATGCTTCCACAAGGTACATGGGCTGCTACAGCTGTAAACCAACAAGAACCAGAATTTGAATATGGTATGTTTACATTCCCTGGCGATAAAGAAGGTGGCGACTATACCATCGGTGCAGCTGACCTTGCTCTATCTATTTCAGCAGATACAGAGCACCCAGAAGAGTCTAAAAAATTCCTAGAATACCTCTCTCGTCCAGAAGTTATCCAGAAATACTATGATGTAGATGGTTCGCCAACTTCTGTAGAAGGCGTTGAAACAGAAGGTAAGTTTGAAGAAACTGCTGGAGTGACGCAATATGCCTTCACTGACAAACACGTAGTTTGGTTGCAATCTGAATGGGAATCAGAAGAGGAGTTCTGGAACATCACTGTTGAAATGGTTAAAAATCCTAACTCAGCAGAATTAGTGAAAAAACTGAACGCATTCTTTGATCCAATGAAAAAATAATCCAGGAAAACTATAAGCAGGGGCTAGTTGTAGCCTAGCCTCCTTATAGTTGCCTAGTGTCAGTTTTAGTAACCCTATGGGATTCCTTGAACTGAGACTAAGCAACTATAACTTTATCAAAAAGGAGTACCATGATGAATCAAAAAGGATTTATTGCTAAATATTGGCCCTATCTATTTGTTGCCATACCAATTGGCTTACAGTTAATCTTTTTCTTCTATCCTCTATTTACAGGTATCTATTATAGCTTGACGGATTGGAATGGATTGACATCTGATTTCAAACTAATCGGTATTCAGAATTACTTAGATATTTTAAAAAATCCTGATTTTTACACTTCCATGACTTTTACCATTATCTTCACCATTGGTTTGGTCATCGGAGAAATTGTTATAGGGATTTGGTTGGCTAGTCTCCTCAATCGTAAGATTAAAGCTGTTGGTTTCTTTAGAACTTGGTATTTCTTCCCAGCAGTGCTATCCACAGTCACTTTAGGATTGATTTTTGTCCAATTGTTCAACTATGGTTTTACACAGATTGGAGAAATCCTTCATATCGATTGGTTGATGGAAAACTTATTGGTACAAGAAAATACTGTTATTCCAGCCGTACTCTTTGTTGCTCTCTGGCAAGGGCTGGCGATGCCAGTCATCATCTTCTTGTCTGGTTTACAAAGTATTCCAGAAGATGTGAAAGAAGCAGCAGCGATTGATGGAGCTACTCGTTCTCAACAATTCTTCAACATTGAACTTCCATTCTTATTACCATCTATCAGTATGGTTTTCATCTTGGCTATGAAATCAGGTTTGACAGCATTCGACCTTATCTTTGCATTGACAAGTGGTGGCCCAGATGGCAAAACAGAATCCTTGGGTTTACTCGTTTACAACTATGCCTTTGTAGACAATAAATTCTCTTATGCTAATGCTTTGGCTGTAGTACTCTTCATCTTCATTATTGTCATCTCATTGATTCAGATGAGAATTTCGAAGAAATTTGAAATTTAGGAGGACTGTCATGAATACTCAAAAACAGAAAAATTGGTGGGTTTATCTCGTGCTCTTCAGCGGTATTCTCTTCATGTTTATTCCGCTACTCGTGACGATTATAAGTTCGTTCAAACCAACAAAGGAAATCACGAGCAACTTCTTTGGTCTTCCTGAAAATTTCACCTTAAATAACTACGAACGCTTGTTTAATGACGGGATTGTACAATATTTTGGCAATTCTGCCTTGATTACGATTGTAGCTGTTGGCTTGATTCTACTTGTTATTCCAATGGCAGCTTTCGCCGTAGCCCGTCAAATGAAACGCCAGACAGTGTTTAACTTTATCTACTTTTTCTTGATTATTGGGATTTTTGTACCTTTCCAAGTGATTATGCTCCCAATGACCAAATTAATGTCAAGCCTTGGTTTGAACAATATTGTTGGTTTGATTATTCTATATTTGACCTATGCAGTCCCTCAGGCCCTCTTCCTCTATGTCGGTTATATTAAGACCATTGTTCCTGAAGAAATGGATGAGGCGGCAGCTATTGATGGCTGTGATAAATTTACTATGTACTGGAAAATCATTTTCCCACTCATGAAACCTATGCATGCAACCGTTTTGATTATCAATGCCCTCTGGGTCTGGAACGATTTCCTCTTGCCTTTACTAGTATTGAACCGTGATCAAAGCATGTGGACTTTACCTCTTTTCCAATACAACTATCAAGGCATGTATTTTAGTGACTATGGCCCATCATTTGCTTCTTACGTTGTAGGAATTATTCCAATCTTACTTGTTTACCTCATCTTCCAAAAACATATTATTTCAGGTATGACGAGTGGTTCAGTCAAATAAATCTAAAGGTTGACTTGTTCAACCTTTTCTAACAATGAAAAAAGAAAAGGCTTACAAAGGAGAAAATCTATGAAAATTAAAAATCAAGCTATGTTGATTACTTATTCGGATAGTTTAGGCAAGAATCTTAAAGATTTGAAAAAAGTCCTCGAAGGTCCATTAAAAGATGTTGTGGGAGGTATCCATATTCTGCCGTTTTTCCCATCATCAGGTGACCGTGGGTTTGCGCCAATGGATTATACAAAGGTGGACCCTGCATTTGGAGATTGGTCAGATATTGAAGCACTAAGCAAAGACTACTACCTCATGTTCGATTTTATGATCAATCATATTTCAGCCAAGTCACCGTATTTCCTTGATTTTCTTGAAAAGAAAGATGAATCAGCTTATGCGGATTTGTTTATTCGCTATAAAAACTTTTGGCCAAATGGTGAGCCAACGCAAGAAGATGTTGATTTGATCTATAAGCGTAAACCTCGTGCTCCATATCGAATTGCAACATTTGCTGATGGTAGTGAAGAGAAGGTGTGGTGTACCTTTGATGAACAGCAGATTGATTTAGATGTGACAACGGAGACAACCCGCCGTTTCATCCAAGAAAATTTGGAACAGTTGGCAGAGCATGGTGCTTCGATTATTCGTTTGGACGCCTTTGCTTATGCCAATAAAAAAATCGGAACCAATTGTTTCTTTGTGGAGCCTGATATTTGGGAAATGCTCCATTTTCCACGTCAGTTATTGGCGCCAAAAGATGTGGAAATCTTACCAGAAATTCATGAACACTACACCATTCAGCAGAAAATTGCCGAGCAAGATTATTATGTTTATGATTTTGCCTTGCCAATGCTGGTTCTCCACGCTTTGTATTCTGGTCATGTCAATCGCCTGGCTCACTGGATGGAGATTTGCCCTCGCAAGCAATTTACAACTCTTGATACACATGATGGAATTGGTGTTGTGGACGTTAAGGACTTGCTGACGGATGAGGAGACAGAGGAAACGCGTGAGGCCTTGTATGCACAAGGTGCCAATGTGAAGAAAATTTATAGTACAGAAGCCTATAATAATTTGGATATTTATCAGATTAACTGTACTTATTATTCTGCCCTTGGCAATAACGATCAAGCTTATCTGTTGGCGCGTGTTCTTCAATGTTTTGCACCAGGTATTCCACAGATTTACTACGTTGGTTTACTAGCAGGCGAAAATGATATTGAGCTTTTGGAATCAAGCAAGGAAGGCCGCAATATCAATCGCCATTACTATGATTTGGAAGAAATTGAGCAGGAAGTGCAACGGCCAGTTGTACAATCCTTGTTCAAACTCCTTAAATTCCGCAATACAAGTCCAGCTTTCGACGGGGAGTTCTCCGTTAAGATGTTGGATGAAACAAGTATGGAAATTTTCTGGAATAATCAAGATGCAGGGGTATCTGCCCGCCTAACAGCAAACCTAAAAGAAAAATCCTTTGAAATTGTTGAAATTGAAGAGGGAAAAATTACCACAATTGAGTTATAATATGATTATATAGAAAGAGGGGGATACCTCTTTTTCTTGACTAAATAAGATTGTGCAGAAAGGATCAATCAAATGTCAGAAATACAAAAGACGGATTGGTGGAAGAAGTCCGTCATTTACCAAATTTACCCTCGTAGTTTTCAAGATTCAAATGGAGATGGAATTGGAGATATTCGAGGAATTATCAGCCGATTAGATTATCTTCACGAGCTAGGAATTGATGCTATTTGGCTCAGTCCTGTTTATCAGTCCCCCATGGATGACAATGGTTACGACATCAGTGACTACCAGGGAATTGCTCCCGAATTTGGGACCATGGAAGATATGGAAGAGCTGATTGCAGAAGGCCATAAGCGCAATATCAAAATTATCATGGATTTGGTGCTCAATCATACCTCGGATGAACATTTCTGGTTTCAAGAAGCTCTCAAAGGACCAGATAATCCCTATTATGATTATTATGTTTGGGCCGATGAGCCGAATGAATTACGCTCGACCTTCTCAGGTTCTGCTTGGGAATACGTTCCACATCTGAACAAATACTATCTCCACCAATTCTCTGTTAAGCAACCGGACTTGAACTGGAAAAATCCTGCTCTGAAACAAGAAATCTGGGACATGATCAATTTTTGGATTGAAAAAGGTGTTGGCGGTTTCAGGCTAGATGTGATTGATTTGATTGGAAAAGAACCAGAAAAATTAATTACAGCCGATGGACCGACTCTTCATCCTCTTATTCAAGAATTAAATGAGAAAACCTTTGGTGCATACGACTTAGTGACTGTCGGGGAAACCTGGAGTGCCAATCCAGAAAATGCTCAGTTATATTCACATCCTGATCGAAAAGAATTTTCGATGATTTTCCAATTTGAACATGTCGGACTTGATCAGCAGGAAGGAAAAGAAAAGTGGGATTTGGCACCGCTTGATCCAGCTCGTTTGCATAAGGTTCTCTCCAAATGGCAGACTGAACTAGTTGGTAAAGGCTGGAACTCGCTTTTCTGGAATAACCACGATTTACCTCGTGCCATTTCTCGCTTCGGTGATGATAGACCTGCATTTCGTGAACTAAGTGGTAAAATGTTAGCTATTTATCTTCATTTTATGTCAGGGACACCTTATATCTACCAAGGTGAGGAAATTGGTATGATTAACACACCAATTACTGATATTAGCCAAGCGGATGATATTGAAACACGTCGCATGTATGCGGAACGGATTGAAAATGGCTTCACCAAGGAGGAATTGATTACTTCTGTAAATGCCAAAGGTCGAGATAATGCTCGCCGTCCAATGCAATGGACAGGAGCAGAAGGAGCAGGATTCAGTACAGGTCAAGCCTGGCTGGCTTTGGGAGATACTGTTAAAGACATCAACGTTGAGAAAGCACTTGCAGACAAACAATCGCTTTTCTATACCTATCAGAAATTAATTGCTCTTCGGAAAGAGTATCCTTGTATGTCTGAAGGAAAATATGAAGTGATGGAGACAGGAAATAGCTCGGTAATGGCCTACCGTAAATATGATGAACAGGATGAATTCATCATATTAGTAAACTTTTCAAGCCAGGAGCAGGCTTATACTATAGCCGTGGAAGAATATTCTATTTTCATGAACAATTATGAAAACGAAGAGGCGATTAATAAAGGGATGTTGAGACCTTTTGAAGCTATCGTTTTCAAAAAATAAATAAATTTGCCATATTCTCAAGCATTTTTTCAATTTTTTTGGTAAAATAGAAAAAACAAAAAAGAGAGGTTTTATCATCATGGGGAAATTCCAAGTCATTTCACACCCACTCATTCAGCATAAGTTGTCTATCCTTCGTCGTACATCTACTTCAACAAAGGATTTTCGTGAGTTGGTTAATGAAATCGCGATGCTGATGGGTTACGAAGTTTTGCGTGACTTGCCACTTGAAGATGTGGAGATTGAAACGCCAATCACTAAAACAGTTCAGAAACAAATTGCAGGTAAAAAATTAGCTATCGTACCAATTCTTCGTGCAGGTGTTGGTATGGTTGATGGTTTGCTAAGCTTGGTACCAGCAGCTAAAGTTGGTCACATCGGTATGTACCGCGATGAAGAAACCCTTCAACCCGTTGAGTATCTTGTGAAATTACCAGAAGACATTGATCAACGTCATATTTTTGTAGTTGACCCAATGCTTGCTACAGGTGGATCAGCTATTCTTGCAGTTGATTCATTGAAAAAACGTGGTGCTTCAAATATCAAATTTGTTGCTCTTGTTTCAGCTCCAGAAGGTGTAAAAGCTCTTCAAGATGCACATCCAGACATTGATATTTACACAGCAGCTTTGGATGAAAAACTCAATGAAAAAGGCTACATCGTACCAGGTTTGGGAGATGCAGGTGACCGCTTGTTCGGTACAAAATAATTAAGAAATCAGCTCTGCTGGTTTCTTTTTCATTTCCTGAAATCGTGTTTTTTATTTGACCAATTTTGACTATTCATATATAATGGGTACAGAAAACCTCGAAAAGGAGTAATTTTATGATTCCAGTAGTTATTGAACAAACTAGCCGTGGTGAGCGTTCTTATGATATTTACTCACGCCTTTTGAAAGACCGCATTATCATGTTGACAGGACCAGTTGAGGACAACATGGCAAACTCTATCATTGCACAATTGCTTTTCCTTGATGCCCAAGACCCTACAAAGGATATTTACCTCTATGTTAATACGCCAGGAGGATCGGTGTCAGCAGGTCTTGCCATTGTAGACACGATGAATTTCATTAAAGCTGATGTTCAAACCATCGTTATGGGAACAGCTGCGAGCATGGGAACCATCATTGCATCAAGCGGTGCCAAGGGCAAACGTTTCATGTTGCCAAATGCAGAGTACATGATTCACCAGCCAATGGGTGGAACAGGTGGCGGTACACAGCAAACGGATATGGCCATTGCAGCGGAACACTTGCTTAAAACCCGTAACAAATTAGAAAAAATCTTGGCTGACAATTCAGGAAAAACAGTGAAACAAATCCACAAGGATGCAGAACGTGATTACTGGATGTCAGCTGAAGAAACCTTGGCTTACGGATTTATTGACCAGATTATGGACAATACAAAAGTCAAATAAGCAGTGACAAATATGTAATAGTACTGACTATTCCTATTAGCTCCAACTCTTTTACAGGTAGTTGGAGCTTTTCATTTATCATTGAAAACGGTATAATATAGAAAGAGAATTTTTAGAGGAGAAGACATGTTTGAGAAGAAAAATCGCACTTGCTTAACTGTCTATTTACACTACAATCGTGATGCACGTAAACTCAGCCAATATGGAGATATTGTTTACCATTCCAAACGCTTGCGATATGTTTTGGTGTATATGGATCAAGAACTAGTAGAAGCTACCATATTAAAATTGAAAAAGGAACGTTTTGTAAAAAAAGTGGTTCCTTCATACATTAAGGAATTAGACCAAAACTTTGTAGGTAATCTATGGAGAGATGAAGAACCATCAGTCGTAGGATAGTCGGAATTAGCAGGTATGTATCTCCTGCTAATTTTTTATTTTAAAAATTTTTTCTTTTTTTGTTGACAATTTTCAGATAATTCAGTATATTAGATACATCGTAAAATTTAAGAAAGATTTAAGGAGTTTTCATGAAAACAAGAAAATTTGCAGTAGCGCTTGCTACATTTGCCTCTGCAGCTCTACTCGCTGCATGTGGTAATGTTTCGACAACCAATACTTCAGCCGCAGGTTCTTCTGTAGGTGATACATTTAAAATCGGCTACAACTTGGAGTTGTCAGGTGCTGTTTCATCTTATGGTCAAACAGAGGAAAAAGGTGCCAACCTTGCCGTGAAAGAAATCAATGCTGCGGGTGGTATTGACGGCAAAAAAATCGAAGTGATCACAAAAGACAACAAGTCTGAAACAGCAGAGGCAGCTACTGTTGCAACAAGCTTGGCAAGTGAAGGGGCAAACGTTGTGATTGGCCCAGCTACATCAGGAGCTTCAGCAGCCTCTATTCCAGCATTGACATCTGCTGGTGTTCCTATGATTACTCCTTCAGGAACTCAAACAAACCTAGTTGTGAACGATAAAGGTGAAGTCCAAGAATACTTCTTCCGTACAACCTTTACAGATGGGTATCAAGGTCAAATTATGGCTAAATATGCTACTGAGAACTTGTCAGCTAAGAAAGTTGTTCTTTACTTTGACAACTCTTCTGATTATGGTAAGGGTGTAGCAGAGGCGTTCAAGAAAGCATACACAGGAGAAATCGTTTCAGAAATCACATTTGCTTCTGGCGATAAAGATTTCCAAGCTGCTTTGACAAAATTGAAAGATAAGGAATTTGATGCTATCATCATGCCTGGTTACTACAATGAAACAGGTACAATTGTGAAGCAAGCACGCGGTTTGGGTATTGACAAGCCAATTCTTGGTTCAGATGGTTTTGACTCACCACAATTTACTGAATTGGCAACTGCATCAGCAGCATCAAATGTTTACTACCTTTCTGCATTTGTAACATCAGCAAGTGAAAAAGCAAAAGCATTCTATGATGCCTATGTGAAAGAATACAATGAAGAGCCATCAATGTTCTCAGCTCTAGCTTACGACTCAGTTTACATGGCAGCAGAAGCAGCAAAAGGTGCAGCTGATTCAGCAGCTGTGAAAGATAACCTTGCAGCTCTGAAAGACTTTGAAGGTGTGACTGGTACAATGTCTGTTGACAAAGAGCACAATGTCGTTAAATCAGTTTATGTTGTTGGTTTAACAAACGGAGAAGAATCATCTGTAGATACTATCTCTATTGACTAATAGTTTATGAAAAGAGGGAATTCCCTCTTTTTCACTTGCCAGAATGTATAGAATAGTAGACATGCTGATATAAAATTTGGTTAAAATTTCTGTAATTTTAATGATTAAACTCTCTATCTAACTTGCTTATTTTCAGAAAATTTTGTATAATGTAACAATGCTATTGAGCTCGAAAAATATTTAGAAAGATTGGTGAACCTATGCTTCAACAACTTGTCAATGGTTTGATTCTTGGTTCTGTTTATGCCCTTTTGGCCCTTGGTTATACCATGGTGTACGGAATTATCAAACTCATTAACTTCGCCCATGGTGATTTGTATATGATGGGTGCTTTTATGGGGTACTTCCTATTAAATAATTTAACTTTTATTGCAGATGGTGGAATGCGTTTCTTTGTTGCTCTCATTTTAGCGATGGTAGGGACGGCTATTCTCGGTGTCGTTATAGAGTTTTTAGCCTATCGTCCTTTGCGTAATTCAACGCGTATAGCAGCTTTGATTACGGCTATCGGTGTATCCTTCTTCTTGGAATACACTATGATTAAATTCTTTACAGCAGACGTAAAAGCCTTTCCACAAGCAATCGAAGCTGTGACTTTTAACCTTGGTCCAGTTTCTGTTACCAATATCCAGTTGATTATTCTTGGTGTATCGCTTGCGTTGATGGTCGCTCTTCAATTAATTGTCAAACGTACAAAAATGGGGAAAGCCATGCGTGCGGTTTCTGTAGATAGCGATGCAGCTCAGCTTATGGGGATCAATGTAAACCGTACAATCAGCTTTACTTTTGCTCTTGGGTCAGCTCTTGCGGGTGCTGCGGGTGTTCTCCTAGGTCTCTACTACAACCAGATTGAGCCTTTGATGGGGATGACCCCAGGTTTGAAAGCCTTTGTAGCGGCAGTATTGGGCGGTATCGGTATTATTCCAGGTGCTGCGCTTGGTGGCTTCGTTATCGGTATCATCGAAACATTCACCTATGTGATTGAATTCGATACTTTCCGCGATGCGATCGTATATACTGTTTTGATCATCATCCTCTTGGTGCGTCCAAGTGGTATTCTTGGTAAAAATGTGAAAGAGAAGGTGTAACCATGAAGCAAAATTTAAAAGTTAATGCGATTTGGTTGGCTATCTTATTGGCTGGTTTTGGACTTATTCAAGGTCTTGTATCAGCAGGGATTCTGAATTTTTACTACATCCAGATTGTTCAGCAAATCGGTATTCAAATTATCTTGGCAGTTGGTTTAAACTTGATTGTTGGTTTCTCGGGTCAATTTTCACTTGGACATGCTGGATTTATGGCTATTGGTGCCTACGCAGTAGGTATTCTTGGGAAAATGATGCCAACTTATGGTGGATTTGCTATCGCCTTGATTGTTGGGATGTTAATCTCAGGTGCAGTAGCTCTTTTAGTCGGTATTCCAACCCTTCGTTTGAAAGGTGACTACCTTGCAATTGCGACTCTCGGTGTTGCAGAGATTATTCGTATTTTAATTATCAATGGTGGTAGTGTGACGAATGGTGCAGCAGGTATTATGTCTATTCCACTCTTTACAAGCTGGCCTTTAGTTTATATTTTTGTAATCATCACAACCTTGGTGACAGTTAACTTTTTACGCAGTCCGATGGGACGTGCTACAATTTCTGTTCGTGAGGATGAAATTGCGGCAGAATCTGTAGGTGTCAATCCAACATTTGTTAAAGTTTCAGCCTTTGTATTTGGTGCCATGACGGCAGCCATTGCAGGTGGTCTCCATGCAGGATACGTTGGGACAATTGTTCCGAAAGACTTTGCCTTTATGACCTCCGTTAACGTTTTGATTATCATTGTATTGGGTGGTTTGGGCTCTATCACAGGTACCTTTGTAGCAGCCATTGTACTTGGTATTTTGAACGTATTCCTCAAGAGTTACTCTGATATTTCAATGATTATCTATTCATTAGCTCTTATTCTCTTGATGATTTTCCGTCCTGGAGGTCTTTTGGGAACTAAGGAATTCAGTGTAGCGGCTCTACTAAAGAAGAAGGAGGTTAAGTAATGGCATTACTTGAAGTAAAAGATTTAACCAAGAACTTCGGTGGCCTGACTGCCGTTGGTGACGTGACTATGGAACTTCATGAAGGGGAATTGGTTGGTCTTATCGGTCCAAATGGTGCTGGTAAAACGACTCTTTTCAACCTCTTAACAGGTGTTTATGAGCCAAGCGAGGGGACAATTTCTCTTGCAGGGACTATTTTGAACGGTAAAGCACCATCAAAAATTGCTTCGCTTGGTCTTGGTCGTACTTTCCAGAACATTCGTTTGTTCAAAAATATGACCGTTTTGGAAAATGTTTTGATTGGTCTTGGTAACCATGGAAAATCAGAAGTATTTGCAAGTTTCTTCCGTCTTCCAGCATTCTATAAGAATGAAGAAGCGTTGAAAACAAAAGCGATTGAACTTTTGAAAATCTTCGATTTGGATGGAGATGCAGATACATTAGCTAAAAACCTTCCTTACGGTCAACAACGACGTTTGGAAATCGTTCGTGCCCTTGCGACTGAACCCAAAATTCTTTTCTTGGATGAGCCAGCGGCTGGTATGAACCCACAAGAAACGGCAGAATTGACCCAACTCATCCGTAAAATCAAAGAAGAATTTGGCATTACTATCATCTTGATCGAACACGATATGAGCTTGGTTATGGAAGTAACGGAGCGGATATACGTATTGGAGTACGGTCGTTTGATTGCCCATGGTACACCAGAAGAAATTCGTAATAATAAGCGTGTAATTGAAGCCTACCTTGGAGGTGAAGCTTAATGGCAATGTTAGAAGTAAAAAATCTTTCCGTTAACTACGGTGTTATCGAAGCTGTTAAAGATGTTAGCTTTGAGGTTAATGAAGGTGAAGTTGTAACACTTATCGGCGCTAATGGTGCTGGTAAAACCTCTATCCTTCGTACTATTTCAGGACTTGTTCGTCCATCAGCTGGAACGATTTCTTTCCTTGGAAATGAGATTCAAAAAGTTCCTGCTCGTAAAATCGTAGCGGACGGTTTATCACAAGTCCCAGAAGGTCGTCATGTTTTTGCAGGCTTGACTGTTATGGAAAACTTGGAAATGGGTGCCTTCCTTCGTAACAATCGTGAAGAAAACCAAGCAAACTTGAAAAAAATCTTTGCTCGTTTTCCACGTTTGGAAGAACGTAAAAACCAGGATGCAGCTACCCTTTCAGGTGGTGAGCAACAGATGTTGGCAATGGGACGTGCCCTAATGAGCCAACCAAAGCTCTTGCTCCTTGATGAGCCATCAATGGGCTTGGCTCCGATCTTTATCCAAGAAATTTTTGATATTATCCAAGATATTCAAAAACAAGGAACAACTGTCCTCTTGATTGAGCAAAATGCCAACAAAGCTCTCGCTATTGCAGATCGTGGCTATGTTCTAGAAACAGGAAAAGTTGTCCTCTCAGGAACAGGAAAAGAACTCCTCGCCTCAGAAGAAGTCAAAAAAGCATATCTGGGTGGCTAAAATGAGGCTGACGCCTCATTTTAGGTTGGAAATAGGGACCGTCGGCAGACGGTCTTTCATTTTGTTCATTTTTTGGGACCTTTTTAGGTTGGAAATGAGAACTGCCGGCAGGCAGTTTTTTTATATTCGGATAGGCTGTTTTAATCGGGAGATAGGAAAACCAGCAATGCATGTTGCTGGTTTGTCCCCAACCTGACGGGTTGTTTTAGGTTGGAAATGAGAACCGCTGGTAAGCGGTTTTCTTTATATCAAGGTCTGGGGTACCTTTTTAGGTTGGAAATGGGGAGCCTTCTCTCATGTTGTTACTATCTATGCAGTGGTCTTCAAATATAGTATAATGAATGTATATTTGGAGGTTTGTATGATTAAAGTTGAAGAGATTTTATCGACTCTATCACCGAATCAAAAGGTTAACTATGATAAAGTGTTTCAAAAAATGGCAAGCACGTGGCAGGAAGCGGGGCTTCGACCGAAAATTCTCATGCATGTCTGTTGTGCACCATGTTCGACCTATACATTGGAGTACTTGACTCAATATGCAGATGTAACCATCTATTTTGCGAATTCCAATATTCATCCAAAGGCGGAGTACCAGCGGCGGGCAGCCGTGACGGCCCAATTTGTCAAAGAATTTAATCAGAAAACTGGACAGTCGGTAGGCTACCTAGAAGCTGACTATAGCCCTCAGGAATTTTTCAAGAAAACTCAGCATCTCGCCAATGAGCCAGAGGGGGGAGATCGGTGTAAGGTTTGCTATGATTATCGGTTGGATAAGACTGCGGAGAAGGCAGTTGAGCTTGGTTTTGACTATTTTGGTTCGGCTTTGACAATCAGTCCACATAAGAATTCGCAGACCATTAATGCTGTTGGGATTGAGGTGCAGAAATTATTCGATACCCAGTATCTTCCGAGTGACTTTAAGAAAAATGGAGGCTATCAGCGTTCAGTTCAAATGTGTGAAGAGTATGACATTTATCGCCAGTGCTATTGTGGATGTGTCTATGGAGCCAATGCCCAAGGTGTCAATCTCGTACAGGTAAAAAAAGAAGCCTTGGAATTTTTAAAAACGCACAGAGATTATTCCCACATTCCTTTCAAGGTACTATATAAGAATTGATTTTCATTTCTTTTCATTAAATATTGAAATCGTTTTCGGATTTGTGGTATAATAAAGTATGATTTACCAAAGGAGGAAGTCCTATGTCTGTTAAAGATTTTATGACCCGTAAAGTTGTTTATATTTCACCAGATACAACCATTGCACACGCTGCAGATATTATGCGTGAACAGGATTTGCACCGTCTACCTGTTATTGAAAATGATAAGTTGGTTGGTTTGGTCACTGAGGGAACGATCGCAGAAGCTAGTCCATCGAAAGCAACTAGCCTATCTATTTACGAGATGAACTACCTTTTGAATAAGACTAAGGTCAAGGATGTGATGATTAAGAATGTTATTACAGTCTCAGGTTACGCTAGTCTTGAAGATGCTGCTTATCTCATGTATAAAAACAAAGTGGGGATTCTTCCAGTTGTTGATAACGGTCAACTGTATGGGGTCATTACTGATCGTGATATTTTTGCAGCTTTTCTTCATGTCTCAGGTTATGGAGAGGAAGGGGTACGCGCTCGGTTCCTTGTTGAAAATAAGGCAGGGGAGTTAGAAAAAATTATTCGATTGGTGGCAGATAAGGATTATAATATTGTATCTACTGTACAACTTGCTACCAAGTCTGGAAAAGTTGTCATCGAAGTACAGATTGACGGAAAAGTTGATGTTGAAGAAGTTCGAACTCTTTTCGAGGGTGCAGGTATCCAAGTGGATAGCTTGGTTCCGACTGTTGCTAAAAATATTTAAAAACCGAGATTTCTCGGTTTTTTTCTTTAGCTATCATTCTAGTATTTTAGGGGAATGTGATATAATAAAGTATATCACGTATGAGGAGGCTCTATGGGGCACAAATATAAAAAGTATAAGAAATATGGTAAAAATAATTCAGGACTTGTGGCCCTCCTTGTTTTATTGGCAATCGGTTTTGTCATGAGTTTCTGGTATATCTTATTGCCCATTGGACTTTTAATTGGCTATTTTTACAAGAGAGAGGCTATCCAGCGTTTTTTGAATAGAGATTCTATAAAACGCTTGCAGGTATTAGCGCTATCTATTCGTTCGGGCTATGAAAAGCATCAAGAGCTCTTGGTGGAAAAGGGTGAGGATAAGGTTGTGTTACAGTTGCGAAGCAGACTGTTAGGACAATTATTTGAATTAGATCAGCTCTATCAAAAAGTTGGAAAATATCTGAATGGATATGAAAGTAAAGAAGTTGTAGATACCTTGCAACTAAAATATCATTTAAAACTGCCAGAAGCTAAAACAGAAGAAAATACTGACACACAGGTTTCTACTGGTGCTAATGCTGCGATGGATGAACAAGGCATGATAGCGGATTTAGCTCCTGAAATTCTAGAAACCTATTGTAATATTCAAAGAGACAATCTTGTTATTTTTGAAAAGCTGGAAAAGGCGACAGATAAGCGGGAAGAATTGACAGCTATCCATGAGGCCAATATGAATCGGTTTAATGATATTTTACAGGGGTATTTGAAAATCAAAAAATCACCGAAAGATTATTTTAACGCAGAAGAACGATTGGTGCAGGCAAAATCAGCCATGGAAATGTTTGATAAGGATTTGGATGATACCATCAAACAATTTAACGAAGCGGATATGAAAGATTTTGAAGTCAGTCTGCGTATGATGAAAAGAGAAGAGGAATAGAGAAGATGTCAGGATTTAATTTCGATATTGATCAGATTGCTAATAATAGTTTATCAACCAAAGATAAGACAACAGAGCTTATTCAAGCGACTCCGACTGGAGATAATTCAAAAGTGTCTTTTTTGGCACAGTTGACACCGGAACAACAAACAGGTATTCGTGCCAAGGCTCCCCAATTGGTGGATAATTTCTTAGCTAATCAAAATGCCCTCTTGGATTTTGGTAAGGAAGCGGTAGAAGAAGTCAATGCCACGGTCAATCACATTTTGTCAGAACAGAAGAAGATTGAAATTCCACAGGTGGATGAGCTTTTGGCCAATACCAACCGTGAATTGAATGGTTTTGTGGCTAAGTATAAGGACATTTCCACAACTGCTGAATTAGAAAAGAAACCAGGTTTCTTCCAACGCCTGTTCAAGCAGACCAAAAATGATTTGCAGGAATTTTATTTTGATTCGCAGACCATTGAAAAGAAAATGGATAGCATGGCAGCCAGTGTGGTCAAGCAAGAAGAGGTGTTGGCGCGCAATATTGTTTCTGCAGAGCTTTTGATTGAAAATAATACCAAGTCTATCGAGAATTTGGTGGGGGTCATCGCCTTTATTGAAGCGACTGGTCAGGAAGCGGCAGAGCGTGCGAAATTGGCACAAGAAAACCTCGCAACTTTAGTACCGACTACAGTCGATTATCAAGTAGCTTCTGAGAAGTTAGCACGTGTAACAGAGGTTGCTAATATCCTCGAACAACAATATTCTGAGTATATGAGTCGCTTGTATGTCGCGTGGACAACGACACCGCAGATGCGTAATCTGGTCAAGGTTTCTTCGGATATGAAACAGCGCCTTGGGATGTTACGTCGCAATACTATTCCAACAATGAAATTGTCCATTGCACAGTTGGGCATCTTACAACAATCTATCAAGTCTAGCCAGACGGCAGATGCGATTGTCAATGCTAATAATGCTGCCCTTCAAATGCTTGCGGATACATCAAAAGAAGCCATCCCGATGATGGAACGCACAGCTCAGAATCCGACCCTTTCAGTAGCATCTGTTACCAAATTGGCAGAAAGTTTGGTTGCCCAAAATAAGGGCATTATTGCAGCTATAGATGAAGGGCGTCAGAAACGTCGGGAGTTGGAGGCAGCTATTGTACGGTCAGCAGAGACTATCAACGATTCTGTTAAGCTACGCGATCAAAAAATCATTGCTGCTTTGCTGGAGCAAGGCAAAGTAGCACAGTCTGAGGCAGAGCAACCACTTGAAACCAATCAATAATATAAAACCTGCAGTTCAGCGAAACTGCAGGTTTTGTTTAATGGCGTTCTATTGGTTTTTTATCTCGATCTAAAGTAAATCCCTCACCGAGTACTTCATGTGCGTCTGTAATGGTGATAAATGCGTGGGGGTCAATGCGGTGAATAAGCTCCTTCATCTCTTGGAGTTGGCTCTTATATATGACCGAGTAAATCATGTTGACATCGGCTTTGCTGTAGAAACCTTGTGCTTTGATAAAGGTGACACCACGCTCGATTTCACAATCAATAGCCTGAGCCAATTGGTCAGATTTTTGAGAAACAATCATAACCCCCTTGCTACCATATCCGCCCTCCGTGACAAAATCAATAACCTTGGAAGCAATAGCAACCATCATTAAAGTATATAGAACTGTTCGGAGGTCTTTAAAAACAATAACAATCAGAGTTAGGATGAGGATGTCAACTGCAAGAATGATTTGTCCAATGGAGTAAGGTAGGAATTTATGACCTATACGAGCAATAATATCGCTTCCCCCAGTCGTTCCGCCAGCACGGAAGATGGTTCCTAATCCTAGTCCCATAAGAATCCCACCAAGGATACTAACGAGTAGCAAATCTTGTTGTAGATTGATTGAAAAATGGATTTTTTCAAAAATGGCCAACCAAAAGGTAACGCTAAAGGTTCCTAAGATACTGAGATAGAGAGTCTTCCTTCCGAGTATTTTCCACCCGAGGATGAACAATGGAATATTAATCACAATGTTCATTATCCAAGGTTGAATATGAAAAAGGTAGTAAATAATCAGCGTCAATCCAGTTGCGCCACCCTCGAATAGACGATTGGGCATGATTAAATAATTTAGCCCAAAGGCAAATAGCCCTGCACCAAGCAAAATAAGTAAAATATTTTTCAAACGAACCATAAGCATCTCCGAATATGTGTATATATCAATTTTAAAAGATTTTCTCCTTAAAAACAAGTCAATTTTCAAGTGATTTTTTGACTAATTTTTGGTAAAATGGAATGAATATCTAAGAACCAGTCTTCACAAGTGAAGTGCTGAACTGTGCATACTGGTACTAAGAGCGAGGGAAAGATGAGAAACGGTTTTTTTATTACATTTGAAGGTCCAGATGGGGCAGGGAAAACGACGGTATTGCAACAGTTATTACCAGCCTTGCAGGAATTGGGGCCAGAAGTAGTCACAACTAGAGAGCCAGGTGGGGTGGCGATTGCAGAAGAAATTCGCAATATTATTCTGAATCCTGCAAATACAGCGATGGATGATAAGACGGAGCTGTTATTGTTCATTGCAGCACGACGTCAGCATTTGAAAGAGAAGATTCTTCCACCCTTGGCACAGGGGAAATTGCTCTTGATTGATCGTTTTATCGATTCCTCTATTGCCTATCAAGGATTTGGACGGGGCTTGGATATAGATGATATTCATTGGCTCAACCAGTTTGCAACAGATGGTTTAAAGCCAGATTTAACCCTCTATTTTGATATTGATACAGAAGAGGGGCTGGCTCGAATTGCCCGCAATGCTGACCGTGATGTGGATCGCTTGGATATGGAAAAAGCAGATATGCATAGACGGGTGCGTCAAGGCTATCTTAGTATTTTAGAGCAGGAACCAGAGCGGTTTGTAAAGATTGATGCCAGTCAGCCACTAGAGGCTGTTGTTGCAGATGCTCTGGCGGTCATTAAGAAACGGTTTGCAGAAAGAACATGAAGATTGAAGAACTTAGAAACTTACAACCCAGTGTATTTCAACGTTTTGTGACAATTTTAGAGCAGAGACGTTTGGCGCATGCCTATCTATTTTCAGGTGACTTTGCTAGTTTTGATATGGCAATTTTTCTCAGTCAATCGTTATTTTGTCAGGAGAAAGAAGGCGTCCTTCCTTGTCAGAAGTGTCGGTCTTGTCGCCTAATTGAAGCAAATGAGTTTTCAGATCTTACTGTTATTGCACCGCAGGGAAATGTTATCAAAACAGATACGATACGTGAATTAGTTAAGAATTTTTCACAATCTGGATTTGAATCCAATAAGCAGGTTTTCATTATTCGTGATGCTGAGAAAATGCATGCTAACGCAGCCAACTCTTTGCTAAAAGTGATTGAAGAACCTCAGTCAGCCATTCACATCTTCTTATTGACCAATCAGGAAGAAGCTGTCCTTCCTACTATCAAGAGTCGGACACAGATTATAGGTTTTCCTAAAAATATTCCGGCCATGGAGCGAATGTTAGAAGAGGAGGGCTTGTTAAAAACACAAGCGAATCTCTTAGCTCAACTGGTTTCAAGTCAAGAAGAAGCGAAAAAGTTAGCAGAAAATAAAAACTTTTTAGATTTGATGGGACAGACAAAGAAATTTACAGACTTGCTCTTGGTGGAGCCTACACGTGCTTATTTGCAAGTTGGAATCCTAGTGTCTTTAGCTGTGGAAAAAGCTGAGCAGGGACGTTTGTTTGACCTTCTGAGTCTGATATTATCTGAGAAAATGATGGAATCGGCAAACGTACGCGAAAAAATGGATGCTGTTCTTAAGGCTAAGAAGATGTGGCAGGCAAACGTAAGTCTACAAAATAGTCTAGAGTATATAACTCTGTAAAATAAAAGAAAGGGAGATAATGGATAAAAAAGAAATTTTTGATGCCCTAGATGATTTTTCGCAGAATCTTCTAACCACGTTGGCAGAAGTGGATGCTATCAAAAAGCATTTACAGGGAGTTATTGATGAAAATACGACCCTCCGCTTGGAAAATTCCAAGTTGCGCGAACGTTTGGAAAAAGAAGATAAGACAGGCCATAAATCTTCCAACTTTGGTAAGGAGAATTTGGAGAATATTTACGAAGATGGTTTCCATATTTGTACCTTCTCTTATGGTCAACGTAGGGATAATGATGAACCTTGTATGTTCTGTGTAGAATTATTGAATCGAGATTAGGATGAAAGTACAAAAATCATTTAAGGGACAGACGAGTTTTGGGACTTTATATCTGGTGCCAACGCCTATTGGAAACTTACAGGATATGACATTTCGAGCTGTTCAGATTTTGAAAGAAGTGGATATAATTGCAGCGGAAGATACGAGAAATACAGGCCTCCTACTCAAACATTTTGAAGTAGAAACCAAGCAAATATCCTTTCATGAACACAATGCCCATGAAAAAATTCCAGTTTTGATTGATTGGCTCAAATCTGGTCAGTCTATTGCGCAAGTTTCTGATGCAGGCCTGCCTTCCATTTCGGATCCTGGTCATGACCTGGTAGGGGCAGCGATTGCGGAGGATATTCCTGTTGTAGCACTTCCAGGAGCATCGGCGGGAATTACAGCCTTGATTGCATCTGGTTTGGCACCCCAGCCACATATTTTTTATGGATTTTTACCGAGAAAATCGGGGCAGCAAAAAGAATTTTTCCAAGAAAAAAAGACCTATCCTGAGACGCAAATTTTCTATGAATCTCCATATCGTGTGGCAGATACCTTAGAAAATATGTTGGCAGTTTATGGTGATCGTCAGGTAACGGTTGTTCGAGAATTGACCAAGTTATACGAAGAATACCAGAGAGGAAGCATTTCCGAATTACTAGAGTATTTGGAAGAAAATCCACTTAAGGGAGAATGCTTGATTATTGTCGAGGGTGCTGGTGAGGAAGTCTATCCTTCTGCTGATGAAGTGGACTTGAAGGCTGAGGTAGAAAGGGAAATTGCAAGTGGTATAAAACCTAATCAGGCTATCAAAGAAGTGGCCAAACGCTACCAACTCAAAAAACAAGAAGTATACGATATATATCATGGACTAGGTTAAGACCTAGTTTTTTTGTATGTTTATGCAAGCTTATATTCTTCGAAAATCAAAATTATCCGTTGTCAAGAGCCTTGATGAGTGAAAAGCTCCAGTGGATTTTTTCAGCCTGTTACCTTGAAATGAGAAAGTAACAGAGTTCTATCTTCGGCTTAATGACGCGAACACAGTTCTCTATACTTCCAGCCTTCAACTATATCCCAGCTAAGCTACTTTTGATTTTCATTGAGTATTAATATGCAGATAGCAATTGACGACACTCCCCAAACAGTCAAATCTGGTCATAAAATTCTCATTGAAAACTGATAAATCCCTGTGAGGTAAGTGGCTCGTTTATGGCTAAAAGTAAGAGGTTCTTTAGAAAGTAGAATAAATATAAGAAATCCGAATATTTTTACAAAATAATCATATTTTATGGAATTGTCTGAATATTTGTGATATAATGAACAGACTAACTTAATGGAGGGATTTTATGACAATCTACAACTTCTCTGCAGGTCCTGCAGTATTGCCAAAACCAGTACTTGAACGCGCCCAAGCTGAATTCTTGGACTACAATGGTTCGGGAATGAGCGTTTTGGAGATGTCGCATCGCTCCAAGGACTTCGATGATATTATTAAAGGTGCTGAGGCAACGCTTCGTGAATTGATGGCCATTCCAGATAATTACAAGGTTATTTTCTTGCAAGGTGGAGCTTCTTTGGAGTTCACAATGATTCCCCTCAACTTCGCTCAAGGCAAGAAAGCCTACTATCTTGTAGGTGGCTCATGGGGTAAAAAAGCCTATACTGAGGCTGTGAAGCTGTCTAAAACAATTGCCTTTGAACCAATTTTGCTTGGATCAACGGAAGATATTACCTATGCAGAATTGCCAACCTTCGATAAAAATGATATTGATCCAACTGCTGCTTACGTGCATTTGACAACAAATAACACTATTGAGGGAACAGCAGTTTATGATATTCCTGATACCAATGGCGTGCCAGTCATTGCCGATATGTCTTCAAACATCTTAGCGGCTCGCTATAATGTTGAAGATTTTGCCATGATTTATGCTGGCGCTCAGAAAAATATTGGTCCTGCTGGTGTGACGGTGGTGATTGTTCGTGAGGACTTCCTCAATGATCAACCAATGCTTTCAAGCATGTTGGACTACCGTATTCAAGCAGAAAATGACTCTCTTTATAATACGCCACCAGCTTATTCTATCTATATTTCTAAACTCGTCTTTGAATGGGTAAAAGAAATTGGTGGTGTCGATGAGATGGAGAAAATCAACCGTGAAAAATCTGGTTTGCTTTATGACTATATCGACCAGTCTAATTTCTATACAAACCCTGTTCGTAAAAAAGAAGAGCGTTCAGTAGCGAACATTCCTTTTGTCTCACCAAGTGAAGAATTAGATGCTAAATTTGTCAAAGAAGCAACAGCAGCTGGTTTTAAAAACATCAAAGGTCACCGTTCAGTAGGTGGGATGCGGGCGTCGCTCTATAATGCTTTCCCACGACAAGGTGTGGTTGAATTGATTGAATTCATGAAAAAATTTGCAGCGGAGAATGCTTAATGGAAATTAGATTAGCACATCCAAATGAGATGGAGGCTATTGTCAATATTCTTGAAGATGCTCGTGCATTTCTAGCAACCTCTGGTATCAATCAATGGCAGGGAGAGTATCCTAATAAAGAGAATATCTTTGATGACATTCTTTCTGGCAGAGGTTACGTTGGTATAGTTGACGGTAAGGTGGCAGCTTATGCCGCCGTTCATCGTGGTCAAGAAGCAGAATATGAGGCCATATATGAAGGAAAATGGCAGCACAATCATCCGGTATATACAACATTTCATAGAATTGCAGCAGCTGACGAATTTCGTGGTCAAGGAATCATACAAACTTTTTTGCAAGGTTTAATTGAAGGTCAAAAAGGACCGGATTTCCGCTGTGATACCCATGAGCAGAATAAGACAATGCAGCACATTCTAAAAAAATTAGGCTATGTCTATTGTGGTAAAGTCCCAATAGATGGAGAACGTCTAGTCTATCAAAAAATCAAGTACAAGAGCGAGCGGAGTCTTTACCAGGAAATCAGTGAAGACGACCGTTGGTTACTCGGAAATAATTAATGAAATAAAGAAAGAAAAGGCGGCAGCTATTCCGCCTTTTTAGGTAAAAATAAATGGTATTTAGCGTACGTACTTTTAACAATATCAATCAAATTGGTCTTAAGGAATTAGGCAATAAATTCCAGATTGACGGAGATCATGCAGCAAATCCAGATGCCTTTATTATTCGATCTGAAAATTTGCATGGATTTGATTTTCCTGAAAATCTAAAAGCTATTGCCCGTGCTGGTGCAGGGACTAACAATATTCCAATCGAAGAGGCAACAGAGAAAGGTATTGTTGTCTTTAACACTCCAGGTGCCAATGCCAATGCCGTAAAAGAGGCAGTCATTGCTTCCATCCTCTTGTCAGCACGTGACTATATCGGAGCGACTGCATGGGCAAATACATTGTCAGGAGATGATGTACCTAAGCAGGTTGAAGCAGGTAAGAAGCAGTTTGCTGGGACAGAAATTTCATGTAAGACTCTTGGTGTTATCGGACTTGGTGCTATCGGTGCGCGTATTGCCAACGATGCCCGCCGTTTGGGAATGAATGTTCTCGGTTACGACCCTTATGTATCAGTAGAAACTGCATGGACCATTTCAAGCCATGTCAAACGTGTGGATGACTTGAAAGAAATCTTTACCAATGCGGATTATATTACTGTTCATGTTCCTTTGACAGATAAGACACGAGGACTCTTCAATGCGGATAGTTTTGGTCAAATGAGAAAAGGAACAACCTTGATAAACTTTGCACGAGGTGAATTGGTTAATAATGCTGATTTGTTTGAAGCAATTGAGGCAGGAGTTATCAAGAACTATATCACGGATTTTGGGACAGAAGAAGTACTCAACAAGGACAACATTATCGTCTTCCCGCACGTTGGTGGGTCAACAGAGGAAGCAGAGCTCAACTGTGCCATTGCTGCAGGTCAGACCATTCGTCGTTTTATGGAGACGGGTGAAATCATCAACTCAGTCAATTTCCCAAATGTGAAACAATTCCTAGATGCACCGTATCGTATTACCTTGATTAATAAGAATATTCCTAATATGGTAGCAACGATCACAACGGCTGTATCTGAGTTGGGAATCAATATCGATAATATCATCAATAAGTCTAAAGGTGACTATGCCTATACTTTACTTGATTTGGATGAAGCGGATAAAGTGAAAATTGAGCAGTTGGTTGCTAAATTTGAAGCAACGGATGCAATTGTCAAAGTGCGTGTCATTCAGAATAAAAACTAATCATGCTGTATAAACAAATCTATCACAGTCCACTTGGCCCCATGTCATTAATTGCTAGTGATAAGGGATTGAGAGGGGCCTGGTTTGAGGGACAAAAATATTTTGAACGAGGCTTGAATGAGAAAGCTATTTTAGCCTCCCATCCCATTTTAGACCAGACAGCTCGATTGCTTGACCAGTATTTTTCAGGGGATCAGGTGGACTTTTCAAACCTTCCATTAGAAGCTGTGGGAACAAATTTCCAAGAGCATGTCTGGCAATTATTGAAGACGATTCCGATTGGTCAGACAACTACCTATGGACAACTGGCTCAGCAACTAGGCCTTCGTTCTGGTCAGGCAGTAGGAGGTGCAGTTGGGCGTAATCCTTATTCTATTATTGTTCCTTGTCACCGAGTTCTCAATCAGAAAGGACAGTTGACAGGTTATGCAGGTGGACTGGATAAGAAAATCTGGCTCTTGCGACATGAGAATCCAGAATTTGAGGTGAAAGATGATTTTATTTTATGAGTATCCAAAATGTTCGACTTGCCGAGCAGCAAAGGCGGAGCTGAAGAGTTTGGGATTGGAATTTGAAGCTATTGACATTAAGTCAACACCGCCTAGTGCTGAAGAGCTAAAAGCTTGGATGGAGGCGACAGGACTAGAATTGAAAAAGTATTTTAATACTTCTGGGAATAGCTATCGTGAATTAGGCTTGAAAGATAAGTTTGATAGTCTTAGCTTGGAGCAGGCACTTAATCTTCTAGCTAATGATGGTATGCTGATTAAGCGTCCCCTACTAATTCAGGATGGTAAAATCTTACAGATTGGCTATCGAACAAAATACGAAAATCTCGGTTTATAAGCCGAGATTTTGTTTATTATAGCGCATATTCTATTGAAATATATTCATGATGTTTTTTCAAAAGATAGAGCATCTGAGGCTTATCTTCTAAGAGTTTTTGGATAATTTCGTGATGGACATTGTGGAGATTGATTTTAACGCGAATCTTCATGCCTTGTTTGAAAATATGGATTTCGACATCATTGCTATCTTCCTTTAAGTAAGGCTCCAATAGCTGATAGATAGAATCATGTATCTCAGGGAAATGGATCGTTCCGTTGGCAAGTTCCTTGAAAGATGCCACTAATAAGTTCCAAGGTTCCTTAAATGAAATGATTGCTAGTGCTAGTGTCAAAAAGAAGTCGCCAGTATAATGCAGGAAGTCGAACCAAGAGTTGATAGGAACAAGATAGAGCAGAAGAGTTGCAATTCCAATAGCACCTGAAATGAGTCCGTCTACAAGGTTGCCTTTTGCTTCTGCTAATATGATAGTAGACAGATGATTGACTTTGGCACTCATATGGCGGTTGTATAGGTAAAGCCCCATACAGACAAAAAACATGGTTATGGTATAAGGGAGAACGGGACCAGTAGTCATTTGATGACCGATTCCATGAACAAAGTAAGCAAAGGCTGTCGCGCTAGTTTCAAGTACAGCAAATACAAGGAGTAGTAGAGTTGCGAGAGATTTCATGATAGCGTAGAAAGGTTCTAGAAAATACAGTCCTTGTGGAAAAGTCTCGGTTTTCCGATGGCTATTTTTCGATATATAAACTGCAACTAAGGACGAAATAAATGCTATTAGAGAAAAGACTCCGTCTAGGAGGAGGGCGTTTAGGTCAGTCATGATATAAACGGCAATACCTGCTAGTCCAGATAAACCGTTCACAACAGAGGAAACAGTTAGAGATTTGCGTTCGATAATTTTGTGGTCCATAATCCCTCCTTTTAATGTATATCTATATATTTATTTTACCACAAAATGACACCGTTTTCAAATTGAGCGGATTAAAACAAGGTAGAGTGATAAGAAATAAAGACTCAAAACCCTTGCAATAGACCTACGGGTTTTAAGCCTTTAATATCTGTTATCTGATAATTGATATCACGTTATACTCTTCGAAAATCAAAATCAGACGTTGTTGACTTGATTTGATGAACTTCAGTTCTATCTGCATCTGCGTCGCCTAGTCTGATTTTGATTTTCATTGAGTATTAATATCCACTGTTAGAATGAAATCTCCATCACAATTGGTGTATGGTCCTGACGAGCACCGGAGTCAATCATATCTGACTTACTTACTTTGTCGGCGATGCGGTCGCTGACAAGCCAGTAATCAATTCTCCAGCCTGTGTTATTGATTTTACTGGTGCGGCTACGTTGTGCCCACCAAGTATAGGCGTTGAGAACATCACCGTGCAAGTGGCGGAAGGTATCTGTAAAACCTTTTGCTAGAAGATTTGTAAAACCTTGACGTTCTTCATCTGTAAATCCTGGAGATTGACGGTTACTTGCGGGATTAGCAAGGTCAATTTCCTTGTGAGCAACGTTGTAGTCACCTGTTGCAAGAACAGGTTTGTGGCTATCAAGTTTTGCTAAGTAGTCAGCATACTGTACATCCCAGATTTGACGGTCAGCAAGCCGTTTTAAGCCATCACCAGCATTTGGCGTATAAACTTGTGTGACATAGAAGTCATCAAATTCTAGCGTGATGATACGCCCTTCAGAATCCATGGTTGTTGGAGCACCAATCTCAGGGAAGGTAATGGTTGGAGTTAGATGGTTTTTGTAGAGGAAGAGCGTACCAGCATAGCCTTTGCGAGCTGGTTCTACAGATGAACGCCAGGTATTGGCATATCCAGGGAAGTAGCTTTCCAAAATTTCTAGATGCTTTTTAGTCGGTCCCTTATCTGACAATTTTGTTTCCTGAATGGCGATAATATCAGCGTCTTCTGTCACAAGTGTATCGATGACTGCACGTGATAATAGGGCGCGAGGAGACTCTGCAGTCAATGCAGCGTTAAGAGAATCAATGTTCCAAGAAATGAGTTTCATAATTTTCCTTTTCTAGTCTGTTACTGTTTTACATTATACCAAAAATAAAAGTTGCAGGCGAATATGGAAACTTGAAAAAAATTTTATAATTCTTGTATTATAACATTAAAATTGTGATACAATAGAACTAATAAATCTGTGTCAAGGAGGTTATTATGAAAAGAAAATTATTTGTTTTTGCCTGGTTAGCCCTAGTTTTGGAAATGCTAATCTACTACTGGTACCAGTTGCCTGCTTTAAATATTTTGAGTGTGGACTTCTGGATATTTTTCCTTCAATCTGTCGGATTGGTTTGGCTCATACTTTCCATGTTCAGCTCCAAAGGTGCTTTTCAAAAGGTGACCAAGATTTCCGGTCGCCAGAGACAAGTAGATACCTATCAGATTAAAACCTCGCAACTGCCAGCTTACTTAAAATGGTTGGGACGAATTTGGGTATTGCTTGTCCTGGGTTTGTTGGGGCTGGGGCTTATCAACTCACGTGTATTTCGTGCTAAGGATTACGCTGCTGTCATAAGCGTCAAGGATGCGGATTTTAAAGCAGATTTTCCTGAAACAGACATATCCAAATTGGCCCTCCTAGATCGCGCCTCAGCCGAAAAAATCGGTGATACTTATCTAGGGACCATTGACAAGGTCTCCCAGTTTGGCATTTCGGATGATTATCGCCAGATTACTATCGGTCAGCAACCGTTCCGTGTATCGCCTTTGGAGTATAAGAATTTTTGGAAATGGCTGAGCAACCATCAAGATGGGATTGGTTACTACGTGAAGGTTAATCAGACAACAGGAAAGGCAGAGCTTGCCAAGTTGAGCAAAGCCATGCACTATTCAGATTCCGAATTTTTGCTGAATGATACCTTACGTCATCTTCGCCTGCAATACCCGACAACTATTTTTGGGAAACCATCCTTCGAAGTGGATGACCAAGGAAATCCATATTATATTGCAACGATTTATGAGCCAAAATTTGGACTTTCATCAAATGATCCGATTGGTGCTATTGTATTGGATGCAGTAACAGGGGAAAGTAAAAAGTATAGTCTGGAAGATATTCCAGAGTGGGTAGACCGTGTTTATTCGGCAAACAATGTTATCAGCCGTGTAGATGACCACTATACTTATCAAAATGGTTTCTGGAATACCATTTTCAGTCAAACTGGTGTGAAAAATACAACAGACAGCTATAATTATATTTCTATCGGCTCAGATATTTATCTCTACACAGGTATCACCTCCGCAACTGCTGATTCATCCAACCTTGGATTTATTCTTGTCAATATGCGAACTCGTGAAATTACCAACTACAAATTGGCTTCGGCGACTGAAACAGCAGCGCAAGAGTCCGCAGAAGGTGAAGTGCAGGAAAAAGGCTATAAAGCCACTGCTCCAAGCCTAGTTAAGTTGGCAGATACAGCCTACTATTTAGTATCCTTGAAAGATGATGCCGGCTTGGTTAAATCATACGCTCTTGTTGATGCCGAAGATTATCAACAGGTTACTGTTAACAACGATATTGCGCTCTTAATTTCTCAAGTCACAGGAACGGATGCTTCTAGCCTTTCAGGATTGACGGTGACTGAAAATGGAGAAGTTGGTGAACAGACTGAGGTTATCAGTGGAAAAGTAGAAGCTTTAGCGAGTCAAATAATTGGCGGTGCGACAATCTACTATATTGAGTCTGAGGGCAAGATTTACAAAGTCAAAGCAACGGAAGATAGTACAGATCGATTACCATTTATCAAAGTAGGAGATCACTTTAGCGGTCAGTTAGATAAGAAAAATTATCTTAAAAACTTTAAGGTTAATCCAGAATAATCATAAGAAAGAGTGAGGTAGAAAAGCCTTGCTCTTTTGCTTGTCGTCACCCATGCGAAATATTTCAACTTATGGTATAATGGGGCGTTGTGGTTCTTTGGCAGGAATCCGTAGATAGTTCTGTCGAGTATCCATATTCTTATTCTGAAGGAGTATTTTGTGAGTTTATTTAGAAAAAAACAAGCAGTCGGTCGCCATAGTCAAATGCGTCGGCATTTAGGCTTAGTTGATTTGATATTTTTAGGTATCGGTTCGATGGTTGGAACAGGTATCTTTACGGTAACTGGTTTGGCAGCGGCCCAGTATGCAGGGCCAGCTCTGATCATCTCAATTGTTATTGCGGCAATTTCAGTCGGACTAACAGCCTTGTTTTACGCAGAATTTGCCTCGCGTATACCGACTAACGGTGGTGCCTATGGTTATCTCTACTCGGTTTTTGGTGAATTTCCTGCCTGGATTGCTGGCTGGCTGACAATCATGGAATTCTTGACTGCGGTATCGAGTGTTGCATCTGGTTGGGGAGCTTATTTGAAAGGACTCCTGGCTAATTTTGGTATCGCTATGCCGACAGCTCTGAATGGAACTTTTAACCCCGCTGCAGGTACCTATGTAGACCTCTTACCAGTTCTCGTCTTGATTTTTGTGGTAGGAGTGGTCTTGCTTAATTCTAAGGCAGCTCTTCGTTTCAATTCAGCCTTGGTAGTTTTGAAATTTTCAGCGTTGGCTTTATTTATTTTAGTAGGGTTATTCTTTATCAAACCAGAAAACTGGTCGAACTTCTCTCCTTTTGGTTTTGGTGCCATTTATGGTGGACAGGCAGGAATTATGGCAGGAGCGTCTCTCATGTTCTTTGCCTTCCTGGGATTTGAGTCTATTTCATTAGCAATTGATGAGGTGAAAAAGCCTGAGAAGAATGTACCAAAGGGAATCGTGTTGTCTCTATCCATTGTAACAATTCTTTATATTGTAGTGACATTAGTATTGACTGGTATGGTTCACTATACTAAGTTGAATGTGGCAGATGCGGTAGCCTTTGCACTTCGAGAAGTTGGATTGGATTGGGCAGCGAGTTATATTTCTATTGTAGCAATCCTAACATTGATTACAGTATGTATTTCGATGACCTACGCCTTGTCGAGAATGGTCTATTCCATCAGTCGTGATGGTTTGCTACCGAAATCATTGAGCCGATTGACACAAACAAGCAAGGTTCCTAAAAATGCGACCATTCTTGTGGGGATTTTTGCAGCCATTTGTGCAGGTATTTTCCCACTAGCAAGTATTGCTTCCTTCCTCAATATCTGTACCTTAGCTTATTTGATCATGCTGGCGTTGGGTATTATTCGTCTGCGTCAAGTCGAAGGTTTGCCAAAAGATGGACAATTTAAAACACCTCTTGTTCCCTTGTTACCTATCCTCTCGATTATCATTTGTCTTTCATTTATGTTCCAGTATAGTTTAGATACTTGGTTGGCATTCGGAGTATCCTTGGTTATTGGAATTTTGATTTACTTCTGGTATGGCTATCGTCATTCGGAAGCCAAATAATAGATTTCCCTTCTTTATTTGAAGGGATTTTTTGTACAATTTTTTTATAGAAATAATGGAAAACTTAAAAATAAAATAGTATAATATATATAACGGTACAGATATATGAAAGGATAAACGCAATGTCTAATAGCGATATTCGAGCTAAGGCAACAGTGATTCGTGAACAAACAGATGGGATGATAACCTTGTTTTTGGCACCTGTTTTGATTTCTTTTCTGTCAGGAGTGGCAGAATTTGGCTTGAAACAAATCTGGGGGCAAACTAGTACTTTCTCCTGGGGCACAACTATTGTGAAAGATGGTGTTACTTGGACTCATCATTTTATTTCTGTTGGTCCGTCAATCATATTTGATTTTATTGCACAATGTTTAATTGTGACAGCTTGTTTTCAACTAATAAGACTGGTGAGAAAGCAAAGAAGCAAGGTTAGCTTTACGGAGTGTTTCACTTTGCTAGATGGGAAGAATTTTTTACCAGTTTTTAGTACGACATTATTGAAAATGCTGGTCTTGTATTTAGCAAGTTTCCCTGCTGTTATTGGAATGATATTGATAAACCTAGCTTTCTATAGTACCATTGTCATCTTTGGTGCTCCTATTGATTATCAGCCTGATTTTTCAGCTTTTTTCAGTTCGTCTTATTTTCAAACAGGATTTATACTGGTATGTGTAGGGATTATTTGTAGTTTATTTGTAGGATATGGGTTCAGTCAGGTCTCTTTTCTTCTCTATGATTATTTGGAAAACAATACCTATTCTTCACCATTTAAACTCTTCAGTCAGAGCTGGCAGTTGATGAAGGGGAATAAATGGCGCCGTTTCCTCTTGGATTTATCTTTTGTTGGCTGGTTTATTGGGGTTCTTTTGACGTTTGGGTTTTTGGGACTTTACGTATATCCCTACTATTGGACTTGTCAGACTATATTTTATGAAGATTTGAAGTCCAAGAATCCATTGGTATTTTCAACTTATAAATCAGCTATCTCTTCCACAGTAGCCTAGGGAGTATGGTGATAACAAATTATTAGGAATCCCTTCGTATTTTGGAGGGATTTTCCTGTTTTTAAGAGATGTTCTGGAAAATTAATGGATAAAGTTTTATACTAATAGTAGGATGGTAAAGTAGTCCGATGTAGATAGAATATTCGCGACGTGACTTTATAAATAAGGAGAGAAAATTGGAGGGGAATTGTGATGAGGACGAATGATATAGTATCAAGAGCGATGATGACTCGCGAGCGGACAAGAGGTACAACACTACTATTTTTGCCCTCCATTTTGCTATCTATTGTTTATGCTATACCAGTAACAATTTTTCGCCTACTGACATTTCTAGAGCTCCGTCAAAACAGTGCTTTTGTGGAGGGGAGATTGGTGTCTTCAATCGGGTTGACCTATTTAGGTGAGTTCGGCTTCGCTCTGCTGTTACAGCTATTCATTGGTCTGTCCTGTTTTCATTTATTGGAATTGTTAAGAGGGGATAGACAGGAGTTTTCTTTAAAAGATAGTTTTTCATTTCTAAAGACAGAATGGAAGAAGCCTATCTGTACCACTTTTCTTTATTATTATTTGCTTCTTTTTATGGCTGGACTTCCAGCTAATCTAGGGGCTACTTTATTTATTAAAGGTTTCACAATGAGTAGTTTGATGGTCTTATCTCCTGGGGCAATGGCAGAGCTGGCAGTTCATCAGCCTAGTCAATTAATGAAGATAGGGGCTCCGATTTTCCTGCTAGGAATGATTATTTATCTTTTTGTCTACTATACCTACTCACAGGTTGTTTTTGTCTTGTATGACCATTTGGATAATGCTAGTTATACTGGTCCTCTGGCTGTATTTAGGGAAAGTCGTTTCTTGATGAAAGGAAACTATTGGCAACGTATTTGGTTAGATTTATCCTTTTTAGGTTGGTTTATTGGGGAATTATTGACCCTTCATTTGTTATCTTTTTTTGTGACTCCTTACTATCATTTATCTAGGACTATTTTCTACGAAAAATTGAAAAAACAAAGACTGTCAGCTGTAGAGTAGCTAACAGTCTTTTATGATTATAGGGAGCTTGTTTTGGGCTTGAAATAGAGGTCGTAAACCAACCAGGAAATCATTATTCCTTGGACAAGCAAGCTGATGACGGAGCCTTCTACACCAAACTTTCCACCAGATAGCCACTCAGGACCAGTGATACCGATTTGAACAAAGGCCTGACCAGCATCGGTGCCGCTGACTGGGAAAGCAAAAACATTTCCTTGGAAACAGTTCCACGCAGCGTGTAAGCCACCAATCACCCAAATGTTGCCTGTTTTGAGCATAATGAGGCAGGCAAGAATGGCAAATAGGGTTAAATCCAAAATTGGAATGAGTGAAATAGCATTGTTTCCGAGATGGAGAAACGTGAAGAAGAGGGAAGAAACAATGATACCAATAGGAATATTGTGTTTAGCTGAAAGTGATGAGAACATCCATCCTCTTGTTAGAATTTCTTCTGTCGTACCCTGGATAGACCAGGCAAGGATAAGGATGATAAATTCTCCGACTAATTTTGTAGAGAACTGGATGCTTGTAAATTCAATTGCGCCTAATCCCCACATGATGAGTGTACAAGTGGTCAGCATTGCAGCTCCGATTCCCCAACCTAGTAGAAAATCTTTTCCCGCTCCTTTTTTAGTAAAACCAAGTCCTGCCCACGGGCTTTTTTCAATATACCGTGCCCATAAAATGACCATCAGGCTGATAAAAGCGAAAGCGAACAGTTCAAAACTTACAGAAAGGGTCTCGTTAAATGGGAGTAAAAAGCTTATTGGAGTGAAAATAACTGCTCCAAGTGAATCTCCTACTAGCAACAAAATAATAGCTACAATAGGAGAGGTGATGATGTTGAGATTGAAAGCTGATTGAGCCTTCTCATTGATAAATTCGGTTTTCATAGGACCTCCTTTTGCCAGATACTTTACTAGTTCACTATTCTACCATATTTTTCCAAAGAAGACTAGACCTAATTTCCTAGTATATGGTAGAATAGTACAAAGCTATATAAGGAGAATAGTATATGGAATTGAATCAATGGCTAAAGTCCTTCCAATTGAAAGATAATCGACTAGTGGGCCCATTCTTCTATGGCACACCTCTTGCTCTTAGATTTGAAATCGGGCCTGCAGACGAAGCAGAAGAATTACCAAGAGCAATCTATCTTGAAAGAGCCTATGCACGTGCAGTAGAACTTTTTGAGCAGGCTAGTTCAGAATACGACTATGTGCTCCTTTCGCTCCTTCGACAGGAAGATAGGGACATAGACACCTACCTCTGGCATTTTTCATCGAAATTTAACTTTGACAAGGTTCCTGAGCCTGAGTTGATAGAAGTGGAGGACTGGACGGGAGATGTGCTAGTCTTTGAGCGCTATCTTTTCCCAGTTACCAACCAAGACCTGAACGCTTTGTTGAGGGAGATTGTGAGAGCTGATCACGGTGGTTTCAACTATCTATCAAGTTCTGTTCTCTTCCTATCTAGTCAGGACAATATCATCTATCATTGCTACGATGATCGGGGAGTTGATATTGCTGTTTTAGATGATGACAAACGTTTGGAGCTCTTTACAGACTGCCATGACCTCCTTTTTGACTATGATATGGAGGAGATGGAGAGAAGGGTGAGGGGGTAGGAAGAAAATGTATATCTGATGACCGTCTTCTATAGTAATTAGGATATTATAGTACATAACTAATTTTTAGGGAGCAAATCAATGCCTTACCGTAAATTAACATCAAGAGATCGGACTTTTATCAAAGGGCAAACGGATCGCTTGTTGAATCAGATGAATAGCAATGCGGAATATGTGGCGACTGTCCAGACCTATGAGGCGGCCAAGGCTCGTGCCAACCAAGCCTATCTGGCAATGGAACTGGAAAATGATCCAGAGAAAAAGTTACGACTGGCAAAAGTGGTTGAAACCTATACTGCCCAAGCCCAGTCTATATTGGATGATTGGGATGCGAGAAATAGCAAAGCTGAAAAAGAAGCTAGGAATTTAAAGTTAATCTTGTGGCTGACCGTACTCTTCGCCCTCAGCTTTTTCTTCCCTGTCAATATTATTCTAGCCCTCCTATTTGCAATCTGGTTTTATCGGAATTACCTTCGTTCAAGCAGAATTGCCCAAGTGCCTAAGTCTACTGTGAGCCAGGCACTAGTGACAGAAGAGGAAAGTTATGAAGACTGGCTGACAAAAAAGATTGTCACACTTAACAAAGACAAGCGTGAGTGGACAGAGGGCGTACTTGCAAAATATGACAGTTTGGATGAAATAGCAGCAGGTATTGGTAAAATTAATGAGATAGATAAAGAAGCTGGTAAGAAAATTCTCCATCGTTATCAAGCAATCTTAGCTGATATTGAAAAATTACCAGATTCTGACCAGAAAACCTATTATTTAGATTTTCATCAAGAAATGATAGCTGATTTGGGAAATGTATTTGAACAACTCCATATCGTATAAGAACACCGGGAACAGTTCCAAACTGGTTCCGGTTTTTCACTATTCGTCAATTGACAAGACTGAAACTATTCTTTTATAGAGAAGATAGACATTAGCATTCCACTCGGCTTGTATCATATGTACAGCATATGAAGGAAGACTTGTATTTAGAACCGCTTTGTGATTTAGCTGAAAATATGATAAAATAGGATGTTGTCAATAACAGGGTTTCATTTGCTCTGAATTTGAAAGGAAAAAAACATGACAAAAACACCGTTTTACATTACCACACCGATTTATTATCCGTCTGGAAAACTTCACATCGGTTCAGCCTACACGACCATTTCCTGCGATGTATTGGCTCGTTACAAACGCCTGATGGGCCACGAGGTTTTTTATCTGACAGGGCTTGATGAGCACGGCCAGAAGATTGAAGAGAAGGCAAAAGAAGCTGGTTTGACTCCGCAAGCCTACGTTGACGGTATGGCGGTTGGTGTCAAGGAGCTCTGGAACTTGCTCGACATCTCTTACGACAAATTTATCCGCACGACTGATGATTACCACGAGGAAGTGGTGGCGGCTGTTTTTGAAAAATTGCTGGCGCAGGATGACATTTACTTGGGAGAGTATTCTGGATGGTACTCTGTATCGGACGAGGAATTTTTCACCGAGAGCCAATTAGAAGAGGTCTTCCGAGATGAAAACGGCAAAGTAACAGGTGGTATCGCTCCGAGCGGCCACGAAGTAGCCTGGGTTTCAGAAGAATCCTACTTCCTTCGCCTCAGCAAGTATCAGGATAAGTTGGTCGAGTTTTTCAATGCTCATCCAGACTTTATCCAGCCAGACGGCCGCCTCAATGAAATTATGAAAAACTTCATCGAGCCAGGCTTGGAAGATTTGGCAGTGTCACGTACTTCATTTACATGGGGCGTGCCCGTACCGTCCAATCCAAAGCACGTTGTCTATGTCTGGATTGATGCCCTACTCAACTACGCAACTGCCTTGGGTTATGGTCAGGAAGAAACAGTTAATTACGACAAGTTCTGGAATGGAACAGTTTACCACATGGTTGGCAAGGACATTCTTCGTTTCCACTCCATTTACTGGCCAATCATGCTCATGATGTTGGATATGAAGTTGCCAGACCGCTTGGTTGCTCATGGCTGGTTTGTCATGAAAGATGGCAAGATGTCCAAGTCTAAGGGCAATGTGGTCTATCCAGAAATGTTGGTTGAGCGTTTCGGCTTGGATCCACTTCGTTACTACCTCATGCGTAGTCTGCCAGTTGGCTCTGACGGAACCTTCACACCAGAAGATTATGTTGGTCGTATCAACTACGAACTGGCCAACGACCTTGGAAACTTGCTCAACCGTACGGTTGCTATGATTAACAAGTATTTCGGTGGTCAGGTACCAACTTTTGTTGCTAACGTGACTGATTTTGATGCGGACTTGGCGGCAGTCGTAGCTGAAAACTTGGCAAGCTACCACAAGTATATGGAAGCAGTTGACTATCCACGCGCTTTGGAAGCTGTTTGGAATATCATCTCCCGTACCAACAAGTACATCGATGAAACTGCACCTTGGGTCTTGGCTAAGGACGAAGCGGACCGTGACAAGTTGGCAGCAGTCATGGCTCACTTGACAGCAGGTCTTCGTGTGGTGGCTCACCTCATTCAGCCATTCATGATGACCACTTCAAATGCCATTATGGAACAGCTTGGTTTGGGAACAGCATTTGACCTTGAAAATCTTGACTTTGCAGGTCTTCCAGCAGGTTTGACAGTGGTCGCAAAAGGCACGCCTATCTTCCCACGTCTGGATATGGAAGAGGAAATCGCCTATATCCAAACCCAAATGGGTGGTAGCTCTGCTATTTCCCAAGAGGAAGAAAAAGAATGGAACCCAGCTGACGTGGAACTCAAAAACGAAAAAGCCGCGATCAAGTTCGAGGACTTCGACAAGGTAGAAATCCGTGTGGCCGAAGTCAAGGAAGTAGCCAAAGTGGAGGGTTCTGACAAGCTGCTCAAATTCCGCCTGGACGCTGGTGATGGACAAGACCGCCAAATCCTGTCTGGTATCGCCAAGTATTATCCAAATGAGCAAGAGTTGGTTGGCAAGAAAGTCCAAATTGTTGCCAACCTCAAGCCACGTAAGATGATGGGCTTACTCAGCCAGGGCATGATCCTCTCAGCCGAACATGGTGACAATTTAACACTCTTAACAGTCGATCCATCTGTGCCAAACGGCAGTCAGATTGGGTAAACCCACAACACTCAGCACAGCTGGGTGTTTTTTTTGCGAACTAATAAAGAAAGGAGGTTTTATGTTAGTTGCACTTGATGAAGATGGACAAGTTTTTAATGTCTTGGAAAATCCTGCGCCGCAAGGTCGCTATTCTTGTCCAGGTTGTGGAGGACTGGTCCGATACAAATCCGGAAAAGTTCTGCGTTCGCACTTTGCCCATGTAACCCTACGGGATTGCACATACTTTTCCGAGAATGAGTCAGCCCAGCATCTGTCACTTAAGTCTTGTCTGTACAGTTGGTTAATCAATGCCGAACAAGTTGAACTTGAAAAATGCCTGCCTAGTATAGGGCAGGTCGCTGATTTATTTGTTAATAATAGTCTAGCTTTGGAAGTCCAATGTTCCAGTCTGCCCATTTCTCGTTTGCAGCTGAGGACGCAAGCCTATCATGAAGCTGGTCTTCAGGTTCTCTGGCTGTTGGGAAAAGGCCTATGGATAAAAGAAAGATTAAGTAAATTACACAAGCAATTTCTCTCTTTTAGTATGAACATGGGTTTTCACCTCTGGGAATTGGATGATGAGAAAAAAGAATTGCGTCTTCGTTACCTTATTCACGAAGACTTACGAGGTAAGGTCCACTGTCTGACAAAGGTTTTTCCATTTGGCGAGGGAAATTTATTGGAAATCTTGCGTCTGCCTTTTGCCAAGCAAGCTTTATCGCATCTTACTTGCCCGTTAGATAGGGATTTGCCTCGCTACATTGCACAACAGCTTTATTACAAATCCCCCAATTGGTTAGCCCTGCAGGCAGAGTCTTATAGCCGAGGGGAGAATTTGCTGACAAAGACGGCAGAAGAATGGTATCCCCACATCCGTCTACCCCGCTCTGCCATTGGCTTTGCCCAAATACAAAAAGATTTAAGTCCAGTCTATCAGGATTTTGACCAGTATTACGACAGTATTGAAGACAAGCAGAAACAGGTTCTATATCCACCTATAATTTATAGAAAACCAATGTAAATAGAGATAGCTGATGGAGGTGTATATATTGCTTTTGAAAATATGCTCGTTATTTTATGTTAGTCATGCTACTGTTGGTGAGGGTTGTAGACTTTATTATCCTAGTGGCGACTTGCTATAGCGAATGCCAAAAACTATTTTCCAGTTGAATAGTAACCAATAAGCCCTCACTTTCCTATGGAAAGAGGGGATTTTTTATGTTAGAATAAAGGATACGGAGGATTAATTATGTCTAAACAACGTTACGAAATTGAAGAAAAATACCAGTGGGACTTGACCACTATTTTCCCAACAGATGAAGCCTGGGAAGCAGAACTTGCAGATTTACAAGCTGAAACTGAAAAAACAAAAGAATTTGCAGGTCACTTGCTCGACTCAGCGAAGAGCCTTTTGACAATCAGCGAAACGCAACTTGGTCTTATGCGTCGCATTGAAAAACTCTATGTCTATGCGTCTATGAAGAACGACCAAGATACTCGTGAAGGCAAATACCAGGAATTTCAAGCTAAAGCCATGGGCTTGTATTCGGTCTTTTCACAGGCTTTTGCCTTCTATGAGCCTGAGTTTATGGCCATTACTGAAGAGCAGTTGGAGGCCTTTAAGGCAGAGGAGCCAGCTCTTGTTCAGTACAGCCACCAATTTGAAAAACTTTTAGCGGCTAAGGACCATGTCCTGTCACAAGAGGTGGAAGAAGTATTGGCAGCGACCAGCGAGATTTTCGAATCACCTGCTGAAACCTTCTCAGTCTTGGACAATGCCAGCCTGCGTTTCCCAGAAATCGCAGATGAGGACGGTCACTTGGTGCCCCTTTCACACGGTAACTACATTCACTTTATGGAGTCTAAAAACCGTGACGTCCGCCAAGAAGCATATGAGGCTATGTACGGTACCTACGAGCAGTTCCAGCATACCTATGCTAAGACTTTGCAGTCTAATGTCAAGGTCAATAACCTGAAAGCTCGTTTGCGGAAGTACGATTCAGCCCGTCACGCATCACTTGCAGCTAATTTCATTCCAGAATCCGTTTACGATACATTGGTAGCGGCAGTCAACAAGCACCTTCCGCTCTTGCACCGTTATATCAATTTGCGTAAGAAACTCTTGGGTATTGATGACTTGAAGATGTATGATATGTACACGCCATTGTCAGATTTCAGTACCAAGATTTCTTATGAAGATGCACTCAAGAAATGCCAAGAAACCTTGGAAATTTTCGGTGAGGATTATTCGGCTATTGTAAAAGAAGCCTTCGAAAACCGCTGGATTGATGTCCACGTTAATGAAGGAAAACGCTCAGGAGCATACTCAGGAGGTGCTTACGACACCAACGCCTTCATGCTTCTCAACTGGCAGGATAACTTGGATAACATGTACACTCTTATCCATGAAACAGGGCATTCTCTCCATTCTATGTTGACTCGTAAGACTCAACCCTATGTCTATGGACATTATTCCCTATTCTTGGCTGAAATTGCTTCAACGACCAATGAAAATCTTTTGACAGAAAAACTCTTGGCAGAAGTAGAAGATGACAAGGAACGCTTTGCTATTCTCAATCACTATCTAGATGGTTTCCGTGGTACAGTCTTCCGCCAGACCCAATTTGCCGAGTTTGAACAGGCTATCTATAAGGCAGACCAGGAAGGTCAAGTCTTGACGGCTGATTTCCTCAATGAATTGTACGGTCAGACAAACGAGAAATACTACGGACTTTCTGCAGAAGAAAATCCAGAAATCCAGTTTGAGTGGGCTCGCATTCCACACTTCTATTACAATTTCTATGTCTATCAATATGCGACAGGTTTTGCGGCAGCATCAGCTCTTGCAAACAAAATTGTCAATGGTAGTCCAGAAGACAAAGAAAACTATCTTAACTACTTGAAGGCTGGTAGCTCAGACTACTCACTCAATGTCATTGCAAAAGCTGGTGTAGACATGACCAAGGAAGATTACCTCAACGATGCTTTCAAGGTATTTGAAGCTCGTTTGGAAGAATTAGAAGCTCTCGTTGAGAAAGGTGTGCACCTCTAATATGATTTCCTATAAACGTTCGATTGTGGTACCAGTTGCAGTCAGTATTGGTTTGGTCTTGATTGGAATTGGCTTAATGACAAAGCCGGAACCAGCAGTGGTTTCAGGATTGTGTTATTTATTGCTGAATATTCCGTCAGCATTATATGCTTATTTCTTGCGCAAACAGGGAGCTGTCTTTGTCTTGAATGAGGAGTATTTAGAATATCAAAGCAGAGCAGGAGGAGACTATCAGCGCCATTCGTTAGAAGAGATTGCGGAGATTCGATACATCGTTTCTCCTGTCTATCGTGGCTATCAGTCGAAACGTTTGCGAATCGTAGGAAATAAGGGAGCACTACTTGCAGTCGTCAATTTGAATAAGCTTGATGGTGCAGATTTTAATGATATTTACCATTTTTTAGAGCAAGTAGCACCGCATATAAGATGGGATTTTTCAAATTCATAATGGAGGTATTATGTTAACGGAAGAACAGCTACAGGACATTTTTGAACTGGCGGACCTCATGTCAAATGGTGACAGGGAGCTATTTCTCCAACTTAGAGATGTGGTTTTTGCTAGTGATCCGAATCAGATTCTAGACTCTATCGAACGCATCCTAGAACCAGATTCATTCGATGATTTCTTGGACCGTGTTGGGGAGTCTGAAAAGGAAAATCTTTGGTTAATCTTGATAAAATTACTAGAGCATTTTAATTATATTTGTGTGCGTGATTATAAGGATAATCTTGAAGATTTTATCTACTTTTTTGACCGTCTTCATCAAGTCCGCAATGCAGGGATTTCTCTCAAATTGGATTCAGATGGATTAAATCCAGCTGCCTCTATTTCAGAATGGGCAAGAGTCGTTGATAGCAAATATCTTGATGAAAACTTTTGTCTAGGGGCAGTGGATATGGACACGGATAGTTACTATCTCTTTTTCAGTAAGCAAGCGACTTTTGTTCGACTTCAAGAACTAGCTGGAAATTTAGGGTATCGAATTGATTACGCCAAAAATATGTAAAGAAAAGGTGGGGAAACCTACCTTTTAGTGTGTTGAGGAAGAAAATCTTGTCGGCTTATGATATAATGGATTCTATGGTCGAATCATATAGTAAAAACGCAAATCACAATATGCGCCGTCCAGTTGTCAAGGAAGAAATTGTGGATTTTATGCGAACACGTCAGGCGCAAAATACAGGTTTTTTGAAAGAACTGGAAGAGTTTGCTCGTCAAGAAAATATTCCAGTCATCCCTCATGAAACGGTAGCCTATTTCCGCTTACTAATGCAGACACTCCAACCTAAACGTATTTTAGAAATTGGAACTGCTATTGGCTTCTCTGCGTTACTGATGGCTGATAATAGCCCGCATTCGAAGATTACAACGATTGATCGAAATGAAGAAATGATTGGCTTTGCAAAGGAAAACTTTGCCAAATATGATCAGCGCCAGCAGATTGAATTGCTGGAAGGGGAAGCCATGGATATTCTTCCGACTTTACCAGATAACACATATGATTTTGTTTTCATGGATTCTGCTAAATCAAAATATATTGTATTTTTACCAGAAGTCTTGAAAAAGGTCAAAGTAGGCGGTTTAATCATTTTGGATGACATCTTCCAAGGAGGAGATGTTGCCAAGGACATCAAGGATGTCAGAAGAGGGCAGCGCACTATTTACAAAGGATTGCAACGTTTATTCGATGCGACTTTGGATAATCCAGATGTGACTGCTAGTCTTGTTTCCATGAGTGACGGTCTCCTTATGTTGAGAAAAAATAGGGAAAATGTTGACTTAAAACATACAGAAATTTAAGAAGTTTTTAAGCTTTTGTGTTATAATGAAAGGGTTAACGAAAAAAAGGAGAGAGTCTTTAAATGAAGCAAACTAAAAAAATTCTCGCGGGAGCAGTAACACTCTTTGCTGCGGTAACACTCGCTGCTTGTTCCAATGCAGCTGATAAAGATATCATTACGATGAAAGGCAACACGATTACTGTGTCTGAGTTTTATGAGAAGGTAAAAACAAACTCTCAAGCTCAACAAGTTCTATTGTCAATGATTATTAGTAATGTATTTGAAGAGCAGTATGGTGACAAAGTGACTGCGAAAGAAGTCGACGAGGCTTATAACAAAATGGCAGAGCAATATGGTGATTCATTTGCAACAGCTCTTTCTTCAGCTGGCTTGACTCAAGAAACTTACAAAGAACAAATCCGTACTAATAAATTAGTTGAGTATGCTGTAAAACAGGCTGCTGAGAAGGAATTGACCGATGAGAACTACAAGGCGGCTTATGACGCTTATACACCAGAAGTGACTGCACGTATCATTAAATTGACAGACGAAGCAAAAGCAAAAGAAGTTTTAGCTGCAGCACAAGCTGAAGGTGCAGATTTTGCTCAATTGGCAAAAGACAATTCTACGGATACTGCTACAAAAGACAATGGAGGCGAAGTTAAATTCGATTCAACTTCAACAACTGTTCCTACAGAAGTTCAAAAAGCGGTCTTTGCCTTGGATGCAAGTCAAGTAGGAACTTCAATTGTTTCTGCAGTTGACTTAAAAACTTATACTACTAGCTACTATGTTGTAAAACTGGAAGCGAAGTCAGAAAAATCTGCCAAATGGGAAGACTACAAGGATAAGTTGAAAGAAATTATTTTGGCGCAAAAGCAAAGTGATTCATCGTTTGTTGCTACTGTGCTGAAAGAAGCGCTCCAAAAAGCAAACGTTAAGGTTAAAGACAGTGCCTTCCAAAATCTTCTTTCACAATATGTGACAACAGAAGAAAGCAGTTCTTCATCAACGGAAAGTAGCTCTTCGTCGACTGAAAGCTCTTCTTCAACAACAGAATCTTCTAGTTCTTCAGGTCAATAATTGACGCTTTACTTATTAAGAATAGATACTTGATTACTTAGTTCAGAAAATTGGCGGTTGTTGCGAGCCATCTAAGCCAAGTATCTTGCTACTTAATGGAACAATTGAATATAGGTTATGAAATGAGAATGACAAGTCATTGAATGAAGGTGGTACCGCGGTTTTTCGCCCTTCGTTTGGTTTCTTGTTATTTTTTTTGGAGGTTATCATGAAGCAATTTCAAGTGAAACAACGCTTTACTTTTGGTGGTGAAAAATTTGATATTTGTGATAGTTTTGGGGATCTTGCTTATCAAGTGGAGGGATCTTTTCTCGAAATTCCAAAACGATTTATTGTGACCAATTCCAGAGGTGGGGAAGTTTGTCAGATTACTAAGAAGTTTTTGACCTTCCTGCCCCAGTTTACCATTGATATGGCAGATGGTCAATCTTTCTACTTGCAAAAGGAATTTACTTTTTTCAAGGATCGCTATACTGTGGAAAATCTAGGTTTAATCCTAGACGGAAATATCTGGGATTTGGATTTTCGCTTGAAAAGGCCAGATGGTGTGCTCGTAGCCGAAATCTCCAAAGAACTCTTTCATTTAACTTCTCATTACTCCGTTACTGTATTGGAGGACTCCTATGCAGATTTGGTCATTTCCTTGGTGGTCGCAATTGACTACGTCGAAATGATGGAAGATGCATCGAATTAATCGTGAAATAATCATTCAGTTTAACTGTTTCGTTAAATTGAATCCGCCTAACTATCACTTATGAAAGGAAAGGTTCAATTTAGATAATTTTCTGAATTGAACCCGAGCTAAAAGCGTCGAGAAAAAGATAGACCGCCTAGTGCGCTGGCGCACAGCGTTGGTCTCCTATTTTCTTCTCGCTTTCTTAACGCTCTTGGTATCTTAGTTTATGAAAAATTTATCTTCTGCTCAAATTCGTCAAATGTGGTTGGATTTCTGGAAATCAAAGGGGCACTCTGTTGAGCCTTCAGCAAATCTTGTCCCAGTAAATGATCCAACTCTTTTGTGGATCAACTCTGGTGTGGCAACTCTTAAAAAATATTTCGATGGCTCAGTCATCCCTGATAACCCACGGATTACAAACGCCCAAAAATCCATCCGTACCAACGATATTGAAAACGTTGGTAAGACAGCCCGCCACCACACCATGTTTGAAATGCTTGGTAACTTCTCTATTGGTGATTATTTCCGTGATGAAGCGATTGAGTGGGGCTTTGAGCTCTTGACAAGCCCAGAATGGTTTGCCTTTCCAAAAGACAAGCTCTATATGACTTACTATCCAGATGATGTGGATTCATACAATCGATGGATTGCTCTTGGTGTTGAGCCAAGCCACTTGATTCCGCTTGAAGATAACTTCTGGGAAATCGGTGCAGGTCCTTCTGGTCCAGATACGGAGATTTTCTTTGACCGTGGTACTGACTTTGACCCTGAAAACATTGGTATCCGTCTCTTGGAAGAAGATATTGAAAATGACCGTTACATCGAGATTTGGAATATCGTTCTGTCACAATTCAATGCTGATCCAGCGGTTCCGCGCTCTGAATACAAGGAATTGCCAAATAAAAACATCGATACGGGCGCAGGTTTGGAGCGTTTGGCAGCTATTTTCCAAGAGGCTAAGACCAACTTTGAAACGGACCTCTTCTTGCCAATCATTCGTGAAGTTGAAAAGATTTCTGGTAAGACCTATGACCAAGATGGCGACAACATGAGCTTCAAGGTTATCGCAGACCACATCCGTGCTTTGTCATTTGCTATCGGTGACGGTGCCCTTCCTGGAAATGAAGGCCGTGGTTATGTCCTTCGTCGTTTGCTTCGTCGTGCTTCTATGCATGGTCAACGTTTGGGTATTACAGAGCCATTCTTGTACAAACTGGTGGAGACAGTTGGTAATATCATGGAAAGCTACTATCCAGAAGTACTTGAAAAACGTGCCTTCATCGAGAAGATTGTTAAGAGTGAAGAAGAGTCATTTGCTCGTACTATCCATACAGGTTCACAATTTGCTGAACAATTGATGGACAAATTGGCGGCAGAAGGCAAGTCTGAGATTGATGGTCGTGATATTTTCAAACTCTATGATACCTATGGTTTCCAAGTAGAATTGACAGAAGAATTGGCTGAGCACCGTGGTATGACCCTTGACATTGCGGGATTTGAAGCGGCTATGAAAGAGCAACAAGACCGTGCCCGTGCTTCAGTTGTCAAAGGTGGTTCAATGGGTATGCAAAATGAAACCCTGGCTGCTATCACAGAAGAGTCTACCTTTGTTTATGGTCAAACAGCTCTTGAGGCAAGCTTATCTGTCATTGTGGCTGATAATGCGCGTACAGAAGCAGTTTCAGAAGGTCAAGCCCTCCTTGTCTTTGACCAAACACCATTCTATGCAGAAATGGGTGGTCAGGTTGCAGACCATGGTTTTGTGAAAAATGCTGCTGGAGACATTGTTGCGACTGTCATCGATGTGCAGAAAGCACCAAATGGTCAACCATTGCACACAGTTGAACTGTCCGCAAGCATTTCAGTTGGTCAAACCTACACACTTGAAATCGAAACAAAACGACGTAAGGGTGTTGAGAAGAACCACACAGCAACTCACTTGCTCCATGCAGCTCTTCACAATATTATCGGTGAGCATGCAACGCAGGCTGGTTCCTTGAATGAGCAAGACTTCCTCCGCTTTGACTTTACGCACTTTGAGGCAGTTACTGCGGAAGAACTTCGTCGTATCGAAGAAGAAGTCAATGAGCAAATTTGGAATGCTATTCCAGTTGTGACAGTTGAAACTGATATTGACACAGCTAAGGAAATGGGTGCCATGGCTCTCTTCGGTGAAAAATACGGTAAAGAAGTCCGTGTGGTGACAATTGGTGATTATTCTGTTGAACTCTGTGGTGGTACCCACGTTGGCAACACCGCTGAAATCGGTATCTTCAAGATTTTGAAAGAAGAAGGTATCGGTTCAGGTACTCGCCGTATCATTGCGGTAACAGGCCGTGAAGCCTTCCTTGCCTATCGTGACCAAGAAGATGCCCTCAAAGAAGTAGCGGCAACCATCAAGTCACCGCAGATCAAGGAAGTACCAAACAAGGTTGAAAGTCTTGCTCGGCAAGTTCGTGATCTGCAAAAAGAAAATGCAGCTCTGAAAGAAAAAGCAGCGGCAGCCGCTGCTGGTGATGTCTTCAAAGATGTCAAAGATGCTAACGGCATTCGCTACATTGCCAGCCAAGTCCAAGTATCAGATGCAGGTGCCCTCCGTACCTTCGCTGACAACTGGAAACAAAAAGATTACTCAGATGTCTTGGTGCTGGTTGCTGCAATCGGTGACAAGGTCAATGTCCTTGTAGCTAGCAAATCAAGCGATGTTCATGCAGGTAACCTCATCAAAGTCCTTGCTCCAATCGTAGCAGGTCGTGGTGGTGGTAAGCCAGATATGGCTATGGCAGGTGGTAGCGATGCCTCTGCTATCCCAACCCTCTTGAACAGCGTAGCAGAAAACTTGTAATCTATACTGAAAAACTCTTCTATCCAATGGATAGAAGAGTTTTTTGCGCGTTATTCTAGTCATTTTGACAAACTTCATAAACTTTTTGACAAAAATTGTTGTTTTTTTGACAAAGATAGTTGTCAAAAAGAAAAGGAAGTGTTACAATGATATCAAGATAAAGAGATGAAAACGAATTTATCAGGTAAATAAACAGAAAGCAGGAAACAATTATGAAAAAGGTAAATCAAATTGACATCAAACGTTTTGTACAACTTATCGCTATCATCTATCTTGTTTTTGTCCTGCTGGCTGACATTATGAAGTGGTAGCAGTTGGATAAAACCCATGTCGTTCTTGCTATTTGCACCATCGCAGTGACAGATGAGCGCTTGAGGAAACTAGGTATCAGAAAAGAGTAAAAGGAAAAATTAGTCGAAAGTAAGTGGGGAAAGTTATGAAAAACAATAACAATAAAAAAGGAATTTTAATCTCAGGAACAGCTGTTGTTCGTGGAGTGCAGATTCTAGTTGCACTATACTTGATGTATAGTTTCGTTCAAATATTTGTATTTGGTCAGGAGATAGATACAATGCCACTCTTGATGATGACGAGTTCTCTCCTTCTTTTAGAAGTTACTCTCAGCAGAGAAAAGGAGAAGAAAAATGAACAAGATAGTTAAAAATGGAATGAAAGTAGTCCTACTGTTTTTTGCACTCTTCTTGATAAATATTTTGGTGTTTAAAATTTTAGCCTTGCTAGGATTTGATCTTAGTTTGACGGAAATGAGTTATCTCTTTCCTCCTTTGTTGGCGACACTAGTGTTAGCTCTACAATTTAACAAAAAGAAAAATAGTGAAAAAAGCTAAGGAAAGATAGGAGAAACCTTATGAAACGACACATTTCAGCTGATATGGCAGCGATTGTGATTGCAGGCGCAAGTATTATTGGCTTACTGATTGGAGTTGCTCTAGGACTATATAGTTTAGTCTAGCTTGTAGGAAAATAAAGGAGAAGAAGCATGGAAGCGAAAATGAAATTATTTGAAGTTAATATCATGGAAAATAAGAAATTTGTCTGGAGATTGAATATTCTTGCGATTGTTCTGGTCTTCCCATTTGCTCTGCTATTTGGTAAGTTAGCGTTTTCCTTGCTGGCTAATGTAGATCAAAATTTGCCGCTTACCTTACCAGAGTTATGGATAGCAACAGTTCTATTTCCTATTTTGATAGTTGTACATGAAGCTATTCATGGATTATTTTTCAAGATTTTTTGTCCTGAAAATCCTGTCAAGTTTGGTTTTAAATGGAAATCGGGCATGGCCTATGCGACCAGTCCAGGTTCACTCTACAATAGGATGCAAATGCTAGTGATTAGCCTGGCTCCCTTTGTTGTGATTAGTTTGGGCTTGACCATGGTAGCAGTTTTTTGGGGGATGGATGTATCTCTTTATCTGATATTGGCGACTATGCATGCAGCGGCTTGTGTAGGCGATTTCTACTATGCCTATCTCTTATTGGTCAAGTTTGCCAAGGAAAATATAGCTGTCGAAGACACAGAAACAGGCTTGATTATCTACCAAGCCTAGAAAGGAAAACTCATGGAATATGTCTTAAAAAATCGGCTCAAGGAATTGCGAGCCAGAGATGGTCTCAATCAGACAGAGCTAGCAAAGTTAGCAGAAGTATCACGGCAGACCATTAGCTTGATTGAGCGGGGCGAATATACGCCCTCGGTGGTCATTGCCATGCGCATAGCACAAATTTTTAATGAAAATGTGGAGAATGTCTTTCAATTAGTGGAGGTAGGAGAATGAAACAGGGGAAACAAATTTCAACGAAACAAAGATGGATGAGATATTCAGCGTATATGCTGATTTCAGCAATTTTGGGTGGTTTTATCGGTTTCTTTGGAGTATTAATCTTTAAATTCAACCCACCTTCTTATCTCAATTTAGATAACTTTCTAATTTGTTTGCGTATCGTTACATTTGTAATTTTCGCTGGAACTGTATATCTTGGGCTTAAGGCTAATCAATCGTATAAACTTTATCATTCCATTTCAGATGAGGATGAAGAACGTGTTGATGAACTATATAAGACAATGTATCGTAACCTAGAATACGCGACCATATCATTTAATGTCGCCGTATCATTGACTCTGTTAAATTTGGTTCTAGGATTTGGTGTTACCTTCTTAGAAGACGGCGCGATCATGTACGGGTCAATTTTTGATGTAGTTTTCTATGTCATTCTTCTCATTTCTCAGATTTTTATCATGAAATTAACTCAGAAAATTCGTGAATATAAGCTTTCTGCTTTTGCTACGGTAAAAGAAATGAAGGACTTTGCTGAGGCGATGGACGAAGGTGAGAAACAAGCAAACTACGAAATGTGTTTCCAAATCGTCTTCACTTTGAATCAAATCGTGTTACCAGGTTTGTATCTATTCCTATTTGTACTCAGTATGCTATTGCAGGAGCGACAAATTACAGCCTTTCTAGTTGTTGCCTTTCTTCACATTTACATCAATGTCATGCAGGTTCGCATGGTTCGTCGTTATTTTAAATAAGGATTTTTGAAAGAGTTTTAGGTGATAGCTATGAAAAAGGAAAATCTACACATTCGAGCAATTCGTTATTTCTATGATATTGTTGGTGAGTTAGACGAGGTGTCTTATGCGACCTTGACCAATTTCGGCAACAATATGTATATGCTCTTTATGACAGTGACACTGCTGAGCTTCCTAGTTAGCTTTGCGCTGGGAGAAGATGTCATGGGAATCAGCCTCTTCTTGACGTTGGTTTATTCTCAATTCAAACAGGACGCCATTATCAAACAGTTGGGTCTGGATAAATTGTTTGTTGCAAAGGCTGATGTGAAATTGGCTCGGAAGAAAATGATGAAACGAACTCTGTTTCAAACCATACAGATTGCTGTCTACAGTCTGCTAGTCAGTATCGGCCTCTGGCATTTACAAATTCCACAAGAAAGTGGAACATCTGCAGCGGAGTATTTCCAATTTGTCACTCCCATGACAATTGTCTTTCTGACACTGGTTGGATTCCTTAGTTTCTATATTGTTAACCGTAAGAAAATCAAACTTATTTAGTTTAAATGGAGGTCAACTCATGAAATTCTTTAAGAAAATTTATCTTGTCCTATTAATCGGCCTTGGTCTGTACGCAGTTGGCTATATTTTCGGAGAGTGGCTGGCTACGGGGCAGATTGATTTGTCAACCCTGAATATTCTCTTGCCGATGGTTTTGGGCTTGCCTGCTCTGCTATTGATTGAAAAAGAAAGTAATGAAAACTGACTTAGTGTATGTGAAGGAGATTGCTATGAATAGACTTGGAAATGTCAAAGATTGGAATGTGGTTAAAAATTGGAAGTTTCTCTTAGTGGGATTGGTTGTCGTTGCACTGAATGTATTGACCCAGTTGGCCATGTTTGCCCTACCAAATTTTGATGGGAATAACCTACTGATTGCCGCAGCGCTCATATTGCTTGCTGTATTGCTTGGTCTTATCTTGACTGGTAAATTAGGTCTGTGGAAAGGTGAGCAGAAGTGGGGGATGGGGGCGAATGTTGGTTTTGTAGCCCTCGCCTTTATCGTTATGTTTGGTTTGAAAATAATTGGTGGGCAATTGATTATGCTGGAAGAGGGATATGGTCAAACGACTGCCAATCAGGAAATCATCAATAATTCAGGCTTGCCAACCTTAGTTTTGTTTCTCTTTACAGTTTTCTTTGCTCCAGTTTTGGAGGAACTGGTTTTCAGAGGGATTCTTATGGGGAAAGTCTTTGGTAAGGATTCGATTGTGGGATTATTGCTATCGAGTTTTCTGTTTGGACTTATTCACAATCCGACCAATATCGGATCTTGGGTTGTCTACGGAGGTATGGGCCTGGTCCTGGGACTCGCCTATCGTATTTCTGGCAAATATACCAATGCACTTATCCTACACAGTCTGAATAATCTTCTCGGATTTTTGTTGATGCTACTGATGCAAAGTCTGGGCTTGATATAGGAGGATAGGATGGAACTATTTTTATGGATTCTAGTAGGATTTCTATTTTTCAATTCTCTATCAGATAGGAAAAAAGTGAAGCAGTTGCAAACTAGGGTAAAAAAGTTGCAGAAAACTACAAAAGGAGAAAATCAGATGTCCGTTTTATTGAAAGAATTGGTCGGAAGTAAGGCTAAAATCCGCTTTGATGAGGAATTTTCTATTGCTTATGAATACACCATTTTGGCAGTTGATGAGGAATGGGTTAAAATTTCTCGTGAATTAGCGAATGGGGAGATTGAAACCAAGTTAGTACGAGTCGATAATATTATTGACTTGAGCTTTTAGGGAGGGAATATGTTGAAATTTATCAAACACATCGCATTACTATTTCTATACTTTGTTGCCTATCAAATTGCTTCGGGTTTTCTGATGGTAGGACCAACCTTACAAACCATTCCTGACATACCTGCCCAGTTGATTGACAGTACAATTTGGATTTGTGCAATAATTGGTCTTGTTCTCTCCATTGCGCTCATTATTCTGTTATGGAAGTATATCTATCCACGTCATTCTGTTGACTATCGTGTGACAGCTTCATGGTTCCATAAGATTCAATGGCCGATATTACTCTATATTGCATTTTTTATCTTCCAATTTATTGTACCAGTCCCAGAAAGTGAAAATCAAAAGCTTGTGATCGAATTCGTATCAGCTTATCCCTTGATTGCATTTAGCTCAGTAGTGGTTTTTGCTCCAATTTTAGAAGAATTGATTTTCCGTGGATTTTTTGCGACCTATTTCTTCCCTAAAATGGCAGATATGAAGGCTGTTGGAATCTATCTACTTGTAACGGGGTCTTTATTTAGTCTGGTCCATATGCCAGCAACTCTTCCCCAATTTTTGATTTATTTCACTATGGGACTCAATCTAGGATGGCTCTATCTGATTAAACGTGATATTCGTTATCCGATTGCGTTACATATGCTCAACAACGGTATTTCTTATTTGATGATTGTATTTTTAGTATAAAAAATAAGCAGCTCGGATTGAACTGCTTTTTTTGATTATAAACCGTAAAGATAGTCATCGTCCTGCATGGCTTCAACTTCACCGAGAAGATAGCCGTTACCAACTTGTGAGAAGAAGTCGTGGTTAGATGTACCGGTTGAAATACCGTTCATGATGATTGGGTTGACATCATCTGCTGAGTCAGGGAAGAGTGGATCCTGACCCAAGTTCATGAGAGCCTTGTTGGCATTGTAACGGAGGAAGGTCAAGACTTCCTCAGTCCAGCCAACTGCGTCATAGAGGGAGCGTGTGTAACCTTCTTCATTTTCGTAAAGTTGGTAGAGAAGGTCGTACATCCAGTCGCGGAGTTTATCTTGTTCTTCCTCGGACAATTCATTGAAACCAAGTTGGAACTTGTAACCGATGTAGGTACCGTGCACAGACTCGTCACGGATGATCAGCTTGATGATTTCCGCAACGTTGGCCAGTTTGTTGTTACCAAGGTAGTAGAGTGGCGTGAAGAAACCAGAGTAGAAGAGGAAGGTTTCTAGGAATACGCTGGCAACTTTCTTCTCAAGAGGTGTACCTGTTTCGTAGATTTCGTTGATAATCTTTGCCTTGCGTTGCAAATATTCGTTGCTGTTGGTCCATTCAAAGATGTCTTCAATCTCAGACTTGGTATTCAAGGTTGAGAAGATAGAAGAGTAAGACTTAGCATGGACTGACTCCATGAATTGAATATTGTTGTAAACAGCTTCTTCATGGGGTGTGCGAATATCATTGCGAAGAGCTTGGACACCTGTTTCAGATTGAAGTGTATCCAAGAGGGTCAATCCACCGAAGACCTTACCAACCAGGTCTTTTTCTTCAGCAGTAAGTTTACGCCAGTCATCCAAGTCGTTTGATAAAGGAATACGTGTATCGAGCCAGAATTGCTCGGTCAACTTTTCCCAAGTAGACTTGTCGATAACATCCTCAATGGCGTTCCAGTTTATGGCTTTGTAGTAGGTTTCCATCATATTCTCTTTCTTTTTCTTATACTTCAAATATTATATCACAAATAGATAGTAGCCTGTAAAAAAATCCCCTAAAAGGGATTTTAATCGATCGCTTATTAGTTGCTTCACATCATGAACGACAGTGTCGTAAGGTAGCAAGATTAGCTAGTTGGCTTGCCAACAGCTAATCTTGCTACGTCGAAATCGAGTTCGGGCTAAGGACTTGGCAAAAAAGATAAATCCCTTTGAGATGCAAGACATCTCTGCGGTATTTCCTATTTTTGCTGTGTCCTTTTGACGCCCTCACATCTTAGATTACACAACTTTCACATTGGTTTGCTCCGACTTCTTCGCCGTCGTCCGTGAAGGTGCGGACGTAGTATATAGACTTGACACCCTTGTTGAAGGCGTAGTTACGAAGGATAGAGAGGTCACGTGTAGTTTGTTTGTTCTCTTTTTTCCATTCATAGAGTTCTTTTGGGAGCTCGCTGCGAAGGAAAAGAGTGAGTGACAAACCTTGGTCGACGTGTTCTGTTGCGGCAGCATAGACATCGATAACCTTCCGCATATCCATATCGTAGGCAGATTTGTAGAATGGAATAGTTTCTGTTGCCAAGCCAGCTGCTGGATAGTAGATTTTACCGATTTTCTTCTCTTGGCGTTCTTCAATCCGTTGGGTAATCGGGTGGATAGAAGCAGAAACGTCGTTGATGTAGCTGATAGAACCGTTTGGTGCAACAGCTAGGCGGTTTTGGTGGTAAAGACCATCTGCCATGACTTTCTCACGGAGGTCAGCCCAGTCTTGTCCACTTGGAATGAAAATGCCTTCAAAAAGTTCTTTAACACGGCTAGATTGTGGTTGGTAGTCACCCGTCACATACTTGTCGAAATAGCTACCGTCTGCGTATTTTGATTTTTCAAAGTTATGGAAAGTAGCCTTGCGTTCGCGGGCAATGTTATTTGATTCTACCAAGGTCCAGTAGTTGAGGAGCATGAAGTAGATGTTGGTAAATTCTACCGCAGTTTTTGAACCGTAGTCAATCAAGTTCTGTGCCAAGTATGAGTGAAGTCCCATTGCACCAAGCCCGATAGAATGAGCACGTTCATTTCCAGCTTCGATAGACGGTACCGCAGAAATGTGCGAATGGTCAGTCACGTAGGTCAAAGCACGAGTCATAGTACGGACAGAGCGTCCAAAATCAGGCGATTTCATCAAGTTGACAATGTTGGTTGAACCAAGGTTACATGACACATCTGTCCCCATGGTCAAGTATTCCTGAGAATCATTGATGACGCTTGGCGTTTGTACTTGAAGAATTTCTGAACAGAGGTTAGACATGATAATCTTGCCGTCAACAGGGTTGCTACGGTTAGCTGTATCGATGTTGATAACGTATGGATAGCCAGATTCCTGTTGAAGTTTGGAAATTTCTGTTTCCAAGTCACGTGCCTTGATTTTTGTCTTACGAATGCGTGGGTTTGCCACCAACTCGTCGTATTTCTCTGTAATATCAAGGTAGCTATAAGGGACACCGTATTCCAACTCAACTGAGTATGGGCTGAAGAGGTACATATCTTCGTTTTTACGTGCCAGTTCGTAGAATTTATCAGGAACGGTGATACCGAGTGATAAGGTCTTCACGCGAACTTTCTCATCGGCATTTTCTTTCTTAGTCGAAAGGAAGGAAATAATATCTGGGTGGAAAACATCAAGATAAACGACACCAGCCCCTTGGCGTTGCCCAAGCTGGTTAGAATAGGAGAAGCTGTCTTCGAAGAGTTTCATAACAGGAACAACCCCAGAAGCCGCCCCCTCATAGCCCTTGATTGGAGCACCTGCCTCACGCAAGTTGCTAAGGGAAATACCAACACCACCACCGATACGGGACAATTGCAGAGCAGAGTTGATAGAACGTCCGATCGAGTTCATATCGTCAGTGACCTGGATGAGGAAACAAGACACCAACTCACCACGACGGGCACGGCCTGCGTTGAGGAAAGACGGTGTTGCAGGCTGGTAACGAAGATGAATCATTTCGTTGGCCAGGTTTAGTGCTAATTCTTCGTCGCCTTCAGCAAAATACAAGGCGTTGAAGAGAACGCGATCTTCCATACTTTCCAAGTAGTAGGCGCCATCATTTGTTTTGAGGGCATACTGGTTGTAAAACTTGTAGGCAGCCATGAAAGACTTGAAGCGGAAATTTTGGTCTTTCAAGAATTGATCAATTTTGATGATAAATTCTGGACTGTATTGGTCCAAAAACTCTTTTTCAAGATAGTTCTCTTCTAATAAATAGGCAATCTTATCTAAAATACTATCAAATTGCTTGGTATTTGGAAGGACGTTTTCCTTGAAGAAAGCCTTGACAGCCTCTTGGTCCTTGTGGAGAGGAATTTGTCCATTGACAGGACGGTTGATTTCATTATTTAAACGGAAGTAGGACACATCGCCTAGCTCTTTTAAACTCATAGTCGCAATCTCTTTCTATAAACAGTAGGGAGTTAAACCAAGGCTTTTAGTTTTCCTGGTTGAAAACCTGAGAAAACATCATTTTCAGTTTCGATAACAGGTGCAGCTGAGAAACCGAGACCTTTTACGTGATCGATAAATTCTGGCTGTTCATCTAGATTGATTTCTTTATAATCTACACTATGTTGATCCAAGAATTTCTTGGTCATTTTACACTGTACACAATCATTTTTTGAATAGATCGTTACCATTCAATTTCTCCTTTGTCCATGAGGGATTAATAAAAAATCCCAATTTTGTTACCAATCTAGGATACAAGATTTTAAGGTTAAAGTCAAGAAGGAAGTTTATTTAAAATCACAAAATATAGTGCATGATATTTTCATAAGACACCATATATTGTACATCCGTCCAATGCTACCAAGTCGAAAAATAGCGTTTACATAGCTGTTTCTATTTAGTTTGATAACCCTAACAATCTCTCGGTAAAGTATAAATCATCTTTTTTACAAATGTCATAATATTTTGAAGGAAATACGCGATGTTACAAAATATGACATTTATAGTTATACATGTGTTGAATATATATTAGCTTTTGTACTATACTATTCAATAATGTCGAAAGAGGTTATAAAATATGGAAAAAACACATAGAAAGCGCTTGTTTCATAAAGGGGAAGAATATTCATATTATGCATTGGATTCGGTTTCGATGGAAGAAAAAGTGGATATTCATTCACTTCCCTATACTATTCGTATTTTATTAGAGAGTCTTTTAAGAAAAGAAGATGGTGTGGATGTTGCAAAAAATCACATAATGGAGTTACTTCATTATCAGGCTGCATCTCCTAAAGGGGAAATCCCTTTTAAACCTAGTCGTGTTATTTTGCAAGATTTTACAGGTGTTCCTGTTGTGGTAGATTTAGCCTCTATGCGTGATGCGGTGGTGACAGCAGGTGGAAACCCTGAATTGATTAACCCAGAAATTCCAGTGGATTTAGTCATCGACCACTCTGTTCAAGTTGATTTTTTTGGGACTGAAGATGCTCTGGAGAAAAATATTGCCTTAGAGTTCGAAAGAAATAATGAACGCTATGAATTTCTGAAATGGGCAGAGAATTCCTTTGAAAATTATCGCGCTGTGCCTCCAGCGACAGGAATTATCCATCAGGTAAACATTGAATTTCTAAGCGATGTTATTATCAACAAGGATGGTTTGCTTTATCCAGATTCTATGTTTGGTACAGACAGTCATACGACCATGATTAACGGTATTGGTGTACTTGGTTGGGGTGTAGGTGGTATTGAGGCGGAAGCTGCAATGTTGGGTGAGGCATCTTATTTTCCCGTTCCTGAGGTGATTGGTGTTCGCCTAGCTGGGCAATTGCCTAAGGTTGCCACTGCAACGGATTTGGCGCTTAAGGTCACTCAACTTCTACGTCAGGAAAAAGTAGTTGGGAAGTTTGTCGAATTTTTTGGACCAGGTTTATCTTCTCTTACCTTAGCAGATCGAGCAACTGTTTCCAATATGGCTCCAGAATACGGTGCGACTTGTGGCTATTTCCCGATTGATGGAGAAACTTTACATTATATGAGATTGACCAACCGTTCGGAGGAGCACGTGGAGTTGACAGAAGCCTATGCTAAGGCTAATTATTTATTCTATGATGCTGAACGTTTTCCGTCTTATAGCAAGGTTTTAGAATTGGATTTATCGACAGTAGTCCCATCCATTTCTGGTCCGAAAAGACCACAAGATTTGATTGAATTGTCTAATGCTAAAAATGAGTTTCAAGCAAGTGTAACACGTGAAGTTGGTGTTCGTGGATTTGGTTTGGAAAAAGAAGAATTAGATAAAACAGCCACGGTTAAATATGCAGACGGCGATGAACTGATTCAAACAGGACATGTTGCGATTGCAGCGATTACCTCATGTACCAATACTTCGAACCCCTATGTTTTATTGACGGCTGGTTTATTAGCAAAAAATGCAGTCGAAAAAGGTTTGACTGTTGCGAAGACTGTCAAAACGTCCTTGGCGCCAGGTTCGAAAGTTGTAACAGGCTATTTGAAAAATTCAGGTTTACAGACCTATTTGGATGCCTTAGGGTTCAATTTGGTTGGTTATGGTTGTACAACTTGTATCGGTAACTCAGGTGATCTGCGTCCTGAAGTAGCGGAGGCGATCAAGGAAGAAGATTTATTGGTTTCTGCGGTATTATCTGGGAACCGTAACTTTGAAGGACGGATCAACCCACTTGTGAAAGCCAATTTCTTAGCGAGTCCACCACTAGTTGTTGCCTATGCTATTGCGGGAAATATGAATGTTGATTTGACAAGAGACCCACTGGGATATGATAAGGATGATCAGCCAGTCTATCTTGCGGATATTATGCCAAGTCGTGAAGAAGTTGACGCATACATTGACCAATACGTTACGCGCGATCTCTTTAAACAAGAATACCAGCAAGTTTTTACAGATAGTCAAGCATGGAATGCGATTGAAACAAAGACAGAGAAGAATTACAATTGGAATTCATCTTCTACCTATATTCAAAATCCGCCCTATTTTGACAACATGCAGGCAGATTTATCCATAAAACCACTGGAAAATTTATCTGTTTTGGCTAAATTTGGCGATTCCGTAACGACAGATCATATTTCCCCGGCAGGGAATATTGCACGATTGAGTTCAGCCGCTCGTTATCTCGAAGAGAATGGCATTGTTTATAAGGATTTTAATTCTTATGGAAGTCGTCGTGGAAATCACGAAGTCATGATGCGTGGGACTTTTGCAAATATTCGTATAAAGAATGAGCTGGCAGATGGAAAAATTGGTGGTTGGACAAGAGTTGGCGATGAGATTCTTCCTATCTATGATGCAGCCATGAAATATAAGGCCGCTGGTGTCGGTAGTATTGTTATTGCTGGTAAAGACTATGGGATGGGGTCAAGCCGTGATTGGGCAGCCAAAGGTTCAAGTTTACTTGGTGTGAAGGCTGTTCTTGCTGAGTCATTTGAGCGGATTCACCGTTCAAATTTAGTGATGATGGGTGTTCTTCCTTTACAATTTTTAGAAGGTCAGTCGGCAGAAAGTCTTGGCTTGACTGGACATGAAAGCTATACAATTGATTTGCCAGAAGATGTCGGTGTTGGTCAAATTGTAACAGTCCATGCGCAAACAGACAATGTTAAAAAGGAGTTTCAAGCACTGGTGCGGTTTGATGCAGAGGCGGATATTCGTTATTATCGCCACGGAGGTATTTTACCTATGGTAGTAAGAAAGAAACTAGGAGGAAAGGTATGACAGAAACGAATGGGTTAAAAGATGCGATTGCCTGTGATACGCGAATCAGTGCAATTGAAAATGACCGCTTGTCCTATGCAGGGTATGACATTGCTGAATTGATGGAGAATAACGCTTCTTTTGAGGAAGTCATCTATCTTCTGTGGAACCTGCATTTGCCAACTCAGATTGAATTAAATTATTTTGAGAAAAGCCTACGAAAAGAATATGCGATTTCAGATGCGGTAGAGCAATGTATTCTGATTCAATCACGGCGACATTTGCATCCTATGAGCGTGTTGCGTTCGACAGTATCTCTCCTTGGAGTATATAATGTACACGCTGAAGAGAATTCGTTGGAAGCTTTGTATGAGCAATCTATTCAGATTATGGCCAAGGTTCCGACGATTATTGCAACATTTGCTCGTTTGAGACGTGGATTGGTTCCAATTGAACCGCGGTCTGATCTGGGTTTTGCGGCGAATTTTCTTTATATGCTGAATGGTGAGGAGCCGAGTGATTTACAAATCAAAGCGTTTAACAAAGCTTTGGTGCTTCATGCTGATCATGAATTGAATGCGTCTACTTTTGCTGCGCGTGTCACGGCATCAACGTTAACGGATTTATATTCTTGTGTTACCACGGCAATTGGGACTCTGAAAGGCTCATTGCATGGTGGTGCAAATGAACGAGTGTTTGACATGTTGCTGGCTATTCGCGAGAGTGGTGATACCGAGAGATATTTGCAGAAGAAGCTGGATTCGAAGGAAAAAATTATGGGATTTGGCCATCGAGTCTATAAAACGGTTGATCCTCGCCAAGAGTATTTGAAGGAGATGGCGCGTGATTTGACATTCGGAACAGACGATGAAGCGTTTTATAGATTGTCAGAGGAAGTAGAGAGCTTTATTAAAAACAAAAAAGGTTTAATTCCAAACGTAGATTTTTATTCGGCGACAGTTTACCATGTGCTAGGTATTGATAGTGATATTTTTACATTGATTTTTGCAATGAGCCGTATGGCGGGGTGGATTGCACATGTCCAGGAACAACGGAAAAATAATAAATTGATTCGTCCGCGCTCTTCCTACTTAGGTGGTAGGAATTTGGTTTACATCCCGATTGGAAAGAGGTAAATATGGCAGAAAAAATCCTGATGAGAGAGGGATGGTTAATTGTCCCAGATCGTCCCGTTATTCCCTATATTGAAGGAGATGGTATTGGCAGGGATATTTGGCCAGTCAGTCAAAAAGTTATTGATGCTGCAGTGAAAAAAGCCTATGCAGGTCAACGTTCTATTCAGTGGAGGGAGGTTTTTGCAGGAGAAAAGGCTTATGAATTAACAGGAACTTCTTTGCCGAATGAGACACTGGAAATAATTCGTGAGCATTTAGTTGCAATCAAAGGTCCCTTAGGGACACCGATTGGGAAAGGTCATCGTTCTCTTAATGTTGCACTTCGTCAAGAATTAGATTTGTATGCCTGTGTGCGTCCGATTCGCTATTTTAAGGGAGTGCCAAGTCCGCTGAAAGAGCCTGAAAAGACGGATATTACTATTTTTCGTGAAAATACAGAAGATATTTATGCAGGTATTGAATGGGAGGCTGGTTCAGATGAAGTTGCCAAAGTCATTTCCTTTCTGCAAGAAGAAATGGGAGTGGTAAATATCCGTTTTCCAGAATCTTCAAGTATTGGTATCAAACCGATTTCGGAAGAAGGGAGTAAACGCCTCATTCGCTCTGCAATAGAATATGCCCTAGAACATCAATTGAAGATGGTGACCTTAGTTCATAAGGGAAATATTCAAAAGTTTACAGAAGGCGGCTTCCGCAAGTGGGGTTATGAATTGGCGAAAGAAGAATTTGCTACAGAACTTGCAGAGGGGACTTTGGTAGTAAATGACATTATTGCGGATAACTTTCTGCAGCAGATTTTATTGGCGCCGGAAAACTTCCAGGTGGTTGCTCTTACAAATCTAAATGGAGATTATGCATCAGATGCTCTTGCGGCTCAGGTCGGAGGAATAGGCATCTCACCGGGTGCTAACATTAATTATCAGACAGGTCACGCTATCTTTGAAGCGACACATGGAACTGCTCCTGATATTGCAGGAAAGGACTTGGCTAATCCATGTTCCCTCTTGCTTTCGGCTTGTATGATGTTGGAATATATTGGCTGGAAAGAAGCGGCTGTTTTAATTATTCAGGCCTTGGAGGACGCTTTTATAAATAAAAATGTTACGCTTGATTTTGCTAAAATTTTGGACGTTGCTCATCAATCTACTAGTCAATTTTCAGAAGTTCTAATAGATTCTATTTAATGAAGAAAAAGTAAAATGAACCTCTCTTTTTATGACGGAAACATGAAAGAAAGGTAAAAAAATCTTGAAAATGATTTCAAAAAGTGGTATAATGTCCTTTGTAAGGGTTATCACAAATAACTCGCAATTTTGTAAAAATAAAGGAGAATCCAAATATGGCTTCAAAAGACTTCCACATTGTGGCAGAAACAGGTATCCACGCACGTCCAGCAACTTTGCTTGTGCAAACAGCTAGTAAATTTGCTTCAGACATCACTTTGAACTACAAAGAAAAGTCTGTTAACCTTAAATCTATCATGGGTGTTATGAGTCTTGGTGTTGGTCAAGGCGCTGACGTAACAATCTCTGCTGAAGGTGCTGATGCTGACGACGCAATCGCAGCTATCACTGAAACAATGGAAAAAGAAGGATTGGCATAAGAATATGACAGAAATGCTTAAAGGAATCGCAGCATCAGATGGTGTTGCTGTTGCTAAGGCATATCTACTCGTTCAGCCAGATTTGTCCTTCGAAACTGTTACAGTTGAAGATACAAATGCAGAGGAAGCTCGTTTGGATGCTGCTCTAGAAGCATCTCAAAACGAGCTTTCTGTTATTCGTGAGAACGCAGTAGCTAGCCTAGGTGAAGAGGCCGCAGCCGTATTTGATGCACACTTGATGGTTCTTGCTGACCCAGAAATGATTGGTCAGATTAAGGAAACAATTCGTGCGAAGAAAACAAACGCTGAGACTGGTTTGAAAGAAGTTACGGATATGTTTATCGCTATCTTTGAAGGTATGGAAGATAACCCATACATGCAAGAGCGTGCCGCAGATATTCGTGACGTAGCCAAACGTGTATTGGCACACTTGCTTGGTGTTCGCTTGCCAAACCCAGCAACTATCGACGAAGAGTCAATCGTTATCGCACATGACTTGACACCTTCAGATACAGCGCAATTAAACAAACAGTTTGTAAAAGCTTTCGTAACGAACATTGGTGGTCGTACAAGTCACTCAGCTATCATGGCTCGTACACTTGAAATTGCTGCTGTTTTGGGGACAAATAACATTACTGAAATCGTTAAAGACGGCGATGTATTGGCTGTTAACGGTATCACAGGTGACGTAGTGATTAACCCTTCTGAAGAAGTGATTGCAGAATTTAAAGCAGCTGGTGAAGCTTATGCTAAACAAAAAGCTGAATGGGCTCTTTTGAAAGATGCTCAAACAGTTACAGCTGACGGCAAACACTTTGAATTGGCAGCAAATATCGGTACACCAAAAGACGTTGAAGGTGTAAATGATAACGGTGCAGAAGCAGTTGGTCTTTACCGTACAGAGTTCTTGTATATGGACTCACAAGACTTCCCAACAGAAGACGAGCAATACGAAGCTTACAAGGCTGTTCTTGAAGGTATGAACGGCAAGCCTGTTGTGGTTCGTACAATGGATATTGGTGGTGATAAGGAACTTCCTTACTTCGATCTTCCACACGAAATGAACCCATTCCTTGGTTTCCGTGCCCTTCGTATCTCTATCTCTGAGACTGGTAACCAAATGTTCCGTACTCAGTTGCGTGCCCTTCTTCGTTCATCAGTACATGGTAAACTTCGTATCATGTTCCCAATGGTTGCCTTGTTGACTGAATTCCGTGCAGCAAAAGCAATCCTTGATGAAGAAAAAGCAAACTTGTTGGCTGAAGGTGTAGCAGTTGCGGATGATATCCAAGTTGGTATCATGATTGAAATCCCTGCAGCAGCAATGCTTGCAGACCAATTTGCCAAAGAAGTTGACTTCTTCTCAATCGGTACAAACGACCTTATCCAGTACACAATGGCTGCAGACCGTATGAATGAACAAGTTTCATACCTCTACCAACCATATAACCCATCAATCCTTCGCTTGATCAACAATGTTATCAAGGCTGCACACGCAGAAGGTAAATGGGCTGGTATGTGTGGTGAGATGGCTGGTGATCAACAAGCTGTTCCACTTCTTGTAGGTATGGGTTTGGATGAGTTCTCTATGAGTGCAACATCTGTACTTCGTACACGTAGCCTTATGAAGAAACTTGATACAGCTAAGATGGAAGAATATGCTCACCGTGCCTTGACAGAATGTGCAACGGCAGAAGAAGTTCTTGAACTTCAAAAAGAGTATGTTGATTTCGATTAATAAGAAATTTAAAGTTTGGAGTAGATAAACTACTTCAAACTTTTTTTGTATGCTCCAGCATTGAGTACTATATATTTTTTGAGATATACGGCTTAAAATACTTTGAAGATTGAAATTAATTTGAAAGAAAATTTGAAATTTTCAAAAAATTATTGCTAAACCAGGTTCAATATGTTACAATAATCACATTATACTCAAAGGAGGAAAAAATGAAGGCGTATAATAATTATATTAACGGTTCTTGGGTTGGATCAGAAAAATCAATCGCGATTCACTCACCGATTAATCAAGAAAAACTCGGTACAGTTCCAGCTATGTCAAAAGAAGAAGTTGATAAAGCGATGGAAGCTGCTAGAAAGGCATTACCTGCTTGGCGAGCTTTGTCTGCATTTGAACGTGCTCAATATTTGCACAAGGCCGCAAATATTTTGGAAGAACGTAAAGATGCAATCGGTGAAATTTTAGCTAAAGAAGTTTCGAAAGGGATCAAGGTTTCCATCGGAGAAGTGGATCGTTCTGCCCACCTCATTCGTTTTGCTGCTGAAGAAGGTTTGCGTGTTTAGGGTTCATCATTAGAGGGTGGAACCTACGAGCCAACTGCTAAGTCAAAGGTTTCTTTGGTTCGTCGTGAACCGGTAGGTATCGTATTGGCGATTGCACCGTATAACTACCCTGTTAACTTATCGGCATCAAAAATTGCACCTGCTTTAATTGGTGGCAACGTAGTTATGTTTAAACCACCTACACAGGGTTCAATTTCAGGTCTATTGTTGGCGGAAGCTTTTGCAGATGCTGGTATCCCAGCGGGTGTCTTTAATACCATTACTGGTCGCGGTTCAGAAATTGGTGACTACATCATTGAACATCCAGAAGTAAACTTCATTAACTTTACGGGTTCAACGCCAATTGGACAAAAAGTTGGTAAATTAGCAGGTATTCGTCCAATCATGCTTGAATTGGGTGGTAAGGATGCAGCAGTTGTTATGGAAGATGCGGATTTGGACCACACTGCAAAAGAAATTGTAAGTGGTGCCTACAGCTATTCAGGTCAACGTTGTACGGCTATTAAGCGTGTTCTTGTTATGGATTCTGTAGCTGATGAATTGGCTGCGAAGTTGAAAGCAGAAGTTGAGAAATTGACTGTCGGTGATCCATTTGAGAACAAGGACATCACGCCAGTTATTGATGAACAGTCTGCGGAATTTATTGAAGGTCTGGTTAGAGATGCACAGGCTAAAGGTGCAACTGAATTGACACCATACAAACGTGAGAAAAACTTGATTTGGCCAACCCTTCTTGACCATGTTACACCAGATATGGAAATTGCTTGGGAAGAACCATTTGGACCAGTTCTTCCAATTATTCGTGTTTCATCATTGGATGAAATGTTGGAATTGTGTAACCAATCTTAGTATGGTCTTCAATCTTCTATCTTTACAAGCAACTATCCATTTGCTTTTGATTTTGCTTCTAAATTAGAAGTTGGTACGGTTCATATCAATGCCAAGACCCAACGCGGTCCAGATAACTTCCCGTTCTTGGGTGTCAAGGGTTCAGGAGCAGGTGTTCAAGGTATCCGTTATAGTATCGAAGCGATGACGAAAGTGAAGTCAGTGGTATTTGACGTTCAATAAAATAATAAGGGAGTGGGACAAAAATCGGTAACCCGCAGGGTTCGATGAGTCGTTAGCCCACTCAACCACTGCGTCAAGTTTAACTATTGAAAAAAACTAAGGAGGCCAGGACTTTTGTCCCAGCCTCTTTTTCTTACATACAGGCAACCATTCATTCACGAAAAAAGTTCTAACCTCAAAATGAGATTAGAACAGGATTGGGTTATTTAGCTTGATAAAACTTATTGTGTTGGTATATAGGGTCAAAGGTAAGATTGATGCCTAATTTACGAAGGACACTCTTGTCTTCATCAGATAGGATAACAGTCGAGTGGGCTTCGCTACCATTTAATTGGCCTAATTCTTTCATGGCACATGCAGCAAGAGGGCTATCTTGTGCAGTGATGGCAAGGGCGTTAAGGATTTCGCTGGCGTCCAAACGTGTATTGGTCTTATCCAGATAATCTGCCTTCAATTCTTGAATTGGACGGATGTAGTTTGGTTCGATGAGAAGTATTTCATCATCGATTTTAGCAATTTGCTTGATGGCGTTGAGAAGGACGGTTGCAGTTGGCTTGAGGAGGTCGGATGTCTTACCTGTTACAATCTCTCCAGTTGGCAACTGAATAGCAAGGGCAGGGCTAGTTGTCAGCTCTGCTTTTTCGCGCGCAGCGATAACAACCTTACGATCTGCTGGTGTCACACCGACTTCATTCATGAGGAGTTCAATCTTTTTAACTGCTTGCTCGCTCACCCGCTCTGCTTTGAAATCAACCAAGGTCTGGTAGTAGCGGCGGATGATTTCTTGCTTGGATGCTTCGATTGCAGCCTCTTCGTCCACGATGGAATAGCCCACCATGTTAACGCCCATGTCTGTCGGTGAGGCGTATGGTGATTTGTTCAAAATACGTTCAAAGGTACGGTTGAGGACAGGGAAGACCTCGATGTCACGGTTGTAGTTGACCGCAGTTTTGCTGTAAGTTTGCAGGTGGAAGGGGTCGATCATGTTGAGGTCGTCCAGGTCGGCAGTTGCTGCTTCATAGGCCAAGTTAACGGGATGGTGGAGCGGTAAGTTCCACACTGGGAAGGTTTCAAACTTGGCATAGCCTGATGTTACGCCATGCAGTTGGTCGTGGTAAAGTTGGGAGATACAAGTCGCCAATTTACCTGAACCAGGTCCAGGTGCGGTGACAACGACGAGATTGCGACTAGTTTCAATGTAGTCATTTTTGCCCATACCTTCTGGTGAGATGATGTGGTCAATATCAGAAGGATAGCCCTTGATTGGGTAGTGGAGATAGGATTTGATGCCATGTTTTTCCAACTGTTTGCGGAAGGCGTCTGCGGCTGGTTGGTTGCGGTATTGGGTAATGACCACAGAACCAACATAAATATCAATATCATTGAAGGTGTCAATCAAGCGGAAGACTTCTTGGTCGTAAGAAATGCCTAGGTCGCCGCGTGCCTTAGAATGTTCGATGTTGCTTGCATTGATGGCGATGACGATTTCTACTTGGTCTTTTAACTCTTGGAGGAGTTTGATTTTGTTATCTGGTTCATAGCCAGGTAAAACACGGGCTGCGTGGAAATCTTCCAGCATTTTTCCGCCAAATTCCATATAGAGCTTGCCTTCAAACTGAGCAATTCGTTCTAAAATATGGTCACGTTGCAAATTCAAGTATTTAGTTGAATCAAATGCGATTTTCTTCATCAAATAAGTCCTCCAAATGTGTAATTTTCTCTGGGAAAAACAAAAATAGCTCCCTAAAACTAGGGAGCCTTTTCTCCGACCTCTCAAAAGAGGTGCCCGAACAATACTATAACAAACTGTGCTAATCTTGTCAAGAAAAAGTCAGATAGAAGGAAAATTAAACAAGCGTTTAAAAAATATTTAATTTTTATAAAATTAAGTATTGACTTTATTAAAATAAAGTGTAAAATAACATTAAATAAATATTTAATTGATGTTTAAGGAGATGTTTATGAAAAAGTTGATTCACAATAAATTATTTCTATCTAGCTTTGTAGCGGACTTGATTTCTAACTTTGGAGATACGCTTTACTATCTGGCTTTGATGAACTATGTTTTACTCTTACCAGATACCAAGTTTGCCCTGGCTATGATTACCGCATCTGAAACCTTGCCGATTTTAGCAGGCCTCTTTATCGGGATTTGGGCAGACAAGACCAAAAATAAATTGGATACCATTCTGGCTACCTTGGTCGTACGTGTCGGTCTCTATGCCTTTGTTGGCTTCTTGATGGGATTTGCACCAGCCCTCTGGGTTGTGGCGGTGGTCTGCGTCATCAACTTCCTGTCTGACCTTGCTGGTCAATACGAAAACGGTCTCTATATGCCAGTCAGCTTGCGGGTTGTGGCTGCTGAAGACCGTGAAACAGCTATGGCTTTTAAGATGACGGTGAAAAGTCTTTTGCAAATTGCCTTCCAAGCTAGCGGTGCTATCCTCATCGGATTCATGTCTTACCAGAATCTCGCCTTCTTCAATGCAGGGACCTTCTTGGTCAGTCTTGCCATCATGGCAACCCTTCGTCCAGCTCTTGCCAAGCTACTGAAGGAAAATCCTATCCAGCAGGCCGAGCAAGTAGAAACTGAAGCTGGGATTGTCAAAGGAATTGGTCAGAGCCTCAAAGAATCCTACCAAGCTGTGCAGAATATTCCCGTACTTAAAGCGTCAATCATCACCATTGCTAGCTTGAATGCCATCTTTACAGCTCTCTCTCCCTTGGTGGTTTTAAATATGAAGGAGTTTTCAGATTTTGTAATTGTCAATGCGGGGACAACGGTGGCTTTGATTTCCATTCTCTTCTCAGTTGGTAGTATTTTGGGTTCAAGCGTGGGGATGGCAGCCTTTAAAAATGTCAGTCTAATCAACCTGCTCAAGTTCTCTACTCTTATGCCAGTCTTACTTTTTTCAGGGATTTTTCTTCACAATATCTATATGGTGCTAGCTGTTCTCTTCGTAACGGCAATGACTTTGGGAATTTTCAATCCGAAAATGGGTGCTCTGGTTATGAATGAATTGCCAGAGGATAAATTGGCGACAGTTGGTGGAGGGATTGATGCCTTCTGTCAGATTGGTATGGTAGCAGGTCAAGCCTTGGTGTCATTGATGGTAATGTTCTTGTCTCCGACCAGTATTTCCCTTATCTTCCTCTTGCTTTCTGTGGGATTGTTGGGATATAGCATTTTTACAGGAAAAAATCCTGAAAAGATTGTAGCTAGTGCATAGATAGAAAAATTTGACTACTAGAAGGAAAATCGCTTGTGAAAAAAATTATCTGTAATAAAATATTCTTGTTCAGTTACCTAGCAGATGTGATTTCCAACTTTGGAGATACGCTTTACTATCTAGCTCTGATGAACTATGTCCTGTTTCTACCAGATACCAAGTTTGCTCTGGCTATGATTACGGTTTCTGAAACTCTGCCAATCTTGTCGGGACTTTTTATGGGAATCTGGGCTGATCGGACAAAAAACAAATTGGATACCATTCTAGCTACCTTAGTTGTACGTTTCGGTTTATATGCACTTGTTGGCTTCCTAATGGGATTTACACCAGCTCTCTGGATTGTAGCAGTCGTTTGTATGGTGAATTTCCTGTCTGACTTGGCTGGCCAATATGAAAACGGTCTTTATATGCCACTTAGCCTGCGGGTTGTTGCAGCAGAAGACCGTGAAACAGCCATGGCTTTTAAGAATACCGTGGGCGGCATCTTGATGATTGTCTTTCGATCTAGCGGTGCTATTCTCATCGGCTTCATGTCTTACCAGAATCTCGCCTTTTTCAATGCAGGGACCTTCTTGGTCAGTCTTGCGATTATGTCAGGTCTTCGTCCAGCTTTTGCCAAGTTGTTGAAAGAAAATCCTATCCAAGAAGTTGAACAAACTGAAACAGAAGCAGGCCTTATCAAAGGAGTCGGTCAGAGCCTAAAAGAATCTTATCAAGCCATTCAAAACATCCCTGTACTAAAGACTTCTATTCTGACCATTGCGGGTATCAATACGGTTATTAGTGCCGTATCTCCCTTGGTTATCCTGGCTATGAAGGAATTTCCAGACTTCGTGATCGTCAATTCTGGAATAACTCTTGCCTTGGTCTTTAATCTCTTTTCTGTCGGCTACATCCTTGGTTCTAGTTTAGGCATGGCTTTCTTCAAACATGTCAGCTTATCCAACCTGCTCAAATTTTGTACAGGTTTGTCGGTCATGCTGTTTGTCGGATTTTACTTTCATAATATCTATATTGTAATGGTAGTTATCTTACTCAATACCATGACGGCTGGTATTATCAATCCAAAATTGTATGCCCTGATAATGAATGAATTGCCAGAGGATAAATTGGCGACAATCAATGCAGGAATGGGGACTATATTTAATATTGGCATGCTTGCAGGTCAAGCCTTGGTAGCTCTGATGGTGACACTTTTGTCTGTCACAAGCATCTCCCTTATCTTCCTCTTGCTTTCTGTGGGGCTAGTAGGCTATACTATTCTTGTGGGTCATAAACCTAAAAATGAAGTAGCTCAAGTTTAGAAAGTATGCGTATGAAATTAGATTACCGAGATTATAGAAGCGAGATTGTCGAAAAGTTCTTTATTCCTTTAATCATCACAGAACGTGAAGAGCCGTTTGAGGCGGATTTGTCACAGAAAGAAAGAGACATTCTCAAAGATGCTTTGGACATTCGAGATGAAATAGAGGAAAAGCTGGCGGATTATCGTCAGGAAGTCAATGAGGTCTTTGTTTGGGGCCATATCTTTACAATCTTGCACACCTTGTATTTCTACCTCTTGGATCAAGGACAGGATCCTAAGACGGTTGAGGAAGCCTGTCAGCTGATTTTAAAGCTGTCCCAAGATGAAGTCGAAGATGCCATGCGGACCATGTTGGCGTCTGAAAATGACGGACATCGTGAGAAGGAACTCAGTCTCATGGAGCTCTTGGAGAATACGGGCAAAAAACCAGCTGATAAATGGTATTGGTCACTGGCTATCCGCAATCCTTTGGAAACTGTTGAGCGGTCTGTCGCTCTCTTGGACAAGATGCTTCCAATCTATCAGCCTTACTTTGAAGAGGCAAGAGCGGAGCGTGAAAAATTTGCTCAGGAATTTGATATTGAAAAACTCTATCGAGAATCCAAGCAATTAGCCATGACCAGCTTAGATACTCTGGGTGTGGAAAACGCCCCATTCTTCGTGCTCAGTCCATGGTGCTTTTGGTTTGCTTATTATGGAAACGAACAGTTTGACAATATGAAGGTTGCTTTGCTGGCATCCTGTCGAATTGACCAGATTATGCTCTCAAATGACGAGCTGGATCTGGATGATTTGACAACGGCTCTTAAAGTCATCAGTGATAGCACGCGTTATCAGGTCTTGGTGGAGTTGACCAAGCCCCATGCCAAGAGCAAGGATATCGCAGAACGACTAGCTATTACAGGAGCAGCAGTGTCCTTTCACACCCAGAAACTGATTAACGGCGACCTCCTCCTCTTTAATACCAAGGACAGTGACGTCAAATACAGTGTCAATCGTGATCTTCTTCAACAGGTGATTGACAAGTTGAAAGAGGATTTTGATTTGTAAAAAAAGCCTTGTAAGTTTAGTCTTACAAGGTTCTTTTGTGCTTATACTCTTCGAAAATCAAAATCAGACGTTGTTGACTTGATTTGATGAGTGAAAAGGTCCAGTGGATCTTTTCAGCCTGTTCCCTTGAAATATAATAAGGAACAGTGTTCTATCTGCATCTTACGGTCACGAACCAAGTTCGTCTAATTTCCGACCTCCAACAGTCTATTCCCAGACTGTTGGAGCTAGTCTGTTTTTGATTTTCATTGAGTATTAATGATTAACCAGCTGAGCAGTTGGCAAGTGATGATGGTGACAAGGAAGACTAACCAACCTTGCTGTATTTTGGTCAGGGAACTAGTTTCTAGGAAGAAAAAGCTGATTTCGACTGGGATAACATGGATAAAATAATAATAGCTGGCGTATTCTTTTAGAAATTGGAATTTTTTCTGGCGGAATAGATCTGTGGTTAGGGTCCAGGCGACTAGATAGGCTGTGAATGGAATCAGGCTAAATAGAAAGTTCTTGTCGTAGCCCTGTTTGAGATAGATGACAGTGGCTTCAAAAGCTAAAAGGGCTGAGCAGACAAGTAGTTTGTTTTTTTGTCGGTATTGGAAAATGGGGTGATTGAGTTTGTCGGCTAGATAAAAGCCTGTCAGGACAAAAATCGGTGCGTAGAAGAGGCCGTTGCGGCTGGTGAAAAAGAAGGTTTTGTAGCTGTCAAATGCGGTCAGGAAAATCGATTCTGCCAGGTAGGCGGAGTAGGTTTCGACTGAGCCTAGAAGATAGAGAAGGCAGGCTAGACAAGCTGTGATGCGCCAGCCCCATTTCTCCAAGTAAAGATGGACGAGGATAAGACCTAGAAAGAAAGCGGGCATGTACCAGAGTTGATAGCTGGTGCCGGTGTAGGTCAGTCCGACCAGGAGTGCGAGGGGATAGTAGGGGAAGGGGATTTCTTGGAGTGTTAGGTAGATGAGGTAGAAGGGCAGGTAGAGGGCGGACCAGGTCAAGTATTGTTTGCTGTAACGGATGAGGTATTGTTTGGAGAGGCTGGGGTAGTTGCGTCGGAGGAAGAAGCTGGCTGTGACCATAAAGTAGGGAACGACCATGCGGCTAAAGATTGATTTTTGGATGAAGTGGAGCTGGTCTGCTTCAAATAGTCTTCGACAATGGAGGGCGATAACGAGAATGGCTCCGATGAACTGGATGAGGGAGAGTAGTGATGTATTGAGTGGTTTTGTCTTATTTTGCATGCTAACGTTTTTCTTTTTTCTTCCATTTTATCGAAATCTGATGAATATGTAAATGTTTGCAAAAAGATGTGGAGAGGTGCTGGCTGAAACTTAGTTGACAAGAGAAGTCCAGTGGAAAATATGGTATAATGTTAGGACGGAGTAAATGTAAACCATCTATTTCGTTTAAGTTAGAAAGGAGCATATAGATGAAAGATTTACATGCAAAATTATTGGCTGATTTTGGGATTGATTTTTCGGATTTGAATTTATTAGAAACGGCTTTTACCCATACTTCTTATGCCAATGAGCATCGCCTTCTAAAAATTTCACATAATGAGCGCTTGGAATTTTTAGGAGACGCTGTTCTCCAGTTGATGATTTCCAAATATCTCTATCAAAAATATCCTGATAGACCCGAAGGTGAGATGTCCAAGTTGCGTTCGACCTTTGTACGTGAGGAGTCTTTGGCTGGTTTTTCACGTGCTTGTGGTTTTGATCGGTTTCTTCGTCTTGGTAAGGGGGAAGAGAAGTCTGGAGGGCGAAATCGCGATACTATTTTAGGAGATGCTTTCGAGGCGTTCTTAGGAGCTCTGCTATTGGACAAGGGGGAAAAGACCGTGGAGGAATTTATCCATAAGGTCATGATTCCTCGTTTAGAAAAAGGGAATTTTGAGCGCGTGACCGACTATAAGACTGCTTTGCAGGAAATTTTGCAGGTCAATGGTGAGATTGCTATTTCGTATCAAGTAATAGCTGAGTCTGGACCTGCCCATGATAAGACCTTTGAAGTGGAGGTATCTGCTGATCAGCGTGTGATTGGTCGTGGTCGTGGTCGCTCTAAGAAATTAGCTGAACAAGCCGCCGCCAAAAATGCTGTGGAGGCTAGAGGATAGGTATGTATCTAAAATCAATTGAAATGCAGGGCTTTAAGTCCTTTGCGGATAAGACTAAGGTAGTCTTTGATCGTGGAGTGACTGCTGTTGTAGGGCCGAATGGTTCTGGCAAGTCCAATATTACAGAAAGTCTACGTTGGGCCTTGGGAGAGTCGTCTGCTAAAAGCCTACGTGGAGGCAAGATGCCAGACGTCATCTTTTCGGGAACAGAAAGCCGCAAGGCTCTTAACTATGCCTCGGTTGTCGTGACCTTGGATAATAGCACAGGTTTTATCGCCAATAAACAGAAAGAAATCAAGGTAGAACGCCACATTTATCGATCTGGTGATAGTGAGTACTTGATTGATGGGCAAAAGGTTCGTCTACGGGATATTCATGATCTTTTCATGGATACGGGCTTGGGACGTGATTCTTTCTCTATCATTTCACAAGGGCGGGTTGAAGCAATTTTCAATTCCAAGCCTGAGGAACGCCGTGCTATTTTTGAAGAGGCGGCAGGGGTCTTAAAATACAAGACGCGTAAAAAAGAAACAGAAAGTAAGTTGGCACAGGCCCAGGGCAACTTGGACCGCTTGGACGATATTATCTATGAACTGGATAATCAGGTCAAACCATTAGAGAAACAGGCACAAACTGCTAAGAAATTTCTAGAATTAGATGGTCAACGTAAGGAATTATACTTAGATGTTTTGGTGGCTCAGTTGACAAAGGGCAAGGAAACTTTGACTGGCAAGGAAAGCGAACTTGAAACAGTCAAGTCAGAATTAGCAAGCTACTACAAACAGCGTTCTGAGCTGGAGCAAGAAAATCAGAACTTGAAAGAGAAGCGCCACCGCCTTTCAGAACAATTGGAGCGTGAACAGGCAGTTCTGTTGGATTTGACCAAGTTAATCAGTGATTTGGAGCGAAAAATTGAGGTCCATAAACTGGAATCTAGTCAAAACGAATCAAGTCGTCAAGAAGCGCAGGCGCGCTTGGAAAACTTGTTGACTAGACGAGAGCAGTTGGCAGAACAGATTGAGCAAAAGAAAGAAACGCTTGCGCAATTAGATAGTTCCTTGTCTAGCTTGAAAGACGATATTGCTGCGGTAGACAAAGAAATTTCCTACTTTTCAGAAGATCCTGATCAGGTTTTAGATCATCTGCGTGAACAGTATGTTGCTCTGATGCAGGAAGAGGCAGAAGCTTCAAACCGTCTGACCAAGATTCAGCAGGATATTGCCAATCAAATCAGTCTTTCTGAGAGTAAATCTGAAGACTTGGCACGCTTACAGACGGAAAAACAAACAGCTCAAGAAGTACTTGATAAGAGTCGGAAAAGTTTAGAAGAAGCTGATCACGTTTTACGCCAGTTACTTGAGAGCTATCAGACCAAAAAAACAGAATTGGATCAAACCCAGACTGCTTATCAGGCTGAGCAAGGTCGCTTGTTTGATTTGCTGGATCAGTTGAAAGGCAAGCAGGCTCGCCAGTCTAGTTTAGAAGCTATTTTAAAAAATCATTCCAATTTCTACGCGGGAGTTAAGGCTGTCTTACAGGCGGCACCAAGCTTAGGAGGAATTATTGGAGCAGTCAGTGAACAATTGACCTTTGATACTCGTTACCAAACGGCTTTGGAAATTGCTCTTGGCGGTGCTAGTCAAAACGTCATCGTTGAAGATGAAGCGACTGCTAAACGAGCTATCGCATTTTTGAAAGAAAAACGGCAAGGACGGGCAACCTTCTTACCTCTAACAACTATCAAGCCACGTCAGCTTTCTGGACAGCAAGTCTCTTTACTAGAATCTTCAGAAGGATTCTTGGGGCTTGCAAGTGATGTGGTGACTTATCAGCCAAATTTAGATGCGATTTTCCAAAATTTGCTAGGTACTATCGCGATTTTTGATACCATTGACCATGCCAATCAGGCAGCGCGGGCAACCAAGTTTCAAGTGCGTATGGTGACCATGGATGGAGCGGAAATCCGTCCTGGTGGAGCCTTTGCTGGTGGTAGTAATCGAAATAACAGCACGACCTTTATCAAACCAGAACTGGATGCTCTTTTAGGAGAAATAGCAGAGCTGTCTAGCCAGTTGCAGGAGCAAGAAAGCTTGGTTGCAGCTAAGAAAACTAGCTTAGACCAGACCAGAGAAGCCTTGGAAACGATTAAGGCGGAGGGGGAAGAAGCTAGATTGAACCAGCAGAGCGCAAGGATTCATCAGGAACAGGCAGAAAATAGACTGGCTCAGCTATCAGCCCAGTATGACCTGCAAATGAGTCAGGTTAGTCCGACCATTTTGACTGAGCTAGAAGAGGCTGCTGCTAAGGAAGAAGTAAATGTCCAAGCCTTGAATGAGAAAAAACTAGCCTTGGATCAACAAATCAATCAAGTCCGTGATAATCGCGACAGTATTCAAGAAAGCTTGCAGAAACTACAGACTCAGAAGAGTCAACTAACTTTGGAACAGGCTGAACTCACTAGCCAACTTCGTTTTGAACAGACAGATCTGAGACGCTTGCAAGAAGAAAAAGTGGTTGCAGATAAGGAAATTTCTCTTTTAGAGGATATGATTGACCAGAAGTTAGAGGCTCTTGAAGATACTAGTATTGAGATTCTTGAAGAACAATTGCAGGCCGCATCTGATAAGCAAAACCAGACCAATCAGATTCTAATTCGCTTAAAGTTTGAATTGGAAGATATTGATGGGCAGTTTGAAGACTTGGAAGAAAGATTGCAACAAGCTCGGACTAAGAATGATGATTTGATTCGTAAGCAGGCTAAGTTAGAGGCGGATTGTGAGCAAGCGGGCGATAAATTACGGACTTTACTTGGTAATTTGACCGAGCATTTCAAATTGAGTTTTGAAGCTGCTCAGTCTCAGGCCAAGGAAGTTGAGAATCTTGCAGTTGCTGAACAAAGCCTCAAAGACCTAGAAAGAGCTATTCGTGCTTTGGGTCCAGTCAATTTGGATGCTATTGAGCAGTATGACGAGGTTAATAATCGCCTTACCTTCCTCAATGAGCAACGGACAGATATTTTGTCGGCGCGTGATTTACTACTAGATACTATCCACGAGATGAATGATGAAGTCAAAGAGCGCTTCAAGGTTACTTTTGAAGCTATTCGTGAAAGCTTTAAGCAGACATTCAAACAAATGTTTGGCGGTGGTTCAGCGGATTTGATTTTGACAGAAGGTGACCTATTGACTGCGGGTGTGGAGATTTCAGTTCAACCTCCGGGTAAGAAAATTCAATCTCTCAATCTTATGTCAGGTGGCGAAAAAGCCCTTTCGGCCCTCGCTCTGCTATTTTCCATTATCCGTGTTAAGACCATTCCTTTTGTAATTCTCGATGAGGTGGAGGCAGCCTTGGATGAGGCCAATGTCAAACGTTTTGGTGACTACCTCAACCGATTTGATAAGGAGAGTCAGTTTATCGTCGTGACCCACCGTAAAGGGACCATGGCGGCAGCGGATGCCATGTATGGGGTGACCATGCAGGAATCTGGCGTGTCCAAGATTGTTTCCGTTAAGCTGAAAGATGTGGAGAAATTATGATTAACAAAATTTACGCCAGTGATATGGATGGTACCTTTTTACGAGAAGACCATAGTTTTGATAAGGAACGGTTTCGTCGTATACTGAATCAGTTTAAGGAAAAAGGTTATTTATTTGTGGCAGCAAGTGGGCGATCTATGCAAAGCCTGAAACTTGTTTTTGAAGATTTTGTAGATGAAATCGGGTTTGTAGCTGAAAATGGTTCAATCGTTGAATATCAGGGGCAGACTATCTTTATGGATGATCCAATTAGTCCTGAAATATATCTGCCGATTATCGCGGGTATTGATGCAGGTCCCTTTGGTAGCAGTCGTTCCATGGTGCTGTCTGGACTCGAAAACTTTTATTTATTAAAAAATGCTGAGCCTCAGTTTTTAGAGACGATGACGAATTATTACGCACATTTTCGATTGGTAGACACATTTAAAGAAGTTCGAGAAGAGATTATAAAAATCAATGCCAAATTTTCTCCTGAGGAAATGGACGATGCCAGACGATGGTTAAATGATACATTTGAAGGTGTAACGGCCATGACAACTGGTTTTGACAATATTGATATAATTCCAAATGGTTCAAATAAATCAGTTGGATTGAGCCATCTCTGTGCTCATTTTGGAATTACCCGTCAGGATGTAGTGGCATTTGGTGATAATCAAAATGATTTAGATATGTTTGACTTTGCAGGTCTGGCTCTTGCGACAGAAAATGCAAGAGAGGACGTGAAAGCTCGGGCAGATTCTATTATTGGTCATTGCAATGATGGAGCAGTATTAGCCTATTTAGAGGAGGAAGTAAATGGCAATTAAGTTGATTGCATTGGATTTAGATGGAACACTTCTGACATCGGACAAACGGATTTCAGAAGCTAATAAAAAGGCCTTGCAGGCAGCGCGTGAGCGTGGAGTTTATGTAGTTCTGACAACAGGGCGTCCTTTACAAGCTATCGGTACTTTTCTAGAAGAACTAGATCTGCTAGGGGAGAATCAATATTCGATTACATTTAACGGTGGTCTAGTCCAGGAAAATACAGGTCGGGTTTTGGATAAGGTTGGCTTCACCATTGAAGATGTGCGCACCATCCGTCGTGTGACAAATGACTTGGAACTGCCTCTGGATGTTCTCTATGGTGGCGATGTCTATTCTCTACCATCAGCCCATGAATCACTTTATCTAACTTGTAATCCATTGCTTAATAAAATTGTGGCAAGCGATGAGGAAATGCCAGAAGATTTTGTTTATAATAAGGCAGTTTCAGCTGTGGCAGCAGACTTTTTGGATGGACAAATTCCAAAAATTCCTGCGGAACTTCACGAGCGCTTCGAGATTTTCAAGTCGCGTGATATTCTGCTCGAATGGAGTCCAAAAGGTGTTCATAAGGCAAATGGTTTGGCCAAATTGATTGGATATCTGGGGATTGAGCAGTCAGAAGTTATGGCTTGTGGCGATGAAGGAAATGATCTTTCGATGATTGAATGGGCTGGTCTGGGTGTTGCCATGGCTAATGCGACTGATGAAATCAAGTCTGCGGCCAACCTTGTCCTGCCAAAAACCAATGATGAAGATGGCATTGCTTGGGTCATCGAGCACTATGTATTGAATGAGGACTAGTATGGGATTATTTGATCGATTATTTGGACAAGAAAAACAAGAGGAGCAAGTCGCTCTTGTTGAAGAAGTGGAAAGGGAGCAGTCGGCTTCTAGCGAAGATACAGTAACTACTGAAGTTGAGTCAGCTACTCAAGAAATGGAAGAGTTCCAGTCTGAAGTAGCAGAGCCAGAGCTGACTGCCGAGCAAGAAGCTCAGAAACAACGGACCTTGGACATGATGGCCCAGTATTATGCAGCCAAAGAAGCTGCTGCGGCTCGAGTGAAGGAAGCGCAGGAACAAGGCTTTGACCCTGCCATTCAAACCAAGGTCAAAGCAGAGCCTGTTGAGGAAGTAGCTCCAGTAGAGCAAGAAAGTGAGCAAGACAAGTACCAGCGGACCTTGAAAAAAACCCGTACAGGATTTGGAGCAAGGCTCAATGAATTCTTTGCCAATTTCCGTTCGGTTGATGAAGAATTTTTCGAAGAGTTGGAAGAAATGCTGATTTTGTCAGACGTAGGTGTGCAAGTTGCTTCTACGCTGACAGAGGAGCTCCGCTATGAGGCCAAGCTACAGAAGGCTAAGAAGACAGACGAACTCCGTCGGGTTATCATCGAAAAATTGGTGGATATTTACGAAAAAGACGGTCAATTCAGCGAGCAAATCAATTTCCAAGATGATTTGACAGTCATGCTCTTTGTCGGTGTCAACGGTGTTGGGAAGACGACGTCTATCGGTAAGTTAGCCTACAAGTACAAGCAAGATGGCAAGAAGGTCATGTTGGTCGCAGCGGACACCTTCCGTGCGGGTGCGGTAGCCCAGCTGGTCGAGTGGGGTCGCCGTGTCGATGTGCCAGTAGTCACAGGACCTGAAAAGTCAGACCCAGCTAGCGTGGTTTTTGATGGGGTAAAACGTGCCGTGGCAGAAGGCGTGGATATTCTCATGATTGATACAGCAGGTCGCTTGCAAAATAAAGAAAACCTCATGGCAGAGCTGGAAAAAATCGGTCGCATCATCAAACGGACCTTACCTGATGCACCGCATGAAACCCTCTTAGCATTGGATGCTTCCACAGGTCAAAACGCCCTTAGTCAAGCCAAGGAATTTGCAAAAATTACCCCATTGACAGGTCTTGTCTTGACCAAGCTAGACGGTACAGCAAAAGGTGGTGTTGTCCTTGCCATCCGTCAGGAACTGGATATACCAGTTAAGCTGATTGGTTTCGGTGAGAAAATTGATGACATCGGAGAATTCAAATCCGAAGAGTTCATGCGTGGGCTTTTGGAAGGATTGGTATAGAATAAAAAAAGTAGTTAACTGTGACAGTTAGCTACTTTTTTGTTTTCATTTTTTCTGCAATAATGCCTCAATCCAGTCAGGTGCATAGGCTGAAGTACAGCCTTTTGGTACTTTCATATCGGAATAGACAGCGAGTTCCTGACCGATTACAAGTCCCTGTTCCAGATAGTCAGGATAGGCAACAGCAATCTCCACCAAGCATTGGTTCATGGTCCATTGGACAAGCGGGTCAGCGGTTTGCAAATGCTGGCGAATATGGTCTAGAGTTTCTTCAATTTCTTGGTTTGTTGCTGTTTTTCCAGCAAAATATTTAGCGCGGAGGAACCAGCCAAGTCTGTTAAAGATGGCCTCGTCTTTAGCAAGCAAGGTTTCTTCCCAATCCCTACTGTCTTTTCGTTTGCTGAGAATGATGGAAGCCAGCTTATCGAGCACATTGACCGAAATTTGTTCATTGAGGCAATTCTCTAGGTCAGCTTGGGGAAGCTGGTCAGGCTTATTTTTTGCAATTTGAATAGCTAAATATTGTGCTTCAAGGACACCTGTTTGCCAGAGTGGGGCAAACAAGTCCAGTCGATTTTTATAGGCCTTGGCGATACCAGAAATAGCTCCCATTGGAACGCCGTAGTAGGGCTTAGTTTCGCCAATTTTTTCATAACGCTTTAGGGTGCCAGCATGGCTGGCTGCTTCAAGTTGGGTGAGAGTGGTGTTTATTTCAGTCATAAATATCTCCCAAAAAAACTGGATTGCTCCAGTTTTTATATGTAGTCGTTTAGTTTGCTTTTAGTACAAGGCAACGAGCTGTAGGTTGGAAATAAGACATGCGAAGCAAGTCACTTTCGTGGAGTACGGCAAAGCGAGTTAACGAAGTAATCAAAGATAAACTAAATGACTATTTCAATAAGCCACGTTCACGATACCATACATCAGGCGTCCAAACCCACTTGCAACTGTAGCTTTCTAGCAAATCAAAGGCTGCTTGAGGTCCCATAGTTCCAGCTGGATAGGTGTGGAGTGGGACTTGGTTGCTTGCCCACAAATCAACAATGCGGTCAATCAAGCTCCAGCTTGCTTTCACTTCTTCCCAATGGCTAAAGTTAGTAGAATCACCATTTAGGACATCGAAAAATAGTTTTTCGTAGGCTTCGGGTGAATTTCCAAGAGCAGTTGCATTGTGGCGGAAGTTGAGTTTGGCAGGTGTAAGAGCAAAATGGGAACCAACTTCCTTACCGTTGATAGAGAGCATAAAGCCTTCAGTTGGTTGGATGAAGATGGTCAATACATTGGCCTCAGAAGGCTGACCAAAAATATCTTCCGCATGCTTGAAGGTGATGGTCACGCGCGTGCCCTTTTCTGTCAGACGTTTACCTGTACGGAAGAAGAAAGGTACATCACGGAAACGGTCAGTATCAACGAAGAAGACACCTCCTGCAAAGGTTTCTGTCTGAGAACCTTCGGCAATATTTGGTTCATCCAAGTAGCTAACGTAGTCTTTTCCGTCGATGGAACCTGCTGCATATTGACCACGGATGAAGTTGCGTTTGAGGTCCTCATCAGAAGGCTGACGAAGGTGTTGGAAGACCTTGATCTTTTCAGCGCGGACATCTTCCTCCTTGAAGCTGGCAGGCTTATCCATTGCTAGAAGGGAAAGAACTTGAAGGGCATGGTTTTGCACCATGTCTTTTAAGGCGCCAGAATGATCGTAGTAGCCCCCACGATCCTCAACACCAATCGCTTCAGCAAATGTAATTTGGACGTTATCGATGTAATCGCGGTTCCAAATATGCTCAAAAATAATATTGGCAAAGCGAACCGCAAAGATATTTTGTACCATTTCCTTGCCTAGGTAATGGTCGATGCGGTAGATTTGGTCTTCATTGAAGGCGGCTGCCAATTCATCATTGAGTTTGCTTGCGGTTGCAAGGCTGGTTCCGAATGGTTTTTCAATAATCAAGCGTTCAAAACCTTGGCCGTCAACGATTTGTTCAGATTTGAGGTGTTTGGCAATGGTTCCGAAAAATTCTGGAGCCATGGATAAGAAGAAGACCTTGTTGTGTTGGGTATCGTATTTTTCACATAAGTCGTCCTGCAATTTACGAAGAGCAACATAATGCTCGGTGTCATTGACATCATGGCTTTGGTAGTAGAAATGACTTGCAAACTCATGAGCTTGGCGTGGTGTGTCAGGCAAATCACCTAGTGATTCGATGACAGTCTGCTCAAAAAATTCCTTGGTCCAAGGTCTGCGAGCTGTACCAATTACTGCAAAATTTTCTCGGATATGGCCTGCCTTATAAAGACGAAAGAGGGATGGATAGAGTTTGCGTTTGGCAAGGTCGCCACTAGCACCAAAAATTGTAAACAATACATGTGATGACATAATTTCATTCCTATCTGTTGAATATCATTAATAGTATACCATAAATTGTCAGAAAATTCACTTTTTGAGTTAGGATTATTAGAAAATACGGTAGACGTACGGGGAATCTGGCTGTTCAATCTGAACCATCGATTGTAATTCAAGTGTTGGGAGATTTTGTTTCAACGATGTATGGTAGGAAACCTTGATTGTTCCTCTGGCTTTTACCCAAGTATTGTTAGGAAATTCTGTGGTAGCCCCCGTAGAGAGTAAGCCATATACCCCAGAATCAGCAATGCAGTGAATAATACCAAAGCGGAAAAGGAAAAATTGCTGGCTATTGTCAGGGTCATTGTAGACAAATCCAATCATTTCAATCGTTTTTCCTGAAAATTCCGTAGGATAGTCGTAGATTGCTTCCATCACTTCCATATAGTTTTCATTAGTAACGACAATGGTTTCTTCAGCCAAGTATCTATCAGCAATTTCACGCATCTGGTTTTGATAGGCAGATTTTGTAAAATAAATAGAAGTATCAGGCTTGAGATACTGAACAGTCGTCCCTTCTTGGTTTTGTGTATTAGTATCGTTTTCTGCTGCTAGTGGGAAATGATAGCCCTTGGCAGCAACAGTTGTTGAATCCAGGCTTACCGTAGGAAAGAGCCAGGCTATAGCAAGAGGAATGAGCAGTAGTCCAACGCTTGATAGTTTGGCAATTTTGCTTTTTAAATGGCTATGTACTCGAATTTCTTTTACCCAGACATACAATTGTACGATGGCAAGTATGAAAGATAAAACCATGGATAGATAGGCTAGATAGCTATAGTGCAGATTAATGTATTGGTCTAATTTTCCAGAGATATAAAGATACATGGTCATCTCAAAATAGCCAGCAAGAATTAAAAAACGAATCATACTACACCTCCAAGTATCAGACTATATCCCAAAATAACGAGAGTGATAGTAATGATAAAACCGGATATAAATTTTCCCTTGAAATAATGTTTCATCATGAGCAAGTTTTTAACATCCACCATGGGTCCGATAACTAAGAAAGCCATTACTGGGGCGAATCCGAAGCTGGATAGTAGGGATGCACCAATAAAGGCATCGGCTTCGGAACATAGGGAAAGAAGAAAGGCCAGCAACATCATCAGTAAAATAGCTGTTAATGGACTATGACCGATGGTAGTCAGGACAGCGGTTGGAATATAGACTTGTACGAGACTGGCAAAGAGACAACCAAAGACTAGGTAACGTCCCGTATCAAAAAATTCATCAATGGCATGAATAAGTGCGAAGCCAACTTTTTGCCAGCTGGTTTTATCTGAATAATCATGCTGGTGATGGTCAAACTTGCTTCCTTTAAGAATTGGTCCTTTTACGAAAAAACCAAGAATGATTCCCAATACTAGGGATACAATGATGGCTCCTAGGGCTCTATAGAGGGCGAAAAGTAGGGAATTGCCAAAAGCGGTAAAGGTTGCAAAAAGGACGATGGGATTAATGACAGGAGCCGTTACTAAAAAGGGAACAGCAGTGTAACTCGGTACTTTTTTCTCTAATAGTCGATTGACAATAGGGACAATACCACATTCGCAAGACGGAAAAATGAAGCCGATAAAGGTTCCAAATAGAATGGCAAGAAACTTGTTTTTGGGTAAGAATTTACGAACCTTATCTGGTGTTATAAACACATCGATAAAACCTGAAATAATAGCTCCAATCAAGACAAAGGGCAAGGCTTCAATCATGATAGACAGGAAAATAGCCCCCGCCTGTAGGACGGAGGTAGGTAATTGATCAAGACCAAACATATTATTTTTTATCCTGATTCAAGTTGTTTTTCTCGGAATGTTCTTTTGATTTTGGATCTGGATACTCAATTTCTTCCAATTTTTCAAATGAAGCAAATTCTTCCAGCATCTTTTCTAAATCATCTTGTCGTTTATAGGTTACAGCCATAGGGCACCTCCAAAAATTTTATATAAACATTATACATTTTTTACTAAAAATTATCTAAAGGAATCTGTTTTTATTGAAGCGCAAATATAGTTCGCACCCTCAAATCATGATATAATATTCTTATGAAAACAAGAATATCAGAATTAGTTAGCGTGCTCAATCAATACGCTAAAGAGTATTATCAATTGGACCAACCTAGCGTATCAGATGCAGAATATGATACGCTTTATCGTGAATTAGTAGAGCTAGAAACGGCTCATCCAGAACTGATTTTACCAGATAGTCCTACCCATCGGGTCGGAGGAAAGGTGCTAGACGGATTTGAAAAATATAGTCATGTTTATCCTCTTTTTAGTTTGCAAGATGCCTTTTCTCGTGAAGAGTTAGAAGCTTTTGACCAGCGAGTTCGCAAGGAATTTCCTCAAGCAACTTATATCTGTGAATTGAAGATTGATGGTCTATCTATTTCCCTGACCTATGAAGCGGGTAATCTAGTCGTGGGTGCTACACGTGGTGACGGTAGTGTCGGTGAAAATATCACAGAAAATCTCAAACGAGTGGCTGATATTCCTTTGACCTTACCCGAAGCTGTGGACATCACTGTCCGAGGTGAGTGTTATATGCCAAAGGCTTCCTTTGACCGTGTTAACAACCAGCGTCAGGAGGCTGGTGAAGCTGAATTTGCTAATCCACGTAATGCAGCAGCAGGGACCCTCCGCCAGCTTGATATGGGAGTGGTGGCCCAGCGTGGTCTCGCTACCTTCCTCTACCAAGAGGCTAGTCCATCTGAAGTGACTAGCCAGTCACAAGTACTGGAGAAACTGGATGCTCTGGGATTTGTGACCAACCACGAATATTGCTTGGCGGAGTCGATTGATGACACGTGGGATTTTATTGAAAAAATAGCAGAGCGTAGAGATGATTTACCCTATGAGATAGATGGTGTTGTCATCAAGGTAAATGATTTAGCTATACAAGAAGAACTAGGATTTACAGTTAAAGCGCCTCGATGGGCAGTAGCTTACAAGTTTCCAGCTGAGGAAAAAGAAGCAGAAATCTTGTCGGTTGATTGGACTGTTGGCCGAACAGGTGTTGTGACACCAACTGCCAATCTTAGTCCTGTTCAACTGGCAGGAACGACTGTCAGTCGAGCGACCTTGCACAACGTAGATTATATCGCCGAAAAAGATATTCGTATTGGCGATACGGTCATTGTCTACAAGGCGGGGGACATTATCCCAGCAGTTCTGAAAGTGGTGGACAAGTATCGAAAAGAGCAAGAAATCATGCCCATTCCTAGTCATTGTCCGTCTTGTCAGAGCGACCTACAACACTATGAGGACGAAGTTGCCCTCCGCTGTATCAACCCTATTTGTCCTAGCCAGCTGATGAGTAAGTTGGAACATTTTGCAAGTCGAGATGCTATGAACATCGCAGGGCTAGGGTCTTCAATCGTTGAAAAACTCTTTGGAGCAGGCTTGGTACACGATGTTGCTGATATTTATGAATTAACTGTTGATGACCTATTGACCTTGGAAGGTTTCAAAGAAAAATCAGCTGACAAGCTCTATCAAGCCATTCAAATTTCTAAGAGCAACTCAGCAGAACGCCTCCTATTTGGACTAGGTATTCGCCATGTAGGTAGTAAGGCAAGTAAGATTTTAGTAGAAAAATTTGGTGATTTAGAAACTTTAGCATTTGCTGATCAAGAAGCAATTGCTTCGCTAGAAGGTCTTGGTCAGGTTATTGCTAAGTCTTTGACAACTTTTTTTGCTAGTGAGGGTGCGCAACAACTTTTAGCCGAACTTAAGGAAGCTAAGGTAAACTTAACCTATCTCGGACAAGTAGTAGATGAAAATGCTGCGCTATCGGGTATGACAGTTGTACTGACTGGTAAATTGGAGCGAATGAAACGAAACGAAGCCAAAGCCAAATTAGAAGCTTTAGGGGCAAATGTAGCGGGATCTGTTTCTAAAAAAACTAATCTTGTGGTTGCCGGAACAGATGCAGGTAGTAAATTGACCAAAGCACAGGAGCTAGGTATCGAAATTAAAGATGAGGCTTGGTTAGAGAGCTTGTAAAGGTAAAACGATGGTAGAAAGAAAACGTGCTAGACTAATATATAATCCGACCTCAGGTCAAGAAATCATGAAGAAAAATGTGGCCGAAGTATTGGAAATTTTGGAAGGCTACGGTTATGAGACTTCAGCTTTCCAAACAACTGCTGAGAAAGACTCTGCAAAGAATGAAGCTACACGTGCGGCGCTTGCAGGCTTTGACTTGATTATCGCGGCTGGTGGAGATGGAACAATCAACGAAGTCGTCAATGGAATTGCTCCGCTTGAAAAACGTCCGCAGATGGCCATCATACCGACTGGCACCACCAATGACTATGCGCGTGCCTTAAAAGTGCCTAGGGGAAATCCTGTAGAAGCAGCTAAGGTTATCGGTAAGCAGCAGACCATTTTAATGGATATTGGTTTAGCCAAAAATCAAAAAAATGGTTTTCATCAAGAACATTATTTTATCAATATTGCTGCGGCAGGTACACTTACGGAGTTGACCTACAGTGTTCCCAGTCAACTTAAGACCATGTTTGGCTATTTGGCCTATGTAGTAAAAGGAGCAGAACTCCTACCACAAGTACAATTTACACCTGTTCATGTAGAGCATGACGAGGGAGTATTTGAAGGCTCGGTTTCAATGATTTTTGTTGCCTTAACCAATTCAATTGGAGGTTTTGAACAGATCGTTCCAGATGCTAAGTTAGATGATGGTAATTTTACCTTATTGATGGTTAAAACAGGGAATTTATTTGAAATTCTGCATCTGATTCGTCAAGTCTTAGACGGTGGCAAACACATTGAGAGTGATTTAGTTGAATACATAAAAACCAAGAGCCTATCCATCGAAAATCTGAACCCAGATAACCGTCTACTGCTCAATCTAGATGGAGAGTTTGGTGGGGAAGCCCCTGTACGTCTGTACAACCTATCAAACCATATAGAGTTTTTCGCAGATACAGATCTGGTTTCTGACCATGCAATCACTCTTGATACTGATCAGATGAATCGAGAAGATATGGCCAAACGATTCATTGAAGAAACAGACCATATTGATGAAGCTATTAAATAGGAAGAAAAGATGAAATACTCTTTTCTTTTTATTTTACAAAAACGAATTAAACGCTTACAATGGCGGTATTTTCTTGACAAATAGATGTTTTAGGAGTATCCTTACATGGTATTAAATTTTAAAAGGAGAATTCGTTATGAGTTTAGGCGCATTGGCCCTTGGATTGGCCTGTCTTGGTGTAAGTATCGGTGAGGGACTGTTGGTGGCTTCATACCTTAGTTCGACTGCACGTCAACCAGAAATGCAAAGTAAATTGATGGCTGGTGTATTTTTGGGTGTTGCCTTTATCGAGGGAACTTTCTTCGTAACCTTGGCTATGACATTTGTCTTGAAATAGTAGAAAATAGAGAAATAGAAAAGGGGGGAACCTCCATTGGAAGAACATTTAAGTCCAACCCTTACCCTTGGTCCCGTAACCTTTGACCTGACCATGGTATTGGTTTCTGTCATTACCATTTCCATTATTTTCTTACTTGTTTTTTGGGCTAGTCGTCGGATGGAGCTCAAGCCAAAAGGAAAACAGAATGTTTTGGAGTACGTTTACGAATTGACCATCAATTTTACAAAAGGGAATCTTGGCGATGCGGAAGCAAAGCGGTATTCCTTGTTCTTCTTTACAGTCTTTACTTTTCTTTTGGTTGCCAATAATCTAGGTTTGATGACCAAATTGGAAACAGCGGAAGGACATAATTTGTGGACTTCTCCAACGGCCAATATGGCTTACGATTTCGGTTTGGCAACAATTGCAACAGTATTTTGTCATGTTGAGGGTATTCGTCGTCGCGGTTTTAAGGCATACCTCAAATCTTTTGTGACACCCTGGGCTATGGCTCCAATGAACATTTTGGAAGAAGTGACCAACCTTGTGTCGCTTGCTCTTCGTCTGTACGGTAACATTTATGCTGGTGAAGTGCTTGTCTCTCTTCTTCTACAATTATCTCAACAAAGTGCACTTGCATATCCAATTGCCTTTGCTCTGAACGTTGTTTGGACAGCATTTTCTGTATTCATTTCATGCTTGCAGGGATATGTATTTATCATGTTGGTATCTATGTACTTAAATAAAAAAATCAGTAGTGAGAGTGAATAGGAAAGGGAAAGACAACTATGGCAACAACTATTACAATGCAATCTAGTACCATTCTTGGAAACTTTATCTTGGTAACAGCCTCATTTGCAGTACTTATTATTCTTATTCGTGTTTTTGCATGGGATAAAATTACAGGTATTTTTGAAGAACGTGCCAATAAGATTGCGAACGATATTGATGCTGCAGAAGAAAAATTAACAGCAGCAGCAAACCTTGTTCAACAACGTGAAGATGAGTTGGTACAGGGACGTATTGAAAGTCAAAAGATTATTCAAGACGCGGTTGAACGCGCAAAACTAGAGAAAAAACGTATTCTTGAGCAAGCAGATGTTGAAATTCAAGGATTGAAGCAAAAAGCTCAATTGGAAATTGAAGCTGAAAAACGTGAAGCACAAGAAAACTTGCGTGTTCAAGTTGCTGAATTGGCAGTTGATCTTGCAAGCAAAATTATTTTGGAAGATTTGGACCAACAAGCTCATAGTAACTTGATTGACCGTTATTTGGACAAACTAGGAGACAAGTAGATGAACGCTAGAGAAAATGCCATCGTGCAAAAATATGCTCTATCATTTGTTGAAAAAGTCAGTGATCATGCAGATATTTGGGATATGTATGACCAGATTTCTGACTTGATTTCCATCATTCATGATAGTAAGCTGAATCGAATCTTGCTGTCAGCGACAGTATCGAGAGAAGAAAAGGCTGACTTTGTAAGGACGGTACGTCAATCTAGTTTCTGGCAAATCAATGACTTGATTGAAGATGTTATTCGTGATGGTCATGCAGACTTGCTTCTTGAAACCCTTGAGCGTGTCCAATTACAAATCAGTAAATTTAAAAATGAATTTGAAGCCCGTGTGGTTTCAGTCTATCCGTTGACAGAAGCTCAAAAAGAGCGTCTCCGTCACTTGGTAGAACAACGATTTTCCTTGCGTGTACGCAATATCACGGAAGAACTTGATCAAAGTCTCCTCGGTGGTTTTATTGTAACGGTTAACCATAAGGTAATCGATGCAAGCGTTCGGACACAGTTGAAGGACGTTAGAAAAAAACTTTAGAAAATAGAAAGTGGTGTTCTTTTGATTAATGCACAAGAAATTAGCGCTTTACTAAAACAACAAATTGAAGGCTTTCAGCCTGACTTTGACTACACAGAGACTGGTGTCGTAACCTATATCGGTGACGGTATCGCCCGTGCGCAAGGTCTTGACAATGCCATGAGTGGAGAGCTTTTGGTATTTGAAAATGGCACCATTGGTATGGCACAAAACTTAGAAACCAACGATGTTGGTATTATCATTCTCGGACAATTTACCGATATTCGTGAAGGGTCAGTTGTTCGTCGTACTGGTAAAATTATGGAAGTACCAGTTGGTTCGGCTTTGATTGGTCGTGTCATCAACCCACTTGGTCAACCTGTGGATGGTCTTGGTGAGATTCGTACTAGTAAGACTCGTCCGATTGAATATCCAGCACCAGGTGTTATGCAACGTAAGTCGGTTAATGAACCGCTTCAAACTGGTCTTAAGGCTATTGACGCTTTGGTTCCGATTGGTCGTGGTCAGCGTGAATTGATTATCGGTGACCGTCAGACAGGGAAGACATCTGTAGCTATTGATGCTATTCTCAACCAAAAAGGCCAAGACATGATTTGTATCTATGTGGCTATTGGTCAGAAAGAGTCAACTGTTCGTACTCAGGTTGAAACCCTTCGTCAATATGGTGCTTTGGATTACACAATTGTAGTAACTGCATCTGCTTCACAACCGTCTCCATTGCTTTTCTTGGCTCCTTATGCTGGTGTTGCGATGGCAGAAGAGTTCATGTATGAAGGCAAACACGTCTTGATTGTTTACGATGATTTGTCAAAACAAGCGGTAGCTTACCGTGAATTATCTCTCTTGCTTCGTCGTCCTCCGGGTCGTGAAGCCTATCCAGGGGATGTATTCTACTTGCACAGTCGTTTGCTAGAGCGTTCAGCAAAGGTTTCAGATGAATTGGGCGGTGGCTCCATTACAGCTCTACCATTTATCGAAACACAAGCGGGAGATATTTCAGCTTACATCGCGACCAACGTGATTTCAATCACGGATGGACAAATCTTCTTGAAGGACGATTTATTCAACTCTGGTATCCGTCCAGCCATTGATGCGGGTTCTTCTGTATCACGTGTAGGTGGCTCTGCACAGATTAAGGCCATGAAAAAGGTTGCAGGTACCCTTCGTATCGACTTAGCTTCTTATCGTGAATTAGAAGCCTTTACTCAATTTGGTTCGGATTTGGATGCGGCTACTCAGGCCAAACTCAATCGTGGTCGTCGGACTGTGGAAGTGTTGAAACAACCATTGCATAAGCCGCTTCCAGTTGAAAAACAGGTTTTGATTTTGTATGCTTTGACAAATGGCTTCTTGGATTCAGTGCCAATTGATGATATTTTGGCATTTGAAGAAGAACTATACGCATATTTTGATTTGCACTACGATGGTCTTTTGGATGTTATTCGTACAACAAAAGATCTTCCTGATACAGATGAATTGAATGCTGCTATCCAAGCTTTCAAAGACCAGTCTGTCTTTAAGTAAAGGAGTGAATAATGGCAGGTTCTCTCAATGAAATCAAGTCAAAAATTGCATCTACTAAGAAAACCAGTCAAATCACCGGTGCCATGCAGATGGTTTCGGCTTCTAAACTAGCCAAATCAGAGCAATTAGCGCAATCCTTTCAAATCTACGCTAGTAAGGTTCGTCAGATTACAACGGACCTCTTGCGTGGAGAATTGATGGCTTCAGATACAAGCAATCCAATGCTGATTCGTCGTCCAGTTCAAAAATCTGGTTATATTGTCATTACCTCTGACAGTGGACTAAAAGGTTCTTATAATTCCAGTATTTTGAAGGCTGTGATGGGGATGATTGAACAGGATCATGAGTCGAAAGACGAGTATGAGATTATTGCCATTGGTAGTATGGGAGCTGATTTCTTCCGTGCCCGTGGTATCAATCCTGTCTTTGAATTGCGTGGTTTAGCAGACAATCCAAGTTTTGAAGAGGTTCAAAAAATCATTTCTAAGTCTGTTGAGATGTACAAGAATGAACTCTTTGATGAGTTGTATGTTTGTTATAACCACCATGTCAATAGTTTGACCAGTCAGGTGCGTGTACAACAGATGCTTCCTGTAGAAGATTTGGACCACAATGAAGCAGATGGTTATACAGCTACCTTTGAGTTGGAACCAAACCGTGAGGTTATTTTGGAACAACTCTTGACTCAATATGCAGAATCAACTATTTATGGAGCGATTTTGGATGCCAAAACTGCTGAAAATGCAGCAGGTATGACAGCCATGCAGACAGCGACGGATAATGCTAAGAATGTCATTAACGATTTGACAATCCAATACAATAGGGCTCGTCAGGCAGCTATCACTCAGGAAATTACTGAGATTGTAGCTGGTGCCTCAGCCCTTGAGTAATAGAAATAGAGGAAATAGAATGAGTTCAGGCAAAATTACTCAGGTTGTCGGACCAGTTGTAGACGTTGCGTTTGCAGCAGAAGATAAACTTCCTGAGATTAACAACGCACTCGTTGTATATAAAAATGATGATTCCAAACAAAAAGTCGTGCTTGAAGTGGCTTTGGAACTTGGTGATGGCGTTGTACGGACCATTGCCATGGAATCAACGGATGGATTGACACGTGGGATGGAAGTTCTCGATACAGGTCGTCCCATCTCTGTTCCAGTCGGTAAAGAAACGCTGGGTCGTGTCTTCAATGTGTTGGGAGATACCATTGACCTTGAAGAGTCTTTTCCGGCAGATTTTGAACGTGAGCCTATCCATAAGAAAGCGCCGGCTTTTGACGAATTATCTACTTCAAGCGAAATTTTGGAAACAGGGATTAAGGTTATCGACCTTCTAGCACCTTATCTAAAAGGTGGTAAGGTTGGTCTCTTCGGTGGTGCCGGTGTTGGTAAAACCGTCCTTATCCAAGAATTGATTCACAATATTGCCCAAGAACACGGTGGTATCTCTGTATTTACCGGAGTTGGCGAGCGTACCCGTGAAGGGAACGATCTTTACTGGGAAATGAAAGAATCAGGTGTTATTGAAAAAACGGCTATGGTATTTGGTCAGATGAATGAGCCACCAGGAGCTCGTATGCGTGTTGCTCTTACTGGTTTGACCATTGCGGAATACTTCCGTGATGTGGAAGGGCAGGATGTTCTTCTGTTCATCGATAATATCTTCCGTTTCACGCAGGCTGGTTCAGAAGTATCAGCCCTCTTGGGTCGTATGCCGTCAGCCGTTGGTTATCAGCCGACGCTTGCAACTGAGATGGGACAATTGCAGGAGCGTATTACCTCAACCAAGAAGGGTTCTGTTACATCTATTCAGGCTATTTACGTACCTGCCGATGACTATACAGACCCAGCTCCAGCGACAGCCTTCGCTCACTTGGATTCAACAACTAACTTGGAGCGTAAGTTGACTCAGCTGGGTATCTACCCTGCGGTGGATCCATTGGCTTCGTCATCACGTGCACTTGCTCCACAAATTGTTGGTGAAGAGCACTATGCAGTAGCTATGGAAGTAAAACGTGTCCTTCAACGTTACCAAGAATTGCAAGATATTATTGCCATTCTCGGTATGGATGAATTGTCAGATGAAGAGAAGACCTTGGTTGGTCGCGCTCGTCGTATCCAATTCTTCCTCTCTCAAAACTTCAACGTTGCGGAGCAATTTACAGGTATGCCAGGTTCTTATGTGCCAGTAGCTGAAACGGTGAAAGGCTTTAAGGAAATCTTGGACGGCAAACACGACCATCTACCAGAAGATGCCTTCCGAAATGTTGGTTCAATTGAGGATGTGGTCGCTAAAGCTGCTAAAATGAAATTCTAGAGGTGGCTTATGGGACAAATGACTGTACAAATCGTAACACCAGACGGTATCAAATATGACCATCATGCAGCATTTGTTTTGGTCAAAACGGTTGATGGTGAGATGGGTGTCTATTCTGGACATGAAGAACTGATTGCAGTTTTGGAAATCGGTGAAATGAAAGTGCGTCGTGTTGATGATGAAAACCATGTAGACTGGATTGCGGTCAATGGTGGAATCATTGAAGTCAACAAGGATATTATTACGGTCATTTCTGATTCCGCTGAGCGGGAACGGGATATTGATATTAGTCGTGCAGAACGTGCGAAATTACGCGCAGAACGTGAATTGGAAGAAGCACAGACTGCTCGTAATATTGATATGGAGATGCGTGCAACAGTCGCCCTCCAACGTGCGATAAATCGTATTCGTGTTGGGAAACATTAATCTATATGGGATTGAACTTGGTTCAGTTCCATTTTTTAATTTCATGGTATAATGGAAACATGGTAATTTCAATTTTACAGTTTTTTAGTCATATATTGTTTATCTATTTGGCTCATCATCTCTTGGTTACAACAGTTGATTGGTCGCGGTGGTTGAAGGTGACTGGGGACAATCAGCGTAAAATCAATTTGCTGATTCTCTTTCTGGCAATAGCACTGGGGTACTTAGTCTCGACTTTCTTTTTAGAATTGTTGATGGTGGGACGCTCTTTTGCAAATATGTGATTTAAGTAAGAAAAGGATAAGAAATGGATACAATTATTGTTACAGGTAGTAAAAACGGTTTGAAGGGACAGGTTGAGATTGAGGGGGCGAAGAATGCCGTTCTGCCTTTATTGGCAGCAACAGTTCTAGCAAGTCAAGGGCAAACCAAATTGACTCAGGTTCCTATTTTGTCTGATGTCTATACAATGAATAATGTTGTACGTGGTCTGGGAGTTCGTGTGAAATTTGACGAGGAAACAAAGACTATCGATATTGATGCAACAGGTAAACTTGGTAGCGAAACTCCTTATAAGTATGTGAGTCAAATGCGCGCCTCTATTGTTATTCTTGGTCCGATTTTGGCACGCAATGGTTATGCTAAGGTTTCTATGCCAGGAGGTTGTACAATTGGTAGTCGTCCAATTGATTTGCACTTAAAAGGTTTGCAAGCTATGGGGGCTAAAATTAAACAACGCGCTGGTTATATTGAAGCGAGTGCAGAGAACTTGCAGGGAGCTCATATCTATCTTGATTTCCCAAGTGTTGGGGCAACGCAAAATTTGATGATGGCTGCAACTCTGGCGCAGGGTACAACGGTATTGGAAAATGCTGCGCGAGAACCTGAAATTGTTGACTTGGCTATTTTCATAAACAAAATGGGGGCAAAAGTTAAGGGGGCAGGTACAGAGACGATTGCGATTACTGGTGTAGAAGAATTGACTGGCGCAGAACATCAAGTGGTGCAAGATCGTATCGAAGCGGGTACCTTTATGGTGGCAGCGGCAATGACTGGTGGCGATGTCTTGGTCAAGGATGCTGTCTGGGAGCACAACCGTCCACTCATTTCTAAGATGTTGGAAATGGGAGTTGAGGTGACGGAAGAAGCTGAAGGGATTCGAGTTCGTTCGCAAGTGGATAAGCTTAAACCTGTAACAGTAAAAACTTTGCCACACCCAGGCTTCCCAACGGATATGCAAGCTCAATTTACAGCTCTAATGGCAGTTGCAAAGGGTGAATCTACCATGATTGAAACGGTATTTGAGAATCGTTTCCAGCATTTGGAAGAAATGCGTCGGATGGATTTGCATTCGGAAATTTTACGAGATACAGCTATCATCACGGGAGGACTTGCTCTGCAAGGTGCTCAGGTTATGTCTACTGATTTACGAGCAAGTGCCGCTTTGATTCTGGCTGGTTTGGTTGCTGAAGGTGAGACGATTGTAGGTAAATTAACGCACTTAGATCGAGGTTACTATCGTTTTCATGAGAAATTAGCTGCTTTAGGTGCAACGATTGAACGTGTGAGTGGAGAAGATGAAAATGGATAAGGATAATCTTAGCTATGTTGGTAAAAATTTAATCTTAGTAGCAGTTGTTTTGTTGATTGCTATTTTGGTGTTTATTTTAGGATTAATGGTTGGTTACGGTGTCATAGGAGATGGAGACAATGTATTTGCGGTGTTGTCACCAGCTAAGTGGCAAGAACTAATCGGTAAATTTACAGGAAAGTAGGCTGGACCTGCTTTTTTGATGGAGAGAAAATGGCGAAGAAAAATGTAAAAAAACAAGCAATGAGTCTGCTCAGCTTATTGGCTACGATTGTTGTAGTAGCGGGGGGTTATCTTTTAAGTGATAACAAGAGCAGTAACGTTGCTGATTATTCCTATTATGTCAATCAGTCTAAGGCAAGTGAAGGCACACCTAGTCAGGAACTGGCTAGTTCGGTATTGACAGAAGATGTAAAAAAGCAACTGGGGAATTCGATTGAATGGAATGGTGCTGGAGCATTTATTATTAACGGTAATCAAACGGATTTAGATGCATCGGTTGCCAGTGTTCCTTATGGTGATAATAAGACAAAAACTGTCCAGGGAGAGACGGTTCCAACCGTAGCCAATGCGCTTTTAGCTAAATCTACACGTCAGTATAAGGATCGTGAAGAAACAGGAAATGGTCGGACTTCTTGGACACCTGCGGGTTGGCATCAGATCCATGATTTAACTGGAGAATATGACCATGCAGTGGACCGTGGTCACCTCCTAGGTTATGCTTTGATTGGTGGATTGTCTGGCTTCGATGCTTCAACCAGCAATCCTAAGAATATTGCAGTTCAAACAGCTTGGTCCAACCAAGCTAACGACCAAACTTCAACTGGGCAGAATTATTTTGAAAGTCAGATTCGGCGGGCCTTGGATAAAAATAAGCGTGTCCGCTATCGTGTGACCTTGGTGTATGCTGAGAGTGAAGACCTTGTTCCTGTCGGAAGTCATCTAGAGGCAAAAGCAGCAGATGGTAGCCTAGAGTTCAATGTGTTCGTTCCAAATGTGCAGAGTGGTCTCAGTATCAACTATCATAGTGGGGAAATTGCAGTAAATCAATAAATAGTCAGACGAATTCTTCCTCGCTAAATCAAATATATCAGACGATTTTCACGTGAAATCGTCTTTTTTTGCGTATAATTAAAAATATTTACAAAAACAGTTGACAAATCATCTGACGAATATTAGAATATAGTTAAAGAAAACGCTTACGACTTTGTCGTAGAAAACATTTAGGAGGAATTTCCAATGGAAAAACATGTTGAGCAACGTGTCGAAGACGTTACTTATAACAAAGCCAAGTTATGGCAAATCATATTATTTGCGATGAACAATTCATCGACGAATATTTACTTGGTTGCTTTTACTTTCGTGACTTATTTATCGACAGGTGTGCTTGGTCTTGCAGCCCTGTTTGTTAGTCAACTCATGGGCTATATTCGTATCTTTGATGGTTTCATTGATCCTACAATCGGAGTTATCATTGATAAAACGGATACTAAGTTTGGTAAATATCGTCCTATCTTGGTTTTGGGGAATATCATTACAGCAGCTTCTCTTTTTATGATGTTAGGTTTAAGTGGAGTTAATGAGAGTCTCCGTCTTCCTCTATTCATCCTTGTTTTGATTATCCATAAAATTGGATATTCACTTCAACAGACAATCACAAAAGCAGGACAAGTTGCGCTTACCAATGATCCAAAGCAACGTCCAATCTTTAATATTGTTGATGGTATTGCGACAACTGTGTTGATGACTGGTAGTCAGGTTGTTGTGTCAGGGACATTGGTTCCGAAACATGGCGGTTTCACTCCAAGTTTCTTCCAAGAATTGTTCCTCGGTGTAGTAGTAATTTCAGCTGTTCTGGGTATTCTTGCTATTATCGGTATTTGGGAGAAAGACAATAAGAAATACTTTGGTCTTGGTGAGAAGACACAAGAAACTAAGTTGAAAGACTACTGGAAAGTTATCAAAGGAAACAAACCTTTGCAGGTTCTTTCAATCTCTGCAGCTTTTGTAAAATTTGTTGCTCAACTGTTTGGAGATTCCGTTATCGGGGTTATGCTGTATGGTATTATCTTCGGTGACTATGCTCTTTCTGGAAAAATGTCTATGCTTTTGATTTTGCCAGGTATTCTTGTAACAGTTGGTGCTGCGCAATTGGCTCGTCGTAAAGGTTTACGTTTTGCCTATATTACAGCGCTTCAACTTGGGATTGCTGGTCTTGTGATCTTGGCAGCGATGCTCTTTTCAGCTAAACCAGGTATGTTGGATTTGACAAATTGGAATCTCTACACAATCGGCTTCTTTGTTGTTTATATCGTTGCTCGCTACGCATCTAGTGCTCCATCTGGTTTGGTATTGACCATGGGTGCGGATATTACAGACTATGAAACTTCAGTATCTGGTCGTTACTTGTCAGGTATGATTGGGACTATCTTCTCATTGACAGACTCAATTGCTTCTTCATTTGCCCCAATGGTTGTTGGATTTGTATTAGCAGGTATCGGTTTTGGTAAAGAGTACCCAACCGTTGAAACAGCATTCTCAACAGATTTGAGAATGGCACTGATTGTCCTATTGACAGTGATTCCAGCAGCGGTATTGAGTGTATCCTTGTTCTTGATGAAATTCTACAAACTAGACCGTGAAGAAATGGCACGTATTCAAGAGAAAATCCATGTTATGAAAGCGGCAAAAGATGAGGAGCGTGTGCGTGCAATTGCGAAAAATGTTCCATTATCTGATATGGATTATGTAGATGTAACTCAATATAAGGTTGACCAATACGACGATAAATAATACAATAACGACCTAGTTGGAGGAGTCCAGCTGGGTCTTTCATCTAGGAGGCGGTATGAAAAAAATCTTAGCATTTGGAGAAGTTTTGTTGCGGCTATCTCCTCCTCATTATCAGACTTTAACACAGGCTACCAGTTTAGATTGTCAGTTTGGTGGTTCGGAGTTGAATGTCTTAGCCAGCTTGGCTCAGCTGGGGCATTCAGTTGAGTTGGTGACGGCACTTCCTGAAAATGAAGTGGGAAAGATGGCAGAACACTTTCTCTTTGCACGGCAGATTGGACAGAAGCATCTGATTCGAAAAAAAGGAAGGCTGGGGCTTTATTATTATCAAAAGGGTTTCTCTCTTAGACCTAGCCAGGTGACCTACGACCGTGATTATTCTGCTTTCAGCTTATCTAAGGAAGAAGATTATGATTTGGAAGGTATGTTTGACGGTGTCGATTGGTTTCATGTCAGTGGTATAACGGTCGCTTTGAATCCAGATATTTATCGCCTAGCTTTTCGCTTAATGGAGATAGCAAAGGCGCAGGGTGTCAAGGTTTCCTTTGACTTGAATTATCGAGAAAGTTTGTGGTCTTCTTTTGAAGAAGCGAGGGAGAAATTATCTCCTTTTGTAGGTTTAGCAGATATTTGCTTTGGTCTAGAGCCTATTCAACTCTTCAATGAATCTGGAAAAGATATGAAGGATGAATTGGGGCTGAAGCGCCCTTATAAAAATAAAGAAGTCTTGTTGGCGGTGGTTAAAGGTCTGGCGGAGACTTATTCTTTGCAGGGTCTTGCTTTTACCCAGAGGGAAATGACCTACAATAATGAATATTTGTTGAAGGCATACTTGTATCAAGATGGTATGCTTTATGAAACGGAAAAAGAATCCATTCAAGTTTTGGACCGAGTTGGGACAGGGGATGCCTTTACAGCAGGAATTATTTTGGGCTATTTGCAGGAAAAAACGCCACAGGAAATAGTCGACTTGGGGATGGCTAGTTTTCAATTCAAACATACCATTGAAGGGGACATTAATGTCATCAGTCAATCAGATATTGATTTGTTATTGAAAAAAGGGTCACGTGAAATAAAACGATAGAAAGAAGGAAAAAGTATGTTGTATCCAATTCAAACAAAAACTCGCTCAGTCTATTCCTTAAATGGAATATGGAAATTTAAGCAAGGACAAAATGATGCTCATACTCTGTTAGATACAGATGAAGTAATGGTTGTACCAAGTTCTTTTAATGATCTTGTTGTTGATAAGGACAAACGTCGTTTTGTCGGAGATAATTGGTATGAACTGATGGTAGCTCTTCCAGTAGTAGCTGATGATGAAGAGTTGGTTGTGTGTTTTGGTTCGGTGACACATCAGGCCAAAGTCTATGCAGATGGTCATTTAATCGGGGAACACAAGGGCGGTTTTACCCCTTTTGAATGCTTGATTCCATCAAACTTATACGATGCTGACCAATTCCGATTGACGGTTTGTGCCAATAATGAACTAAATTATACAACCCTTCCAGTAGGGAATTATAGTGAAGAGGTGGATGAGAATGGTCAAATTGTGAAGACCGTCAAGGAAAATTTTGACTTTTTCAACTATGCTGGTATCCAGCGGACAGTTCATCTCTATAAACGTCCAAAAAATAGGATTGAGGATATTGTTATTCGGACGGAGCTAAATCAAGATTTGACTCAGGCGGTAGTGAATGTTGATGTGAAGACGGTTGGGCAGTACGATTCCATCCGTATGTCTATTTTAGATCAAGAGGGACAGGAAGTAGGTCTTCTTGAAAATGGACAAATGGTCATTGAACATCCACGCCTTTGGGAGGTCTTGGATGCCTATCTCTATACTGCTAAAGTTGAATTATTTGACGGAGAAAACTTGCTAGATACCTACTCAGAACAATTCGGTATTCGTAGTGTTGCGGTTGAAAATGGGCAGTTTTTCATCAATGGAAAACCTTTCTATTTCAAGGGATTTGGTAAACATGAAGATACCTTCATCAATGGGCGAGGTTTCAATGAAGCAGCTAATCTGATGGATTTGAATTTGCTTAAAGATATTGGAGCAAATTCCTTTAGGACATCTCATTATCCCTATTCTGAGGAAATGATGCGGCTGGCAGATCGTTTGGGAATTGTCATCCTTGATGAAGTGCCAGCAGTTGGCCTATTCCAGCTTTTCAATGCAGCCTTGAATTTGACAGATGATTCTGAAGAAGCAAAAAATACTTGGGAAGTTATGCAAACCAAGGAGGCTCATGAGCTGGTGATTGATGAATTGATAGCGCGTGATAAGAATCATCCTTCTGTAGTGATGTGGGTTGTTGCCAATGAACCGGCAGGGCATGAAAAGGGAGCACGTGCTTACTTTGAACCTCTGATTCAGCGCATGAGGGACAGAGATCCGTCTAAGCGTCCTGTGACCTTGGTCAATATTATGACAGCAACGCCTGATAAGGATGAGGTTATGGATTTGGTCGATGTTGCCTGTCTCAATCGTTACTATGGTTGGTATGTTGCTCATGGTGACTTGAAGGCGGCAGAGAAAGGGCTCCGTCAAGAGTTGGAGACTTGGCAAAAACTTTATCCTGACAAGCCAATTTTGATTACGGAATATGGTGCAGATACTCTTCCAGGTTTGCATTCGATGTGGGATATTCCTTATACAGAGGAATTTCAGGTGGATTACTACGATATGAACCATCGCGTCTTTGATTCTATTCCTAATTTAGTGGGTGAGCAGGTATGGAATTTTGCTGATTTTGAAACTACAGTCGGTATCATTCGCATTCAAGGAAATCACAAAGGATTATTCTCAAGAAATAGACAACCCAAGCAAATTGTAAGAGAAATCAAGAAACGTTGGACTGCCATTCCAAACTACCATTATAAGAGGAAATGAGCTATAATAGTAGCAAATAGAAAGTTGTATTGGAGGACCAAGCACATGGCGAAACCCTTGGTAGAAAAAGCATCAGAGCGCTTATTGGAATTGATTTTGGAAAGAGGATATGAAGTTGGTGATAAGCTTCCAAATGAGTATGAATTGGCCCAAGATTTAGAAGTTGGACGTTCGACTGTTCGTGAAGCTGTGCGAAGTTTGGCTACTCGAAATATTCTGGAGGTGCGCCAAGGGTCGGGAACCTATATCAGCTCTAAAAAAGGAGTATCAGAGGATCCCCTAGGTTTTTCTTTAGTAAGAGACCGTGTGAAGTTGACGACAGATTTGTTTGAAGTGCGGTATTTGCTTGAACCGAGAATTGCGGAGCGTGTCGCTCAGTTTGCTTCGGACGAAGACATTGCTCGACTAGAAGAAATTGTCCTTGCTATTGAAGAGGCCGTTGCTGCTGGAGACACGAAGCATCTGGAGTTGGATGTGAAATTCCACTGTATGCTGGCTGAGATGAGTGGGAATCTGGCTATGACAAGTCTCATGCCAGTCATTAATCAATCTATTCATCTAATCAATGAAAACTATTCAAATCGTCAGATGAAATCGGATAGTTTACAGGCCCACAGGAACATCTTAATGGCTATCAAGCAACGTCACCCTGTTGCAGCATATGATAGCATGTTAGCACATATCATTTCAGTAAGACAGGTTGTTTTAAGCGAATGGTTCGATAAAGATATGACCTTGCATGGTCTCAACGATCATAAATAGAAATAAAAAATAGACAGCCCAGAAGAATTCTTCTGGGTATTTTTTGCTTTTTTATTGACAAATCATCTGATGAATTGTATACTATAGCTATAAATGACAACGCTTTCTAATTGGAGGTCAAGATGTTAAAGCAATTAAAAGAAAATTACTTTTTTGCAGTGATTCGCGGAAAAGATGAAGAAGATGCGAAAGAAATCGCCCGCCATGCGATTTTGGGAGGTATTCGAAATATTGAAATTACATTTTCGACTCCAAATGCAGCGACAGTTATCAAAGAATTACAAGAGGAGTTCTCAGATGATTCATCCGTAGTCATTGGGGCGGGAACAGTGATGAATCTTAAGCTGGCACAAGCGGCCATTGATGCAGGTGCTAGTTTCCTGGTTAGTCCTCATTTTGATAAAGAAATTCAAGACTTGGCGCAAGAGGCTGAGGTATTCTACTTCCCAGGCTGTGCAACTGCAACAGAGATTGTCACAGCTAGTCAGGCGGGATGTCCTATTATCAAGCTTTTCCCTGGTGGTGTCTTGGGGCCTGGATTTATCAAGGATATTCACGGACCAGTGCCCCAAGTGGATTTGATGCCTTCTGGTGGCGTATCGGTTGAAAATGTTGCAGATTGGAAAAAGGCAGGTGCTTGTGCTGTTGGAGTCGGTTCGGCTCTGGCAAGTCGAGTGCAGGCTGAAGGCTATGAAAGTGTAACGACGATTGCTCGCAGTTTTGTTGCAGCTTTGGAGGGATGAAATGAGTTTTAATGACAAAAACTTTATGCTAAAAAACGAGCCTGCTAAGGAGCTTTACGGGAAAATAGCAGAGCTTCCTATCTATGATTTCCATTGTCATCTGGATCCGAAGGAAATTTTTGAAGATAAGGTTTATGAAGATATTGTTGATCTGTGGCTGGGGGGTGACCATTATAAGTGGCGCTTGATGCGGGCTAATGGTATCTCAGAAGAAGAAATCACAGGTTCAGCAAGTAAACTAGATAAGTTTAAAGCCTGGGCAAGGACCTTGGAACGGGCTTTCGGAAATCCTCTCTATCATTGGAGCCATTTGGAATTGCGACAGGTTTTCGGTGTTGAGGAATTGTTGACCGAAGAAAATGCAGAGCGACTCTATCAGCAGCTCAATGCTTATTTGCAAGAACATCAAGTTAGTCCACGGAAGCTGATTGCGGATGCTAGGGTGACCTTTATTGGGACAACTGACCATCCTCTTGATAGCTTGGAATGGCATAAGCGCTTGGCTGAGGACTCAACTATAGATACTGTAGTGGCACCGACTTTCCGCCCAGATGAAGCCTTTATAGAACATCGAAATTTCAATCCATTTATTAAACGCTTGGAGGAAGTAACAGGGGTAACAGTAAGAGATTTTGCAAGTTTTGTAGAGGCACTTGGTCAGCGTGTTTCCTATTTTGCTCAACACGGTTGCCGAGCAAGTGACATCAGTTTTACGGCTATTTCATACGAAGAAGCAAGCCTTGAAGAGCTTGATGATATTTTACTAGCAAGACTTGCAGGTAAAGAGGCTGGTCAATCCAGTATCAATAAATGGCAGACTGCCATCTTTAGAGAATTGTGCCGATTGTACAAGAAACATGGCTTTGTGACACAAGTTCACTTTGGTGCCTTACGGAACAACCATACCGGACTGTTTGAAAAACTTGGAGCAGATGTAGGTGTGGATTCAATTGGAGACCAGACATGTCTGACTGTGAATTTGAATCGTTTGTTAGATAACTTGGTCAAGGAAAATGCCCTTCCAAAAATGATTTGGTACAATCTCAATCCAAGTTACAACATTGCTCTAGCCAATACTTTGGCGAATTTCCAGTCCAATGAGGAAGGGCTTCGTAGTCAGCTACAATTTGGTGCTGGTTGGTGGTTCAATGATACCAAGTTGGGCATGATTGACCAGATGAATGCCTATGCAGAACAGGGTATGCTTGCTAATTTTGTTGGTATGTTGACAGACTCGCGTAGCTTTTTATCTTATCAACGGCATGATTATTTCAGACGCATTTTAGCGACTTATGTCGGCCAATGGATTGTTGATGAAGAAGTGCCTGAAGATTACAATCGTTTAGGCCAGCTTGTAGAAGCCATATCCTATTACAATGCCAAAGAATTTTTTGAACAATAAAGGAGAGTAAATCATGAAAATGTCATTTCGATGGTATGGGAAAAAGGATCCTGTGACACTTGAAGAGATTAAGGCAATTCCTGGTATGCAGGGAATTGTGACAGCTGTCTATGATGTGCCAGTTGGTCAAGCTTGGCCCCTTGAAAACCTTCTAGAGCTGAAAAAAATGGTAGAAGAGGCAGGACTTGAAATTACGGTTATTGAATCCATTCCTGTTCATGAAGACATCAAACAAGGGAAGCCAAATCGTGATGCCTTAATCGAAAACTATAAGACTTCCATCCGTAATGTAGGGGCTGCAGGTATTCCAGTTGTATGCTATAATTTCATGCCTGTGTTTGACTGGACACGCTCAGATCTACACCATCCACTTCCAGATGGTTCAACCTCTTTAGCTTTTCTTAAATCTGATTTAGCAGGTGTTGATCCTGTGGCGGATGATTTGAACTTACCAGGTTGGGATTCGTCCTATTCCAAGGAAGAAATGAAGGCTATTATTGAAAATTATCGTCAGAATATTTCCGAAGAAGATTTATGGGCGAATTTGGAGTATTTTATCAAAGCAATTCTACCAACAGCTGAGAAGGCTGGCGTCAAAATGGCCATTCACCCTGATGACCCTCCGTATGGAATTTTCGGATTGCCACGTATTATTACTGGTCAAGAAGCCGTTGAACGATTTTTGAATCTCTATGATTCAGAGTACAATGGAATTACCATGTGTGTCGGATCCTATGCTTCTGATCCGAAAAATGATGTCCTTGCCATGACAGAATACGCTCTCAAACGCAATCGCATCAATTTTATGCATACGCGCAATGTGACGGCAGGTGCTTGGGGCTTCCAAGAAACAGCACATTTGTCACAGGCTGGTGACATTGACATGAATGCTGTTGTTAAATTATTGGTGGACTATGACTGGGCTGGAGCCTTACGTCCAGACCACGGTCGTCGTATCTGGGGAGACCAGACCAAGACACCTGGTTATGGTCTGTATGACCGTGCACTTGGGGCAACCTACTTTAACGGTCTCTATGAAGCCAATATGCGAGCAGCGGGTAAGACACCAGATTTTGGAATTAAAGTAAAAACAGTCGGAAATAAGGAGAGCTAGTATGACACGTGTTATTGAGTTTAAGGACAAGGTTGTTGTTATTACAGGAGCAGGTGGTGTTCTTTGTGGCTATTTGGCAAAAGAATTTGCTAAGGCAGGTGCAAAGGTTGCGCTTTTGGACTTGAATGAGGCTGCGGCTCAGGTCTTCGTTGATGAGATTGCAGCAGCAGGAGGCGTTGCGAAAGCCTATAAATCTAACGTTCTTTCTAAGGAAAATTTGGAAGAAGTTCGCCAGCAAGTCCTAGCAGATTTTGGTCCTGTAGATATATTAATCAATGGTGCAGGAGGCAATAATCCCAAAGCGACAACGGACAATGAATTCCATGAGATTGGACTACCAGCTGAGACCAAAACTTTCTTCGACTTGGATGAGGCCGGTATCAACTTTGTTTTCAATTTGAACTATTTGGGAACCTTATTGCCAACACAGGTCTTTGCCCAGGATATGATTGGTCGCTCGGGAGCAAATATTATCAATATTTCCAGCATGAATGCCTTTACTCCTTTGACAAAAATTCCAGCCTATTCAGGTGCCAAGGCTGCTATTAGTAATTTTACCCAATGGTTGGCAGTCCATTTTTCAAAAGTTGGCATCCGCTGTAATGCAATTGCGCCTGGATTCTTGGTTACCAACCAAAACCGTGGCTTGCTATTTGACGAGTCAGGTCAACCGACCGCACGTGCCAACAAGATTTTGACCAATACACCAATGGGACGGTTTGGTGAAGCGGAAGAGCTAGTCGGAGGGGTCTTCTTCTTGGCAGATGAGAATTTGGCAAGTTTTGTCAACGGTGTTGTTTTACCGATTGACGGTGGCTTCTCAGCCTATTCAGGAGTCTAATGATGAAGATGGAATACGTATTTTGTGTGGACTCTGATGGCTGCGCCATGGACACCATGACCTACAAACATAAACGCTTTTTCGGCCCCTTGGCTGCGGAAGTTTTTGGTGTTGAAGATAAAGAACCATTTTTAGCTGAATGGAATCGAGTTAATCTCTACTCACGAGAACGTGGCATTAACCGTTTTGTTGGCTTAGTTAAAGGCCTAGAATTTGCAGGTGTGACTGGTATAGACAACTTGAAAAATTGGGTCGCGACCACAGATTCTTTGTCAAATGCTTCTCTGGAAAGATTGATAGAGGAGCAGCCGTCAAAAGACTTGGAATTAGCCTTAAAATGGTCCACTCAAGTCAATCAAGCCATTAAGCATTATAGCGGTCCTGTTTTAGCCTTCATCGGCGTTCACAAGGGCTTGGAAAAATTGAGCCAGTTAGGAAAAGTCTACGTGGTTTCTTCTGCTAATAAGGAAGCAGTAGAAGAAGAGTGGACAGACCAGGGTTTGATGGCCTTTGTTACAGAATTGTACTGTCAAGACCGTGGCAAGAAAGAAGATGTCATTAAACTGTTAATAGAGGAAGGGTATTGTCCTGATAAGATTATGATGATTGGTGACTCGCCTGGTGATTTGAAGGCGGCGGAATTGAACGGTGTCCATTTCTATCCTATTTTAGTAGGACGAGAGATGCAATCTTGGGCAGATTTGACAGAAACGATTGCAGATGAATTTGCTCATCAAGCATTCACAGATGAGAAAGAAACAGAATTGATACAGGCATTTTGGAATAATTTAGACGACTAGAGAAGGGCTAGAGGCGCTATGCCCTCTAGCTTTTTTGGAGGCAAACATGACACATTTAGTAGATTTACGGAAGAAACCTTACAGCCTTGATGAAGAGGCTATTTCTTGGATTGAAGAAACCATTGCTCAGATGACCTTGGATGAAAAAATCGGTCACCTCTTTGTCAACATGGGGAGCCAGCGGACAGAAGAATATCTGACTGGAGTATTAAATGATTATAAGATTGCTGCTGTTCGTTACAATCCTGGACCTGCTGCAGATATTTGGGAGCAAAACTATATTTTGCAGACCAAGTCTAAAATTCCTCTCTTGATTGCAGCCAATACCGAATCTGGTGGGAATGGCGCTGTTACGGACGGAACGAAAATTGGGGATGAAATCAAGATTGCTGCGACAGCCGAACCTCGCTATGCTTATGAAATGGGGAAAGTTGCAGGACTTGAAGCAGCTGCGGTAGGTTGCAATGCCTCCTTTGCACCGATTATGGACCTCAGCCGTAATTGGCGCAATCCAATCATTGCAAACCGAACATGGGGAGCTAATGTAGACCAAGTCATTGAATTATCCAAAGAATACATGCGTGGCATTATGGAGCATGGCATTGTGCCGTTTGCTAAGCACTTCCCAGGCGATGGTATTGATGAACGTGACCATCATCTCTCTTTTGCTTCGAATCCCATGACCAAATCTGAATGGATGGAAACATTTGGACGGATTTATGGTGAGATGGCTGACGCAGGTCTCCCAGGTATTATGGCGGGGCACATTCATTTGCCAAATGTTGAGAAAGAAATGCATCCCGAACGTGAATTGGATGACATGTTGCCAGCTTCGCTGAATAAAACCCTCTTGGATGAATTGCTTCGTGGAGAGTTAGGTTACAATGGTGCCATCGTCACGGATGCCAGTCACATGATCGGTATGACAGCCTCTATGCCGCGTCGTGAGCTATTGCCTACAGCTATTGAGGCAGGATGTGATCTTTTCCTTTTCTTCAATGATCCAGAAGAAGATTTGCAATGGATGAAAGAAGGATTGGAAAATGGTCTGCTTTCTGAGGAACGTCTCCATGATGCCCTTCGTCGTACCTTGGGCTTGAAAGCTAAACTCGGTCTGCATCAGTTTGAAGGTCGTCATCAGGAAATCATGTTGCCAAAAGAAGAAGCGCTGGCTTTGATTGGTAGAGATGAGGCGAAACAGCTTGCAAAAGAAGTAGCTGACAAGGCGATTACCTTGGTAAAAGCCAAACAAGAAGGAATTTTCCCCGTCAATTCAGAACGCTACAAACGTATTTTGTTGGTAGAAGTAGATGGCTATAAGGGTGGTTTTGGTGCCATGATCAATGCTGGCAAGAAGAGAGCAGCCGATACGCTGAAAGAACTATTAGAAGCTCGAGGTCACCAAGTATCTATCTGGGAAAATACGGAGGCACGGATTGCCAAATTGCCAGAAGAAGAAAGACCAGCAGCGATTGCAAATGTCTATGCTTCCAAGCGTCCAATTGCCGAAATCACAGATAACTATGATTTGATTATCAATTTAGTTGATGTCAACTCAGGAGGAACAACTCAGCGGATTATTTGGCCAGCTGCCAAGGGAACACCAGACCAGCCTTTCTATGTTCACGAAATTCCAACCATTGTTGTCTCTGTTCAGCACCCATTTGCACTTGCAGATATGCCACAGGTTGCAACCTATATCAATGCCTACGATGGCTTGCCTGTCACATTAGAAGCCTTGGTTGCTAAACTAGCAGGAGAGTCAGACTTTACAGGAGTATCGCCTGTAGATGCCTACTGTGGTTTACTAGATACACGTATTTGGCGCGGAAAATAAGGAGGAAAGAATGCCTAGATTGGTTGATTTGCGGAAGAAACCCTATTGTTTGAATGATGAGCAGATTGCCTGGGTAGAAAATACCTTGGCTCATCTGACTGATGAAGAAAAAATCGGTCAATTGTTTGTTAATCTATTCTTCTTCGGAGGGGATGCCTTTAGTGGAAACAATCTGAGTAATCAGGAATTGATGAACCGATATCACATAGGTGGTGCTCGTTATATGAATGGCCGTCCAGAACAGGTACAAGGACTGATTAACGAGTTGCAAAGCTATTCAAAAGTACCTCTCTTGGTTGCAGCGAACTGTGACTCAGGTGGAGATGGAGCTGTGAAAGGCGGAACCTATATTTCCTCAGGTGCTCAATCGGAAGCCAGTCGGGATCCTCGTATTCCCTACCTAGCAGGTCTCGTATCTGCGCGCGAGGAGACTGCATTAGGTGTAAATGTCAACTTTGATCCTTGCGTGGACATTGTTCAGAACTGGCGCAATACCATCGTCAATACCAGAGCCTACGGCACAAATGCGGATGATGTTATTGCCTATACCAGCGCCTATCTAGAAGGATTGACTGCTGAAAGAGATGTTATTCAATGTATCAAGCATTTCCCAGGAGATGGTACAGAAGAACGTGATCAGCACCTAGTCCTCGGTGTCAATGAGCTCTCTCCAGAAGAATGGGACAATAGTTTTGGTCGTGTCTATCGTCATCATATTGAAGCTGGTGTTGAGATGATTATGGCGGGTCATATAGCCTTGCCATATTACCAACAACGACTCAATCCAACTTTGAAGGATGAAGACATTTTGCCCGCAACACTGGCTCCTGAATTGATTCAAGATTTATTGAAAGAAAAACTGGAATTCAATGGCTTAGTCATAACAGATGCCAGCCACATGTTGGGGATGACAGCAGCCATGCGTCGTGAAGACTACGTACCTGCAGCCATTGCTGCGGGTTGCGATATGTTCTTATTCTTCAATAACTTAGAAGAAGATTTTGAATTTATGCTCAATGGCTACCGCAAGGGAGTGATTACTGACGAACGCCTTCATGATGCTCTCCGTCGCATTTTAGGTCTGAAAGCCAAACTCAATCTGCATATCAAGCAAGCAGAAGGAACCTTACTAAAATCAGCTGATGAATTGGCTATTATCGGCTGTGAAGAACACTTGGCTTGGCAACGTGAAGCAGCAGATAAAGCAATTACGCTGTTGAAAGATACACAGAAAAATCTTCCAATCAGTCCAGAAACCCATCGCAGAATCCGATTGTATTACCTAGAAGGTGAAAAAGAAGGGATTATGGCGGCAAGTACAGAAGTGGTTGATAACCTTAAAGCTGCCTTGGAAGCGCGTGGTTATGAAGTGACTGTCAATGATGGTACGACTCGAATCAAAGGTAAAACGCTGCAATACCGAGAAGAAGTTGATTTAGCCTTGACTGTTGCCAATGTCATTGGATATGGAGCGCAGAATAATTACCGCATCCAGTGGAAAACGGCCATGTCCAATGAAGTTCCTTGGTATGTACATGAAGTTCCAACCATTTTCGTTTCACTAAACTATACAACTCACCTTCACGATGTTACCATGGTCAAAACTGCTATCAATGCCTACCATCACAATAAAAATACTATCGAATCCTTACTTGATAAATTAGAAGGAAAAGATGCATTCTTTGGTGTGCCAAATGAGAATGTTTGGGCCAATAAATGGCAGGCAAAACTATAAGAACCTGTATCAACAGTTTAGCACTTTCATCTAAGGCTAGTTTTTTCAAAATACTATCTTTATGAGCGAAAAACTAGTTCTTATTTAAAAGTGCTTCGCTTGTAAGTACATGTTCTAAATGTAAACTCCTTTCTATCCTAGATAGAGGGAGTTTTCTAGGAAGATTTCTTGCCAAACTTTCTTATTTTTGATAGAATATTCTTAATTGAATAGAAGTCTGTGAGACTAGTACACCTATGGAAACTGTCCAGGGAGTTGAGCCGTGACTGTAAGCTCAATCAGTGAAAATTGGTCGAATTCACTCACGCAAAGACTTAGAACTAAGGTCTGCCTAGCAGATGAAAACGGATGGTACCGCGTGACAACGCTCCGATATGAGTGGTGTCATGCGTTTTTTTATTGGAGGAATTATGTCAAACATTGAACAACAGTTGGCTGAATTAAGCCAAACTACACTTGAACAATTAAAAGAAATCCAGCACCAAGGAGAAAAAGAACTACAAGACCTGCGTGTTGCGGTTTTGGGTAAAAAAGGGTCCTTGACTGACTTGTTGAAAGGCTTGAAAGACCTATCTAACGACATGAAACCAATTGTTGGTAAGCAGGTCAATGAAGTCCGTGATGTGCTGACTGCTGCCTTTGAAGAAACCGCTCAGAAGGTTGCAGCCGCAAAAATTCAACAGCAATTAGCTTCAGAAACCATTGATGTGACCTTGCCAGGTCGTCAGGTTAAGGTCGGAAAACGCCATGTCTTGACTCAGACTTCTGAAGAAATCGAAGATATTTTCTTGGGCATGGGCTTCCAAATCGTTGACGGATTTGAAGTGGAAAAAGATTACTACAACTTTGAGCGCATGAATTTGCCAAAAGACCACCCAGCACGTGATATGCAGGACACTTTCTACATCACCGAAGAAATCCTTATGCGGACCCATACCTCACCTGTTCAGGCACGGACCATGGACCAGCATGACTTCTCAAAAGGTGCCTTGAAGATGATTTCGCCAGGCCGTGTTTTCCGTCGTGATACGGACGATGCGACCCACAGCCACCAGTTCCACCAGATTGAAGGCTTGGTTGTCGGTGAAAATGTATCCATGGGTGATCTCAAAGGTACGCTTGAAATGATCATCAAGAAAATGTTTGGTGAAGAGCGTCAAATTCGCCTCCGTCCATCATACTTCCCATTCACCGAGCCTTCTGTTGAGGTGGATGTTTCCTGCTTCAAGTGCGGTGGTGACGGCTGTAACGTATGTAAGAAAACAGGCTGGATTGAAATCCTCGGTGCCGGCATGGTCCACCCACAAGTATTGGAAATGAGCGGCATTGACTCAACCAAGTACTCTGGCTTTGCCTTCGGTCTCGGTCAGGAACGCATTGCCATGCTCCGTTACGGTATCAACGATATTCGTGGATTCTATCAAGGCGATGTACGATTCTCGGAGCAATTTTAACGTAGCACTACTTAAGGCTGATAAAGTCAGCTCTTAAGTAGACGGGAATCGCTATTCTGCGACTTCCCTAGCTACCTTACTAGGATTTCAAGCAAAAAATATCGTTTTGCTTGAAATCCGTCGTAATTCGATACTCATAAATGGTGCTGAAGCACCTATTTATGAGACGACAGTCGCTTTGGCGAACTGTCTAATCGTCTCACTAGCTCTAATGTTGAAAAAATATCGTTTTCAACATTAGAGCGTCGTAATCTGCTAAAGTTAGTAAATTGTTGTTTGAGAGAAACGGTAGCTGTTATAGCGGTCTACCTACTCCCCTCACTAGTTCTAATGTTGAAAAAATGTCGTTTTCAACATTAGAGCGTCGTAATCCGATAAAGTTAGTAGATTGAGAGAAGCGGTAGCTGCTCTAGCGGTCTACCTACTCCTCTCACTAGGTTTACAGTTGAAAAAGTAGTGTTTTCTAAAAAAATAAAGAAAGAAAAGTTATGTTAGTAAGTTACAAATGGTTAAAAGAACTCGTTGACTTTGATGCGACAAGCCATGACTTGTCTGAAAAAATGTCAACAACAGGGATTGAGGTAGAAGGGGTTGAGCAAAAGAGTGCTGGCCTGTCTAAGTTGGTTGTCGGTCAGGTTGTGTCTGCTGAGCCAATTCCAGATACCCACCTCAACATCTGCCAGGTCAATGTTGGTGAGGAAATCACGCAAATCGTTTGCGGTGCTCCTAATGTCAAGCCAGGAATCAAGGTGATCGCCGCTCTGCCAGGAGCTCGTATCGCTGGCAACTACAAGATCAAGAAAGGCAAAATCCGCGGAGTTGAGTCCTTGGGTATGCTCTGCTCATTGAGCGAAATCGGCGTGTCCGACTCTGTGGTGCCAAAAGTCTATGCGGACGGAATCTACCACCTGCCTGAAGATGCAGTCGTGGGTGAGCCAGTCTTTTCATATCTTGACCTCGACGATGAGATTATCGAGCTGTCTATCACGCCGAACCGTGCCGACGCCCTCTCTATGCGTGGCGTGGCTCACGAAGTGGCGGCTATCTATGACAGCAAGGTCAACTTCAAGCCTGTGACCTTGGAGGAAAGCGACAAGAAGGCCAGCGATGTGATTGAAGTGGCTATTGAATCAGACAAGGTGACTGCCTACACAGCCCGTGTCATTGAAAATGTGACTATCGCACCGAGTCCACAGTGGTTGCAAAACCTGCTCATGAACGCAGGTATCCGCCCGCTCAACAACGTGGTGGACATCACCAACTACATCTTGCTCTACTTCGGTCAGCCAATGCACGCCTTTGACTTTGACAAGTTTGACGGCAAGAAAATCGTGGCTCGCCAGGCAAGAGAGGGTGAGAACTTGGTAACGCTTGACGGCGAAGAGCGTGACTTGATTACTGATGACATCGTCATTTCCGTTGCGGACAAGGCAGTTGCCCTTGGTGGTGTCATGGGTGGTGCCAACACAGAAATTGACAACAACTCTAAGACGGTTGTGCTGGAAGCTGCCCTCTTTGACGGCAAGTCTATCCGCAAGACCTCAGGTCGCCTCAACCTTCGCTCTGAGTCCTCTTCTCGCTTTGAAAAAGGCATCAACGTAGCAACTTTGAAGGAGGCTATGGACACAGCAGCTGCTATGGTTGCAGAACTGGCTGGCGGTCAGGTCTTGTCTGGCATCGTTTCTGCGGGTAGCGTGGACACTTCTGATGTCCCAGTCACAGCGACCATTGATTATGTCAACCGCTCGCTCGGGACCAATCTTGACTATGCCCAAATCGCAGACATTTTCCGTCGTTTAGGTATGGAAACAACTGGCGATGCAAGTCAGTTTACAGTAGCAGTACCGCGTCGTCGTTGGGACATTCGCATCCCAGCAGACTTGGTAGAGGAAATCGCACGTATCTATGGCTATAATAATCTGCCGACCACTCTTCCGAAAGAGGACGGTACAGCAGGTGAGTTGACCCTGACCCAGAACATCCGTCGCCAAGTACGTAGCCTGGCAGAAGGTGCAGGTCTGACAGAAATCATTTCCTATGCCTTGACAACACCTGAAAAGGCTGTGGAGTTTGCGGCTCGTCCAACCACAGTCACCGAACTCATGTGGCCGATGACCATTGACCGCTCTGCCCTTCGTCAGAACATGGTATCTGGTATGCTGGAAACGGTAGCTTACAACGTGGCTCGTAAGAACAAGAACTTGGCCCTCTACGAAATCGGTAAAATCTTTGAACAGTCTGGCAATCCAAAAGAGGACCTGCCACAAGAAATCAATAAATTTGCCCTTGTTTTGACAGGTTTGGTAGCTGAGAAAGACTTCCAGACACCTGCTGTACCCGTTGATTTCTTCCATGCTAAAGGTATTTTGGAAGCTATCTTTGCTCATTACAAGTTGGCAGTTGACTTTGTGGCGACCAGTGAGATTGCTGCTCTGCACCCAGGTCGTACAGCTGAAATCCATTTGAATGGGGCTTTGATCGGCTTTGTCGGTCAGGTACATCCTCAAACGGCCAAGGACTACGGTATTCCTGAGACTTATGTGGCTGAAATCAATCTGGATGCGATTGAAGAAGCTCTCCAGCCTGCTCAGCCATTTACCGAAATCTCTAAATTCCCAGCGGTTAGCCGTGATATTGCCCTACTTTTGAGCAGTGATGTCAAGCATCAGGATGTCCTGGATGCCATTGCTGGTGCGGGCGTGAAACGCTTGACCAAGGTGACCCTCTTTGATGTCTATGCGGGCAATAATATTGAGGCTGGTAAGAAGTCTATGGCTTATAACCTGACCTTCCAAAATCCTACGGATAGCTTGACGGATGAAGAAGTAGCTAAGTACATGGAGAAAATTAGTAAGGCTTTGGTTGAGCTTGGAGCTGAAATCCGTTAACATGTAAATCTTGTGAAATCCTAGTCAGCGGGCTAGGATTTTTTGGAGGGAAGTATGAACACTCAAGATATTCAAGAAAAATTTTTTCGAGAAGGCAAGCTTATCGTTATTCCTAAAAAATTAAAAAGTAAGCAGGTCTTGTTTGCTTATTTACAAGAAGAGTTAGCTAAGAAAGGCTCAACATTCACCGAAAAAGAGGTTAATGCCTTTCTAGCTGAAGTCTATGATGATTATGCTATATTGAGACGCTACCTGGTGGACTACGGCTACTTGTCGCGCGACCAATATGGTTTGGAATACAGAATAGAAGAAAAGAGATGATTGCGGTCATCTCTTTTGTCTTACAAAATAAAGGGTTCAATCTTCAACTCTATCTGGTTGCCATACTTGGCTAGTAAATCGTCTGCCAGGGGATGATAGAGTTCTCGTAGTTGTTCAATCTTGTCAGGAAATTGTTTGCCGATGTAGTCAAACTTGCACTCGATGGTTAAGAAAAGTTGGTGGAAGAGTTCGTTAATCTCATTCAAGCGGGCAATCATTTCTTCGTCTTCTTTGAGAAAATCAGGGATTTCTGAGCGATTGTTGACAAAACCGTCGATGAGTTTTACGGGGAAAGAGCCGTATTCTAGGACAAATTCGTACATGGGTTTCTCCTTGCCTTACTATTGATAGGACTATTGTAGCATAGATTAGAATGTGACAAAAGAATTTCAACTTTATTGCAGTTTAAGTTTTGTTTAATTTTATTTTCAGTTTCATTTAAAGCTAGGTCGGTAAACTATATCTTGTAAACAAGACAGGGACCTGTCAAAATTTAGGATAGAAGAGGCACAATAATGAAAACAAGAATCGTACAAAAGCAGTTTAAGCGTAAAGAGACTAAATATATCGTTGATAAAAAAACTTTTGAACTTTTAGAAAAGGAACTTCGTCAGTACATGATGGCAGATGAGTTTGCGACATCAACGATTACCAATATCTACTTTGATAATGAAGATTTTGATATGATTCAAGATTCACTTGCCAAAAAGAATGGACGTGAGAAAATTCGGATGCGTGTCTATGATGCGACACCATCTGAATCGAGTCAAGCTTTTCTTGAAATCAAGAAAAAAGAAAATAAAATTGGCTATAAATACCGTTTAACTTCAAACCCTGTTTCTGTAGCAAATTATATCGAAAATGGAGTGATTGATTCCACAATCAAGGATGATAAGGTAACCTCAGAACTCGAAATGTTGAGAGAACGCTACGGTACTATTAAGCCGAAGATGTATATCTACTACGATCGCGTATCCTATAAAGGAATCGAAGACAAAAAAGTTCGTCTCACAATCGATAAGAACTTACTTTATCGAGACTACGATGTGGATGCAATGGAAGGTAAATTTGGTAAGAACCTATTAGACCCAACCAAAGTAATCATGGAAGTAAAAGTTCCAGAAGAACGACCAGACTGGTTGGTAGCCCTGCTCGAAAAATACCAAATCGAAAAGCAATCATTTTCAAAATATGGCAATGCCTATAAGCTTGCCCACAACATCACTGGAGAGGAAGTAAGCAAACATGCAGCTGTTTAATAGTATCTTTTCAACGGCCAATAGCAATATTACCTTAGCGCAAATGTCCATGGTTTTTGGAGTTAGTCTATCCATGGGGGTACTCTTAGCGGCTGTTTATAAATATAAATCTAATTATACAAAGGAATTTGTCATCACACTAAGTCTGATGCCGGCATTGATTGCTGTTATTATTGCATTAGTTAATGGTAACTTGGGAGCGGGTGTTGCAGTAGCAGGGACTTTCAGTCTAATTAAATTCCGCTCAGCAGCAGGTTCTTCAAAGGAAATGCTTGCAGTCCTCTTAGCGATGGCAATCGGTCTAGCGACAGGGATGGGCTTCCTAGGTTTGGCTGTCTCATCCTATCTGCTTGTATCTTGATTTTTGAAAATATCAGCTTTGCCCAAGTCAATCAAAATCGTCGTCATCTCTTGGTGATAGTGCCAATGAATTTTGACTACGATCAATTTTTTGAAAATCAATTTGGTAAATCTTGCAAGCAGTCTGATTTATTATCCCTTAAATACAAAAAGAAAAAAGAAGCACTTGTTTTAGAATATCAAGTCCTTCTTGATAAGAAAATTACAGATAAACGTTTGGTAGATACAGTATTGTCAGCCGGTCCCTTGGATGTCGTATTAAACAAGCAAATGCCGAAGAAGAAGTATTTGTAATATCAAAGAAGCCCTGGATTTCCAAGGCTTTTTTCGTTTTTTATTAGCTTATTCTTCATAAAAATCAACACTGTAATCAAGCAGTTTGTCCCCATCATAGCGGAAGCAAGCGGAAAAAAATGGTTTGTCCTCTAATAGCCATTCTTGAAAATGCCGGTCGCCCTCCCAAGTTGGTTTGGACAAGACTTGGTCATAGGGAACCCACTCTAAGTCACCTTCATTGCAGTCAATAAGACTTCCTTCAAAACCAGTTATCTTAAAGACATAGGTGTACCAGTCTGTGTTTGGAGTAAAGTCTGGGAAGGTTATCACTCCTTTTAGAGCATGCTTTGTTACAGTAAGCCCAGTTTCCTCAAAGACTTCACGAATAGCGCAAGCCTGTGGTGTTTCGCCAGGTTCCAGCTTGCCACCGACCCCAATCCATTTTCCTTGATGGACATCGTTTTCTTTCTTGTTTCGATGAAGGAGAAGAAATTCCTTGCCATTATCAATGTAGCAAATCGTAGCGAGTTGGACGGGTTTCTTGGTCATAGAGGCTCCTTGTAGTTGATTTATCCTATTATACCACAAAGGTGGGAGTAGGGACACCTGCTTGGTGCTCTGGTAGGGGACAGTTTTGGGATTAGCATACTGAAAGCCCTTTTCTGAAAACAGTTTTTGAGGTATAATAAGAACATCAAACTATTTAGGATGCACTATGTCAAAACAAGAACAAATCGAACAAACAATTTATCAATTATTAGAATTATTGGGTGAGGACCCGAATCGTGAAGGTTTATTAGATACGCCTAAACGGGTCGCTAAGATGTATTTAGAAATGTTTAACGGCCTAGAAGAGGATCCCAAAGACCAATTTACAGCTGTCTTTTCAGAAGGTCATGAAGAGGTTGTTTTGGTCAAGGATATTCCTTTTCATTCTATGTGTGAACACCATTTGGTACCCTTTTATGGCATTGCCCATGTAGCCTATATTCCGAGTAAGGGGCGTGTGACAGGTCTTAGCAAATTGGCGCGTGCAGTGGAGGTAGCAAGTCGTCGCCCTCAATTGCAGGAGCGTTTAACTCATCAAGTTGCTCATGCCCTTCAAGATGCCCTTGAACCAGAAGGCGTTTTTGTCATGGTCGAAGCAGAGCATATGTGTATGAGTATGCGTGGTATTCGCAAGCCAGGTAGTAAGACAGTGACCACAGTTGCCCTTGGCAAATATAAGGAAGATGCTATTTTGCGCCGTGAACTCTTGTCCATGATTCACAATAAATAGGAGGTTCTATGTCAATCGAACAGTTAGCGAATCAAGTAACCATTATGGGGATTCTCAATGTGACGCCAGATTCATTTTCAGATGGTGGTCACTATAATGAGGTGGAGTCTGCCTTGGTACAAGTAGAAAAGTTGTTGGCTGAGGGTGCTACCGTCATTGATGTTGGTGGTGAGTCCACTCGGCTAGGTGCAACATTTGTGTCTGAAGAAGACGAGATTGCTCGCGTGGTTCCGATTATCCGCGCTATCAAAGAAAACTATGACTGTCTGGTCAGCGTCGATACCTATAAAACAGGAACTGCACGTGCAGCCTTGGAAGCAGGTGCAGATATTTTAAACGATGTCTGGGCAGGACTTTATGATGGAGATATGTTGGCCCTGGCTGAGGAGTATAAGGTACCAATTATTCTCATGCACAACCAGAAAGACGAAAGCTATGCGGATGTTGTTGGAGAGGTCAAAAACTTTCTAGCTGAGCGTGCCCAAGCAGCACTTGATGCTGGTGTTTCCGCAGACCAGATTTGGTTAGACCCAGGATTTGGCTTTTCAAAGAATGTCCAACATAATCTGGATCTCTTACAAGGTCTGGAACAGATTACTGCTCTTGGTTATCCCGTTCTATTTGGAATATCTCGTAAGCGTGTGGTGGATTATCTGCTTGGGGGAAATAGTTTACCAACTGACCGCGATCAAGCAACGGCAGCCTTGTCTGCCTGGGCAGTCCAAAAAGGCTGTAAAATGGTCCGTGTCCACAATGTCGCTGCCAACCGTGATATCGTTAAGGTTTGGGACCAATTGACTTCTGGAGGTCAACATGGATAAGATTTCTCTCAATAAATGCCGTTTTTACGGCTACCATGGTGCCTTCAAAGAAGAACAAGTTCTTGGTCAAATTTTCACAGTTGACTGTGATTTGTTTGTTGACCTGACAGCAGCTTCACAAACTGACAATTTAGAAGACACAGTTCACTATGGTATGGTCTTTGAAACCATTAAAGCAGTTGTGGAAGGCAAGCCCTACATCCTTATAGAAAAGGTAGCAGGTGTTATTTGTCAGGAGATTTTTGATCAATTTCCAAAGGTGGAGAAGATTCGCTTGGCCATTTACAAGGAAAATCCGCCCATTGCTGGACACTATGATTCTGTCGGAATTGAATTGGAGCGTGAACGACCATGAAGCATCTAGCCTATCTCAGTATCGGAGGGAATATGGGCAATCGGCAAGCTTATTTACAGGCAGCCCTAGACAAATTAGCCAGTCATCTAGGTTGCCAGCTTGGCTTAGTTTCCAACATTTATGAAACACCAGCTTGGGGCAAAACAGATCAGGCTGATTTCCTCAATCTGGCCTGTCAGGTTGAAACAGATTTGTCTGCCCAGGAATTTTTAACATTCTGCCAAGAGATTGAGCAGGACCTTGACCGCGTACGGATTGAAAAATGGGGCCAACGCACCATTGATTTGGATATTATTTTTTGGGACGAAGAGAAGATTCAAGAAGAGAATCTGATTGTTCCCCATCCCTACGCCCATGAAAGAGCATTTGTTCTCAAACCTCTTGCTGAGATTGCTTCTGATTACTGTCACCCAATTTTGAAAAAAGTGGTATCGGACTTGCTTGCAGAACTAGGGGAACAAAAAGATATAAAAATTTTCAAATAGTTGCCTCTGATACTAGGTTTATTAGAGGATAGATTAGGTAAAGGAGTTTTATGACAATTTTAGCAACTTTAGGAGTTTTATTGGCTATTGTAGCCATTATTTATTGGACATCAAAAAATTTACATGTTATCATTGCTGCACCACTAGCTAGTTTAATCATCATTCTGACCAATCAGATGAATGTTTTGGAAGTTATGTTGGGCAAAGAGCAGTCTTATATGGCGGGCTTAGCAGGTTTTTTGATTAATAATTTTGCCATCTTTATGTTGGGGTCTATCTTGGCACGTTATATGGAGGCAAGTGGAGCCACGCAGACGATCGCCAATAGTATTTTGAAAGTAATGGAAAAAGATAGTCCCTATAAGGGCTTGTTAGCCATAACTTTGATTGCTTCCATTCTGACCTATGGTGGTGTGAGTATTTTTGTAGTTATTTTTACCTTGCTTCCCCTTTCACGCCCCCTTTTTAAAGAGTTGAATATCAACTGGGCACTTTTTCCGATTCCTGTCTTTTTGGGAGCAGGTACCTATACGATGACAACTCTTCCTGGGGCACCTTCCATCCAGAATGTTATTCCTACAAAAGTTTTGGGAACTAGCTTGACCGCGGCACCCATTATCAGTTTGGCAGCCAGCTTGACGCTATTAGTATTTGGCTTGCTCTACATGGCCTACTGCCTCAAGAAAAGTCTAGCAAATGGAGAGACGTATACAGAAGAAGAGGATGAAACTGCAGTAGTGGTAGCTGATAAGACACCAAATCTATTTTTATCAGTCTTGCCTCTATTCAGTCTTATTGGGACGATTTTCCTAATGAGTAAAACTCCGAATGTCCTGGCAATCGGATTGTTGGTCTCTATTCTTCTATCAGCCTTGATTTTTTATCCATATCTGCCAAATCAAAAAGAAATTTTGAATGCTGCGACAACAGCATCTATAGTGCCTGCTTTTGCAACTTCTAGTACAGTAGCATTTGGGACGGTGTTAACCTTGTCAGCAGGTTTTGCAGTCATTCAAGAATGGATTCAACAAATACCAGGATCGCCGCTGATTAGTTTATCTGTTTCGACAGCATTGGTTAGTGGTATTATCGGTTCCTCTTCTGGTGCAGTAGGTATTGCTTCAAGTAATTTCCTTCCTGCCTATTTAGAAATGGGGATTAATCCAGAGTTGCTGCATCGTGTAGTAGTTGTTGCATCAGCTATCTTGACAGTTGTGCCTCAGTCTGGCGTGATGATTACCTTCCACAATCTTTCGAAATTAAGTATGAAACGTGGACTCAAGTATTCGTTTATCCTAGTAACAGTTGGGCATTTGTTAGCCTTACTTGTGATTTTACTGTTGGCGCCTTTGCTATATTAGGATTGATTAACAAACAAATAAAAGCCCTGCCAAATGGCGGGGCTTTTATGCACGAATAACAAGAAGTGGCTTAAGACCAAAACTTCTCTGCAATTTCTTGGCCTTGTTTAATTTTTGCCCACTGTTGCGGGATGGCTAATTCATTACCTGAATCACATGAAGCGAATCCACATTGATGTGACAAGTAGAGACGCTCTTTTGGAATAATCTTGCTTGCTTCCTCGAGTAATTTGTACACACGTTCTTCATCATCCAAATCAGAAGTTTTACTTGAAAGTAGACCAAGAACGACTTCGACATTCTTATCACGCAAGCTTTCCAAAGCTTTTAAATCACCTGCACGTTCATCATCCCACTCAAGGAAGAATCGATCGTATTTTTGGTCACGCAGGAATTTTTCAGCAATGGCTTCGTAAGTTCCGCCAGCTGCTGAGCGGCTTTCATAGTTACCACGGCAGTTGTGCGTCCAGACGGTTAAGCCAATTTCATGTCCGTAATCAATAACAGCATTATTGATAGCAACAAACTCGTCAGCCAAAGCAGCCAATGCTTCAGAATCGTCTTGTGGCAAGAAAGGTACAGGGTTAGCAGGGTCGAATAATTCCCAAAGGCAGTCATCGAATTGAACGATTTGTCCACCAGCTTCCTTGTACTGGTCTAAAAATTCTCTATAGGCAGCCAATAAACCTTCTTTCAAATCCTCACGTGTTTTATAAACTTGGTCTGGACCGACTTGACCATTGAAGAGAACAAGCTCGGTAAAGGCATGGGCAGGTCCCCATACAGTTAACTTTGTATCAGTTTCACCAGCTAGTTCTTTAACTTTTTTATAAATGTCAATGAAATGGTGATTTTTTGCTGAAAGAGGACCTGTGATACGTAATCCAATATCCTTACGTGTTTCAAAAATTTGTCCATCATGGTCTTTAAAAGGATAACCATGCTCAGCAATGTAACGATCGATACCATCGAAGCCCCAGACAAAGTCAAGATGCCACATTGATTTTGAAAACTCACCGTCTGTTACAATATCAATACCATTTGCTTTTTGTTCAGCTACAATCGCCTCGATAGTTGCAGCTTCAGTTTCTTGATAGCCATCAAAGGCGTCGTAGAATGGGTATTGGATATTGTCACGATGCTCAATTTTACGTTTAAATTCTCCTAAGTTTGCTGGTCGAAGAAGTGAACCGACTAATTGGAATCTTGAAGTTGTCATATATGTATCTCTCTTTCGTTTTAGTGATGAACCTATTCTAACTCAGAAGCTATCATTTGAAAAATAGTTATTTTCATGGCAAATCCATAGTTAAAAACTATAACTAGAAAAAAAGACGGAAATAACTTTCTATCATTTGTCAACTATGGTATAATCGAAAGTGCTGAAATCCGAACATTAGGAGACTTAGGAGAAAAATGAAAAAACAATCACCCTTTATAATTGCAGGAATCGTCATGCTAGGGGTCGTGATGCGTGCCCCCTTTACAGCTTTACCTGCTATTTTGACAGATGTTGCAGCAGGACTGGGAGTAGAAGTGAGTTCATTAGGAATTTTAACCTCTATTCCGCTCATCATGTTTGCCCTCTGTTCATCCTTAGCACCGCGTCTTGCGGCTAAGTTTGGCATGGAAAAACTAATGGCCCTGGTCTTACTGGTCATGGTGCTTGGTTCAGGGATGCGAGTTCTCAACTTACCAGCCCTTTACATTGGTACTATGCTTGTTGGTGCTACAATAGCGTTTATTAATGTTTTGCTACCAAGTTTGGTTGCGGCTAATTTTCCAAAGAAAATTGGTCTGTATACGACGATTTATATCACTCTCATGGGGGTGGCGGCAACAGTTGCATCCATGATTGCTGTTCCAATTGTATCCTCTAGTTCTTGGGAATTTTTTATTCTGTTAATTACAGGATTGGTGCTTCTGGCTTTCCTAATCTGGTTGCCTAATGTAAAAAATAACCATCGATTTGCAAGTGAGAACCAAGGAAAACAGAAATCATCTATCTGGAAAAATAAAGCAGCGATTACCTTTTTGATATTTGGTGGGCTACAATCAGTCCTCTACTATACAGAGATTACCTGGTTGCCAACCATTTCTCAATCAGTTGGCTTTAGTAAGGCAGAAGCAGGTCTAATGGCTGGTTTCTTTAATATGACAGCTATTCCCATGTCTATGATTATCCCAGCTGTTCTTTCCCGTCAGACAAAAGAAATGCGTCGAAATATCATGCTGGCTATTTCCTCTGTTACCTTGCTTGGCTTGGCTATGATGGCATTGATTCCGACCAATCTCATTCTTTGGTCAGCACTTCACATTATTTTAAGTTTTTCAAATGCAGCCCTATTTCCTTATATGATGTTGAGTTTTTCCATGAAAACAAGTTCCAGTCAGGCAACGGCTCAACTTTCGGGGATGGTGCAAACTGGTGGATATCTAATCGCAGCTGTTGGTCCAGGTTTATTAGGTTACAGCTACCCCTTATTTAATAGCTGGCTCCCTCTGATTATTGCTCTAGCTCTCGTTACAATAGTTATGATGTGGACAATCGTACTGATTGAAAAAGAAGATATTATTTTATAGTTGATTAGGTTGGTCTAGGCCAGCCTTTTTATACTATATGCTTACTATATGTGACAAGTAGGCTGGGAAATTTTATGATTCCGAAATGGGATTCAGAGAATGCAATAATCACTTTAAAAATGTAAAATGCATCAAAATTGTTAAATGACATATTTAAAAAAATAAAAAAACTGAAATGCATTGAAATGACATATATAAAAATTTAATTATACTCAAATGCATTGAATTGACTTATTAAAAAAGTAAAAATACTGAAGTGCTTTGAATTGACATGATTTAAAAGTTAAAAATACTCAAATGCATTGAATTGACATATTTAAAAATCTTTTCCCTATCACAACAATGTATTCACGTGTTCTAAACATTTATTTTTAAGTTTTTGGAAATAAAAATGTTCATAAAAAAACCTATCTCACATAGGAGATAGGATTTTATACTTATGGACAATGAACTTAAATTCAGCTTATTGTCCTGAGCAATTGTAAAAAATTAGTGTGCAACACGACGGCGCGCAGCTTTTTTACGATTTTCTTCAATGAAGGCTTCTTTCTTTTCTTCTGGTTCAATGATTGTTTTGTGAACGGTGAAGACTGCACCTGCTGCAAGAGCAACTGTAGAAAGAACACCTGTTAAGAAACCTTTACCAAAACCTTTAGCCATAGTTATTTCTCCTTTAGTTGTGTTATAATAGATTTTAGCGAAAAAACAAAATATTTTCAAGGAAAAAGATGAAAACTAAAGTTATTGTGGTCATTGGACCAACTGCGGTAGGAAAAACTGCTTTAGGAATTGAATTGGCCCAGCGCTACAAGGGAGAAATTATCAGCGGTGATAGCCAACAAGTCTATCGCAAACTGGATATTGGTACGGCAAAGGCTAGCCCAGAAGAGCAGGCTGCTGCGGTGCATCACTTGATTGATGTCCGAGATGTGACCGAGGGTTATTCGGCTTATGAATTTGTAGCAGAAGCCAAGGCTTTAATTGCAGACATTACTAGTCGTGGCAAGTTGCCTATTATCGTGGGTGGAACAGGCCTATATATCCAGAGTCTACTGGAAGGCTATCATCTGGGCGGGCTGGTTGACCAGGAGCAAGTTCTTGCTTATCGGGCGGAACTGGACCTTTTGTCGGATGAGGCTTTGGTGGCAATGGCAGAGCAGGCAGGTTTGATGGTCGAGGGAAACAGCCGACGGAGAATCATTCGTGGGTTAGAGTTGAAAAAATTTGGCAAAAACTTAGAAAATACAGAGTCAGAATATGAGCCTCTTTACATCTGCCTGACGGATGACAGACAGGTTCTTTACGACCGCATCAATCAGCGAGTGGATAAGATGATGGCGGCGGGCTTACTAGATGAAGTTAGCTGGCTCTACCAAGAACACCCAGATGCCCAAGCTGCTATGGGAATTGGCTATAAGGAGTTTTTCCCCTACTTAGCAGGTCAAATCAGCCTAGAAGATGCAATTGATAAAGTCAAGCAAAATAGCCGCCGCTTTGCAAAACGCCAATTGACTTGGTTCAGAAATCGGATGCAGGTTCCCTTCTATTCAGTAGGCGATCCAGATTACAAGTCGCAGATTTTCACCGCCGTGGAGGAATTTTTACATGATTGAAACCCAGAAAGAACAAGAACGTGCCCTCCTAGTTGGAGTGGAATTACAGCAGATAGATAATTTTGACATGTCCATGGAGGAGTTGGCAAGCCTTGCTAAGACGGCTGGCGCTCTGGTCAAGGGAGTCTACACTCAAAAACGAGAAAAATACGACAGCAAGACCTTTGTCGGCTCAGGGAAACTAGAAGAAATTGCCCAGATGGTCGAAGCTGACGAGATTGATACCGTCATTGTCAATAACCGACTGACACCCCGTCAGAATGTCAATCTGGAAGAGATTTTAGGTGTCAAAGTCATTGACCGTATGCAGTTGATTTTGGATATTTTTGCCATGCGGGCACGAAGCCACGAGGGCAAGTTACAGGTCCACCTAGCCCAGCTCAAGTACATGTTGCCACGCTTGGTTGGACAAGGTATTATGCTTAGCCGTCAGGCAGGTGGTATCGGTTCTCGTGGACCAGGTGAAAGCCAGTTGGAGCTCAATCGACGGAGTATCCGCAATCAGATTCACGACATTGAACGTCAACTCAAGACAGTTGAGAAAAACCGAGCGACTGTCCGTGAACGCCGCCTACAATCAGGTGTCTTCAAGATTGGTTTGATTGGCTATACCAATGCTGGTAAGTCCACGATTATGAATGCCATGACCGACAAGCAACAGTATGAGGCAGATGAACTCTTTGCCACACTGGATGCCACGACCAAGCAGATTAACTTGGCTGACAAGTTCAACGTGACCTTGACCGATACGGTGGGTTTCATTCAGGACCTGCCGACTGAGTTGATTTCAGCCTTCAAGTCAACCTTGGAGGAGTCCATGAATGTGGACCTCTTGCTCCATGTCATCGACGCCTCTGACCCAAATCACAGTGAGCAGGAGCAGGTGGTCTTGGATATTTTGAAAGACCTGGATATGCTGGACATTCCACGTCTAGCTCTCTACAACAAGTTGGACAAGACCGATGACAGCTTTACTCCTAGTCAGTTTCCTCATGTCATGCTGTCCGCTAAGGATGAAAATGCCAAAGGCCATATTCAAATGATGGTCTTGGCCAAGATTAAGACCATGTTTGAACGATTTGAGGTCAGGGTGCCACTTGCTGAATCTTATAAATTGCATGATTTGGCAACTCTTGCCCTGATAGAAAATCGAACCTATGAAGAGGATGTAGAAGTGGTATCAGGCTATATCGCTTCCAGCAATAAATGGAAGTTGGAAGAATTTTATGACAGATTATCTTGATTTGGCAATCAAATACGGTGGCTTTACTAGTCTGGACAAGGTTTATCTGGCTAAGAAATTAGCCGATTTGACCGACCAACAAAAACTAGACTTTATCACGCCACCACCTTCGGTTATCAATGCTTATTTTGCGGAAATCTACCAGAAACAAGGAGCAGAAGAGGCGACGAACTACTATCTCACTCTATCTCAGCAGCTGAGCCTTTTTCCAAAAGAACCCAGCTTTGCTGAGGACAAGCCCTTTGTCCGCCTGAATTTATCTGGTAAGTCCTTCGGATTTGCCTATGTGTCGGCGGACGGTCTGGCCCAGGTTTTTTCGGAAGGTGTAGAGGAAGTGACAGGAAGTTTGCTCTTTGAAATCGCCCAAGTCTTTCCCCACTATGTCATCTTTGTGGAGGAGGGCAAGATTTTCATGAAAGCCAATCCCTTTGAGGACGCCGAGTTAGAGGAAGTTGAGACAGACTACCTTTTGACTCAAGTGGAGACAGGAGAAGGCTTGGTCAAGATTTCAGGCTTTAATCAGGAAGAAGTGCTGGAAGTAGCGGAAGGTTTTTCTGGTCAGTCATTTTTTGCCTGGTCGGGTCGCTCAGCGATAATATTTATAGAAAATAGAAAGTAAACAATGCAAATTCAATTTTTAGGTACGGGGGCTGGACAGCCCTCCAAGGCTCGAAATGTATCCAGTTTGGCCTTGAAACTCTTGGATGAAATCAATCAAGTTTGGCTTTTTGATTGTGGCGAAGGAACTCAAAATCAAATTTTGGAAACGACTATTCGTCCACGAAAGGTCGCAAAAATCTTTATCACTCACCTGCACGGAGACCATATTTTTGGTCTACCTGGTTTTTTGTCTAGCCGTTCTTTCCAGTCAAGTGAGGAGCAGACTGATATTGATATTTACGGTCCTGTTGGCATTCGTTCCTTTGTCTTAGCAAGTTTGAAAGTATCTGGGACACGCCTACCTTATCGCATTCATTTTCATGAATTTGATGTTGATACGGTCGGTCAGGTCCTAGAAACCGACAAATTCACGGTATTCGCTGAAAAACTGGACCATACCATTCCTTGTGTCGGCTATCGTGTCATCCAGAAAGATTTGGAAGGGACCTTGGATGCAGAGGCTCTGCGCGCGGCGGGTGTACCATTTGGTCCCCTCTTTGGGCAAATAAAAAATGGTCAAAATGTAATGCTAGAAGATGGGACTGAAATTATCGCGAGTGATTATCTTTCTCCACCTCGGCCTGGTAAGGTAGTGACCATTCTTGGTGATACGCGCAAGTGCTATGCAAGTGTCCGTTTAGCTGTCAATGCTGATGTGCTGGTGCATGAGGCGACTTACGGAAAAGGCGATGAGAAGATTGCTCGCAAGCATGGGCATTCGACCAATATGGAAGCCGCACAGGTTGCTAAGGATGCTGGTGTCAAACAGCTGCTTCTCAATCACATTAGTCCTCGCTTTTTGGCCAAGGATGTCAGTCAGCTGCGCAAGGATGCTAGAACCGTCTTCGAAAATGTCCACATTGTTAAGGATTTAGAGGAAATCGAAGTATGAGAACCATTCTGATAACAGGTGCTTCTGGAGGTTTGGTGCAGGAGATGGTACCTTTGCTCAAAGATGATTTCTTGATTTTATTAGGGCGAGATGTGGAGAAAATCGAGCAACTCTATGCCTTTCATGAAAAAAAGGCTGTCTTTGATGTAGACATCCGAAATGAAATAGCTCTGACGGCATTTTTCGATGAACTGGATAGTCAGTTTGGTCAGATTGATATTCTAGTCAATAATGCTGGCTATGCCATATATGATGATTTTGAGAATTTTTCCAGCCAGCAGGTGCAAGCTATGTTTGACATCAATACTTTTGCTCTGATGACCATGTGCCGTTTAGTAGGTAAACGAATGAAGGCAAGACGGAGCGGGCAGATTATCAATATCATTTCCATGTCAGGCTTGATTGCTTCAAGCAAGTCGTCAGTTTATTCGGCGACCAAGTTTGCAGCTATGGGATTTTCCAATACCATTCGCTTGGAATTAGCCCAGTATGGTGTGACAGTTACTACGGTCAATCCAGGTCCAATCGCAACCAGCTTTTTCGATCAGGCAGATCCTGACGGAAGCTATCAAGAGAGCGTCAAGGCTTTCTTGCTGCAACCAGACTATGTTGCCAAGAAGATTGTGGCGGCTATGGGCAAGAAGAAGCGGGATATCAACCTTCCTTGGTCACTAGCAGCTGCTCATAAACTCTATACTCTCTTTCCAAGAATAGCAGACTACTTGGCCAGTACAGTATTTAATTTAAAATAAGCATAGAAAAACGCCGAAATAAAACTCGGCGTTTTCGTGTAGACTAGCTACGCTCTTTTCTACGTAAGGCGATACTGCCTAGAAGTAGGCTACCTAATGCGATAGCGATATAGTTTGTTTTTTCACCTGTTTGAGGTAGTTGTTTTGCATCGGTAGACTTGGTGGCATGTACTACTGTAGCAGTTTTTGGCGCCTCATCCAGAATATTTTTTTGCATTTCAGGTTGTGGTACAAGAATTTCTACAGCTGGTAAGTCTTCTAAGGTTGCTAATTGGCTACCAAATAGGGCGTTGGACACCCAACGGAAGAAGTGAACAGGGTGGACCTTGTTTGTTGGATTACCTGCATAGATAAAGACAGGTTGGTCTTGATAATTTCCAGCGATGGCGACAATTTTATTGGCTAATTTGTCATGACCAGGCCACCAACCTGCGATATAATAATCTTTGTCAGCAATTTTAACAAGCGTTTTAAATCCTTCAGGAATGCCTTCAATCCAATTACCGGAGTTGGAATAGAAAAGTCCATTCATGGCGTAGCCACTTGTTAATGGATCTTTATCATCAATAATAGCCCGCATGAGACCTTCATAGTCACCACCATCTGTAAATTGTTCCGCATTGAAACCTGCTAAGATTCCTAATTCCTCCAGTTTTTGCATGGCGATACCACCTACGATGATAATTGGTTTCTTACCAAATACACTGGCATCGAATTGGTCTGATTCGAGAATGATAGCATCAGCCTCATCTGCGCTATTGACAATTTCAAAGCCCATTCGTTCTACCGCAAGTGCAGCATTTGCAAGAATGGCAAAGTCGCCTGCCCAACTATAAGAGTGAGAAGGAGCATACACCTTCATTGCTTTCAATTCTTGTCCAATAGGCTTCTTATAGAGAGGCTCGCCGTATAGAGCATAGGTGTCCAGTAAGTGACTAAATTGGTTAGTTTCCATGATGTAGCCATCGTCTGTAAGGTAGACCTTAGCGCCTGATTTGATGGCTTGATTAATGGCCTGAACGGCGCTTTCAGAGGTGTTTGCGACGACATAATAAGGCGCTTTGAAATCAATTTCCATAGTACGTGGAGCTTTTGTCCATGTGATGCTACCTAATTTGCCGCTAAAGGCGTTTTCTTCAAATACAGCCTTGGCGCTAAAGCCTTTCATATCTGGGAAGTTGACCACTAATTCAGCATACATGGCTCCCCAAGCAGATTCATCAGAACCAGCGTAGAGGACATGGTTAGCGAATCCTCGTTTGGCTTGAGCCATATCGACAACTAGGTCGCCCTTGCGGAAGTTTCCAACATCTTCAGTTAATTCCTTGACAACAACCCCATTACGATTGAAATATTCAATCATCTTAAATGCTTCTTGCATATCGTTGTGTTTATCGAGCGTCATAGGAATCACATAGTAGTCTGGGAAGAATTTTGGCTGGTCTTTTTTGACACGTCCGACAACAGCTCCGTCTGGTCCGACTAGTTCAGACTCTGCTTTTGGATCTTCTACCTTATTGACACCGCGTGAATAGTATTTGAGACGCATTTCCATAAGACTGTCTGGCTTGGTTGCCATATTGTGAATGCCACCAAGAACTGCAAAAAATCCAGCCTTGAATGATTCTTGATTTCCTTCTGGAATTTCAATTGTGTGTCCAAGAATACCGTGGTACATTGCATACACCGCTGTATAGCCTGAGAAGGAATCGTCCCAACCATCTCCCCAGTGGACTTTAGGGATGGTGTAGCGTTCATATTTAGAATTTGCAATACCTGCTCGGCCCATTTCATGAGCTTTTTCCAGCATAATATCGGCTAGTAAATCATATTCAAAGTTCGGGTCATGTGGCGGAGTGGCAGGCTCGATGAGAAATCCAGATACAAAACCGTGAATATCTAAAACAGATATTGGATTCCATTTGTGGATTTGACGGACGATGGCTTGTGTTTCTGGATTCACTTGGAAACCAGTATCACGGTTAGGGTCCAAACCATTTACTAGTGAACGCAAGTTTTTAACATCGCCATCAGGATTTTCTGTGAAATTGAACAAGAAGATAAATTTATCTAACAAATCTGTCACTTTTAAATGAAGAGTAACAGGATTTCCATCGGCATCTGTAGATGGGAAGGTGATGGTATCTTTTTGTGCAAATTCTTTGAATAGGCTAGTTACCACATCTATGCCGGGTTGTTCATCAGCATGAGTGTTGTTGATGAGAATAGGTAATTTATAGTCGAAGGTTCCAGCTTGCAACTGTTTCAGCATCTGGTCGGGTTGGGTCAGCATGAGTGGTGTTGTCTCAGTAAGATATTTATCAATACTTGCTTGATCTTTAGCCACAACAGCCATTTTAATGTCTCTACCTTCAGCTGATTGACCAATTGACTCAATCCTTACTAGGCGGTCGGTCGCAGCATTATTTTTAGTTTCCTCAATCTCTGTCAACATTTCCTCATGTGTACGGTAGGCTTCATAAGGACGGAAATGAAGAGTTTTTGAAATTATCAAGTTTCCATCGGCACTAGTACCTTCCAACAGCATATCTTTTATAAAATGTCGATAGGTACGGCGAATATTACTCGGTGTCCGTTTACTCAAATCTTCTCCAAAGAGAGCTGCGAGCTGGATATTCAAATGAAGTTGGTTATCCTGTCTGCTTTCTTCTACTGTGATAAATGTATCGCCTGTGAAATCTCCCTCTTTCAAATTCCAGGTTTTCCATTCGGAAATAGGTTTTCCATCTAATGTCCATTCTATTTTTTCAGTCGTATCTGGAAGTGTGGCGGATTCTGTGATAGTGACTGCTTCCGATAGATAGACAGTTTTTGTTTCGAGTGTAACTGTATCAATAGTCGGTACGGCAGATTTTTCTTCTGTAGTATCCTGATTATCATTATTAGCTGTTCTGAGCATAGTTTCCTCGGCATTGGGCTCGGAAGATGTTGTATCTTCTTCTGTGGAAACAGCTGCAGGAGAAGTATCTGCTATTTCTTCAGTTTGTTTTTCTGCCTCCTTCCCTTCTACAAGATTATCTGTAGCTCCGCTTGTGCTAGTTTCCATGATAGGAGTCTCTTCAGGCAGTGGAGTCACTGTTTCACTAGTAGTAGGTGGTATCTCCTCTGTATTTGCGAAGACCGTTCCCTGAGCGAGAGATGCAGCTAAAAGAACTGTTGAGGCAAGTAGGACTTGATTCAACAGCCTTTTCTTATATGAAAGTTTCATACGAACTTCCTCCTTTTTGATAATGTGTACGGGGTAATAAATTAAAACGGGTTATTTCATGCCTATCTTATCAAAAAATATATGTCTTTACAATATAAATTGAATATGTTTATATATTTAAAATATTCAGAAATATCGAATTATAGAGACTATTTATTTTGAGTAGGATAATGAACTAAAATCTGTTATAATGGTAAAAAAATAAGGGAGAGATGTATGGAAAAACTTTGGAAAATTATATATAGTCGGACATTTATTGTCATTAGTTTGATTATTCTAACCATTTTCCTTATTCTTTGGTTGGTAGGTTCGGCAGCTACCTATATGCCTGCTTTATTGATTGTTTTGCAAATTTTTTCGATTTTTGTGGCTATTTCAATCATCAATAGACCGATGAATACCAGTTTTAAGTTAACCTGGATTATTTTTGTCATTGGTATTCCGATTTTTGGTGCTCTATTCTATTTTATTTTGCAGTCCAACATTGAAACCAAACGTTATCGTAAAAATTTTCATAAGCAAGCACAAAGACTTCGGGAGTATAGTAAGACGTCTGAAAAGGTCATGAAGGCATTGGAGCAGGAAGATAAGGAGCAATTGAAATTAGCTCACTTCATGAGTGAGTACGTTGGCTACCCAATTCATACCAATACGGATGCCGTCTATTTTTCAACAGGTCAGGAAAAATTTGAAGCTCTACTAGAAGAATTGAAAAAGGCAGAGCAGTATATTTTCATGGAGTACTTTATTGTCGATATGGGATATATGTGGGATTCTATCCTTGACATTTTGAAGGAAAAGGCAGCGCAAGGGGTGGAAGTTCGTTTTATGTATGATGGGATGAATTCACTGACCAATCTTCCCTATAATTACTATAAAACCTTGAGAAAATATGGGATAAAAGCCAAAGTATTTTCTCAAATTATCCCAGCCTTATCTACAGTGCAAAATAACCGTGACCATAGAAAAATTGCGATTATTGATGGAAAGGTTGCCTTTACTGGTGGCATTAATATCGCAGATGAATACATCAACAAGAAAGTGCGTTTTGGTTACTGGAAAGACGCAGCGATTATGATTAGGGGAGAAGCTGTTGCAAACTTTACGTTGATGTTCCTTCAAATGTGGAATTACAATGAAAAGACAGAGACAGATGATCTACAATACCTCAAAACGCATAAAGATTTAGAGACGGAAACCATTGATGCTGAAGGTTTCTTCCTTCCGTATGGCGAGAATCCATTTGATGGAGATGAGGTAGCCAAACGAGTCTGCCTAGACATGATTCAGTCGGCAACGGATTATATTTATATCATGACACCCTACTTAGTGTTGGATGATGAAATGGTTGATAATTTGACTTATGCTGCGAAGCGTGGAGTCGAGGTTCGCATTCTGCTCCCGCACATCTATGATAAAAAATCAGCCTATTTGGCTGCTCGTACTGATTTTCCGACTTACTTGGAAGCAGGAATTGAAATCTTTGAATTCCAGCCTGGATTTGTCCATTCCAAAGTTGTTTTGGTCGATGATAAGAAAGCTACTGTTGGTACGGTGAATATGGATTTTCGCTCTTTTTATCTTAATTTTGAATGTGGCCTCTATATTTACAATCACTCGGCAGTTTTGGCAGCTATTAAGGATGACTTTGCTCATTCCTTCAAAAAATCACAGCAAATTAACCTTCTAACCTTCCATAAAACGTACTCTTGGTATAAGCGTTTGGGAGGAGCCCTACTGCGAATTATTTCACCTTTATTATAAATTGCACTATTAGTTCTTCATGGAGCAAGGGATCGACATTCTGTTTCGGTCTTACCTTGCTCCATTTTTCTTGGAAAATGGTATAATAGAAAGATAGTTTATACTCGGAAAAGTTACAGGTTACTTGTGATTTTGAGTATTAAGGAGTAAAAAAACGTGATAAAACCCAATTATGACTGGCAATTATTGACCGGTTTTTCTGATGAACAATTTATCAAAATTGCTAAAAAAGAAGGAGTGGACCCGGTAGCGGCTAAGTTGCTGTATGAACGTGGCATCCATTCGGCGGAAGAATTGCATACTTTCTTACAACCAAGCTTAGAAGACCTTCACGATCCCTATTTACTACATGATATGGACAAGGCGGTAGAGCGGATTCGCCGAGCAATCGAAGATTACGAACAAATTTTGATTTATGGAGATTATGATGCAGACGGCATGACCTCGGCATCGATTTTGAAAGAAACTCTGGAGGAAATGGGGGCAGAAGTCCAAGTTTATCTTCCCAATCGTTTCACAGATGGCTATGGGCCGAATCAGTCAGTTTACAAGTATTTTATCGAGCAGCAGGGGATTTCTCTTATTGTGACGGTGGACAATGGCGTAGCGGGGCATGAAGCGATTGCCTATGCCCAGGAGATGGGTGTCGATGTAGTCGTGACTGACCACCATTCCATGCAGGAAACCCTTCCCAATGCCTATGCGATTGTACATCCAGAGCATCCAGAGGGAAATTATCCCTTCAAACATTTGGCAGGCTGCGGTGTGGCTTTCAAATTGGCTTGTGCTCTTCTTGAAACGGTTCATGCAGACTTGCTGGATTTGGTCGCAATTGGCACCATCGCTGATATGGTTAGCTTGACCGATGAGAATCGTGTCATGGTCAAATATGGTCTGTCCCTTCTCAAACAGACTGAGCGAGCAGGTTTGCAAGAGTTGATAAAGATAGCTGGTATTGACATAGACAGTATTGATGAAGAAACAGTTGGTTTCCAACTTGCTCCGAGGTTGAATGCCCTTGGTCGACTTGATGATCCTAATCCAGCCATCGAATTACTGACTGGTTTTGATGACGAAGAGGCCCATGAGATTGCTCTCATGATTGACAGTAAGAATGTCGAGCGTAAGGATGTCGTCCAAGCAATTTACGATGAAGCAAAAACCATGCTCCGTCATGATAGACCTGTTCAAGTTCTGGCTAAAGAAGGTTGGAACCCAGGTGTTTTAGGGATTGTAGCAGGACGCCTACTAGAAGAATTGCACCAGCCTGTTATCGTCTTGTCCATTGAAGATGGTAAGGCAAAGGGTTCGGCTCGTTCTGTTGAAGCGGTTGACATTTTCAAGGCCCTTAAAGATCATCAGGACCTATTTATCGCCTTTGGTGGCCATGCTGGTGCAGCAGGTATGACCTTGGAAGTTGACAAACTTGAAGAGCTTGCTCTAACCTTGGCAGACTACATTATCGAAAATAAATTGGATTTATCCAGCAAGTCTTCGCTGGTCTTAGATGAAGAATTGGATTTAGAGGAATTAACCCTAGATACTCTAAAATCTTTCGAGAAGCTTGCGCCTTACGGCATGGATAATAAAAAGCCTGTATTCTACATCAGAGACTTTCAGGTAGAATCAGCAAGAACCATGGGGCAGAATAATGCTCATTTGAAACTACGCATTACTAAAGGTGCTGCTGGATTTGAAGTGGTTGCTTTTGGTAAGGGCAATCTAGCCTTGGAATTTTCACAGGCCAAGAGCTTAGAACTAGCTGTCACCTTGTCTGTCAATCAATGGAATGGCAATACCAGTCTTCAGCTCATGTTGGTTGATGCTCGGGTCAATGGTGTTCAACTTTATAATATTCGTGGAAAGCACCATCCTATTCCTGCTGGAGTCCCAATTTTGGACATTGAAAATCCAGTAGCAGATAACAAAGCAATTGTCTTAGCTAACTTGCCTGAGGACCTCAGTAGTCTGCGTAGCTATTTTCAGGAAAGAGAATTTGAAGCCATTTATTTTAAAAATGAAATTGCCAAACCGTACTATCTAGATGGTTATGGTAGCCGAGAACAATTCGCTAAATTGTACAAGACTATTTACCAATTTGATGAGTTTGATGTCCGCTACAAACTGAAAGATTTGGCTGGTTACTTAAAAATTAAGGACAGTCTATTGGTTAAAATGATTCAGATTTTCCAAGAATTAGAATTCGTCACGATTACGGATGGGGTCATGCGGGTCAACAAAGAGGCGCAGAAGCGAGAGATTTCAGAAAGTCAAATATATCAAGAATTGAAAGAAACAGTTATCCAACAAGAGTTGATGGCGCTTGGCACCGTTCAGGAAATTTATGAATGGCTATGTGGTCGTGTTTGATGACAGTAGAAGCTCTGGTTGTTGTTGGAGTGATTGGAATGCTTCTCTACACTTATAGGTTTATCAGGCAAAAAAGTCTGTTGAAAAATCTTGAACAGATAACCGAAATAAAGCACGCACTGATTGAATTACGGCGAGTAGGATGGTCAGAAAGAGCCATCAAAAAGGTTTTCCTGAAACAACTGTTGCCTCTAAAACAAGAAGACATCCCAGCATTTGTTCAAAATTTCATAAAAGAAGCTGCCATTTTTGCCTCAACTAGCTTTTATCAGTTGATAAAAGTTGACAGTCGCTCTTTAAGCCAAGAGAAAGCGACGGCTTTATTGGAGCAAAGTATGAATATGTTAGATTTTCCTGAGGAATTAAGTCACGGGATATTACCTGAACTTTTGCAGAAGATGGATGTGAATTGTCCTCCACACCATCCCTTTTGGCGGTACTTTGCTAAGCTAGTTGATAAGGCTTTTCCAGTTCGAGAATTAGAAGTCAAACGGCCGTTAAACAGGCAGGTCCATCAACTGCGCTACCTTATTTCCTATCAGCAGGCTGTTTGGGTACGTCAGCAGTTTGGAAAAGGAAAAACAGACTGGCAGGCTCTGGTAGCCTATTTACGTAGCCTACCTCGGTGGTCTTACCGCTTACGAGAATCTGCCCGCCTACACAATAAACAACTGTTCGGCAAGAAAAATCAGAAGACCTTGCCAGTCAATATGAAGATTTTGATTCATTTTCACAGCGAATTTATCCTAAATCAAGATGGACAATTTGCCTTGATTTTAGAAGAACGACCTCAGGTCAATGGCGTGGTAAACGGGGCTTCCTTCAATTATGCCAGAGCTAATAATAAGCGCCATAGACAACTTGATATGGCTCCAGTTGGCAGGCTGGATCCCGTTTTTCGGAAAGAATTGCTACGCTCAAAGATGGGAGTCTATTTATCGCCTACTCGCTTTCGTCGCTACCAAAAAGGAAGAAATGAGGTTGGCTGGGAGCAGTCTTACTTTAATCAGCAAGGGAGCTTTTCCTATGGTGGACATAGTAGGGCAGCTTGTGTGGCGAATGTGAGGAGACGATTTGCTAAAGATATAGGTCTGAAATGTACCAAAAAACAATTTCATGGTATAATGAAGAGTAAAAATTATTTTTAAAAAGAGAGAGACAAATGAACTTAAAAGATTACATCGCAACAATTCCTAACTATCCAAAAGAAGGTATCGAATTCCGTGACATTAGCCCTTTGATGGCAGATGGAAATGCTTATAGCTATGCAGTACGTGAAATCGTTCAGTATGCGACAGATAAGCAAATAGATATGATTGTTGGGCCAGAGGCGCGTGGTTTCATCGTTGGATGTCCAGTTGCCTTTGAATTGGGAATCGGTTTTGCACCAGTTCGTAAGCCAGGTAAGTTACCACGTGAGGTTATCTCAGCTGACTATGAAAAAGAATATGGTGTAGATACATTGACGATGCATGCAGACGCAATCACACCAGGACAACGTGTCTTGATTGTCGATGACTTGTTGGCAACTGGTGGTACTGTAAAAGCTACGATCGAAATGATTGAAAAGCTTGGCGGTATCGTTGCTGGCTGTGCCTTCTTGATTGAGCTAGATGATTTGAAAGGCCGCGAAGCAATCGGCGATTACGACTACAAGGTTTTGATGCACTATTAATCTAAGGTTATAGCCAAAACTTATAACTGGTCCTATTTTTATTCTAATTGAATTGCATAGCAACCTGTCTTATAATAAATATAAGAAAATTGGGAGGTTGCTTATGCCAATTAAAATTGAAAAATCATTACCAGCAGTTGAAATTTTGAGAAAAGAGAATATTTTTGTGATGGATAGTGACCGAGCTAGTCATCAGGACATTCGTCCTATCAAAATCCTTATTCTCAATCTCATGCCACAGAAGATCGTGACGGAGACTCAGTTGCTCCGTCTTTTGGCTAACACTCCTTTACAGCTAGAGGTTGAATTTCTCTACATGGCTAGTCACGAGTCCAAAAATACACACTCGGACCATTTGAAGCAGTTTTATAAGACTTTTGAGCAGGTCAGGGATAGCTATTTTGATGGGCTCATCGTGACAGGAGCACCAGTTGAAAACTTACCTTTTGAGGAAGTTGATTACTGGCAAGAACTTACTCAAGTTTTTGATTGGTCAAAAACACATGTTTATTCAACATTGCACATTTGTTGGGGAGCACAGGCTGGTTTGTATGCACGCTATGGTGTACCCAAACACAGTATGTATCGAAAACTATCAGGGGTATACTGTCAAGAAGTGACTAATCCAACTAGCCCTCTTATGCGTGGATTTGACGATGAATTTCGTTCGCCACACTCCCGTTATACGGAAGTAAGAGAAGCAGATATTGCCCATCTGAGTGGGTTGACGATTTTATCACAAGGTCCAGAAGTTGGTCTGTCCATTTTGGCCAGCAAGGATTTAAGAGAAATTTATAGTTTTGGACATTTAGAGTATGATAGGGATACCCTAGCTAAGGAATACCAACGTGATTGTATAGCTGGAAAAAATCCCCATTTACCGGAAAATTATTTCAAAGAAGATGACCCTACAAGCAAACCATCTCTCTCTTGGAATTTACCAGCAGCACAATTCTTTACCAACTGGGTGAATTACGCTGTCTATCAAGAAACTCCATACGACTGGCATATCTTTGAACAATCAGCCCAGTCAGCTAGTCTTTAAAGAGGAAGTATGAACTATTCACAGCAATTTCGTCAGGGACATTTGGTCCTGCCAGCAGCAATATTATTCCACTATCAAGAGCTTTTTCCGTCGGCAGATGATTTTTTGATTTGGCAGTTTTTCTTTTATCAAAATTCTTCAGCCATCGAATCATTAGCGCCTAGTGAGATTGCTCAAGCTACTGGTAAAACAGTTGCCCAGGTCAATCAAGCTATTGAAAATCTCCAAGATGCTGGACTCTTAGAATTTAAGACAATCAGTATTGCTGGTGAAATTGAAATGATATTCGATGCGCTTCCTGCTTTTGAAAAATTGGATGCTCTGTTAACTCCAAAACAGGCAGTTGAGATTGTGCAGCCAGAGAATGATTTGAAGACCTTGGTGGGTGATTTTGAACGTGAATTGGGCCGCTTTTTATCGCCGTTTGAAATCGAAGATTTGCAGAAGACTATTGAGGAAGACAAAACTTCGATTGATTTGGTTCGTGCAGCCTTGAAAGAAGCTGTTTTTAACAACAAAACAAATTGGAAATACATCCAAGCTATTCTACGAAACTGGCGCCGTGAGGGAATTACTACAGTTGCGCAAGTAGAAGCGAAAAATGCAGAAAGAGAAATTCAGACTCCTAAGAATGTGACTGTTTCAAGTGACTTTCTTGATGCAATGGATCTCTGGAAAGATTGATATGGAAACAAAATTATCTAAAAGGCTGGAAACAGTCGCAAGTTTTGTCCCACAAGGGGCACGTCTAGTTGATGTAGGGAGTGACCATGCTTATCTCCCTCTTTTTTTGGTAGAGCAGGGGCGTATTGATTTTGCCATTGCAGGGGAAGTCGTTCAAGGTCCCTATCAGTCAGCGCTCCAGAATGTAGAGCAGGCGGGACAAACAGAAAAAATTCTAGTCCGTTTAGCAAATGGCTTAGGTGCGTTTGAGACGTCTGACCAGATGACTGCCGTGACCATAGCAGGTATGGGAGGGCGCTTGATTGCGGAAATCTTAGAAGCAGGAAAAGAAAAGCTTGCGACCATTGAACGGTTGATACTCCAGCCAAATAACCGTGAAGATGATGTGCGTCGATGGTTGGAAAAAAATGGTTTTAGATTGGTTGCTGAAAAGATTCTGGAAGAAAATGGCAAGTTATATGAAATCCTCGTTGCAGAATCAGGACAGATGAGATTATCAGAAGTTGAACATCGTTTTGGTCCCTATCTACTAGAGGAGGCTTCACCAGTTTTCGTCAAAAAGTGGAGAAGAGAACTTGAAAAATTAAGTTTTGCTTTGGAACAAGTTCCATCTGAACGCCAAGGTGACCGCTTTGCCATTTCCCAAAAAATCCAACAAATTCAGGAGGTACTCCATGTTAGCTAGTCAGGTTATTGAGCGCTATCAAGCCTTTTGTCCCCCTTCTTTAGCTATGGAAGGCGATGTCAAAGGGCTGCAAATTGGTACCCTTAATAAAGAGATTCAACGTGTCATGGTGGCTCTGGATATTCGTGAGACAACAGTGGCAGAGGCGATTGATAAAAAGGTGGATTTGATTATCGTCAAACACGCTCCGATTTTTCGTCCTATAAAGGATTTGGTGGCTGACAATCCGCAAACTAAAATGTATCTTGATTTGATTAAGCATGATATTGCAGTCTATGTCAGTCATACAGATATTGATGTGGTTGAGGGGGGGCTCAACGACTGGTTCTGTGAACTATTAGAAATTCAAGATACTACCTACTTGATTGAAACTTCCGAGGGGCAGGGGCTTGGTCGTGTGGGGACAATAGCAGAGCAGACTTTGGAGGATTTGGCTTTGAAAGTCAAGTCTGTCTTTGGTCTAGATGCTGTCCGTCTAGTGACCTATGGGCATCAAGCCAAGCAGTATGTCAGCCGTGTAGCCATCTGTGGAGGCAGTGGTGGTTCCTATTACCATGAGGCTCTTGCCAAGGGAGCAGATGTTTACATCACAGGCGATATTTACTACCATACTGGGCAGGACATGCTGACCCAGGGCTTGCTGGCTATTGATCCAGGCCACCATATCGAAGCCTTGTTTATCAAGAAAATTGCTGAATTGTTGGAAACATGGAAGGCAAATGAAGGTTGGGATGTCGAAATTCTACCTTCAACTGTTTCAACCAATCCGTTTAGACATATGTGATAAATTAATCAGTACCTGATTATGGAAAGACCAAGACGACATTTAATGTAGTTTTAGGTCTTTTATTTTTTAGATATTTTCTTATTTATTTAAGTGAAAAAGCTTGAATTTTATAATAAATTAGGGTATCTTAATTTATAGGATATGCAAGATTAAACAGGATAGGATGTTAGTTATGACTTGGTTTACTAATCAGTCTGTAGTTCTACAGGCTTTGTTAGGTGGTTTATTCACATGGTTTTGTACGATTATGGGGTCTGCCGTTGTATTTTTCTTTAAGACAGTTAGTCGTCGTTTGCTAGACACCATGCTAGGCTTTGCAGCTGGTGTTATGATTGCGGCTTCTTTTTGGTCTTTATTAGCCCCATCAATTGAGTATGCTGAAAGTTCATACGGCAATTTGGCTTGGATACCAGCAGCAGTAGGCTTTGCAGCAGGTGGTATTTTTTTACGCTTGGTAGATGCCTGGGTTCCGCATTTGCATTTGGGAAATGATAAAGATAAGGCAGAAGGCGGTGGTGAGAAGGAGAGAAAAAATCTATCCAAAACAGCCCTGCTCTTCTTAGCTATTACAATTCACAATATTCCTGAAGGCTTGGCGGTCGGTGTTACATTTGGTGCACTTGCTTCTAACTATAGTCCAGCAGCTTTTATTGGTGCAATCGGTCTTGCTATTGGGATCGGTATACAAAATATTCCTGAAGGGGCAGCCTTGGCTATTCCAATTCGTACAGACGGTGCATCTAGGTGGAAAGCTTTTTACTGGGGATCAATGTCAGCGATTGTCGAGCCGATTGCAGCAGTCATAGGGGCTTTTGCGGTCACCTTTATGACACCTATTTTACCTTATGCCCTCTCCTTTGCGGCAGGAGCCATGATTTTTGTCGTCGTAGAAGAGCTCATTCCAGAGTCGCAGACAAATGGCAATACGGATATTGCAACTCTGGGCTTAATGGCCGGTTTTATCATCATGATGATTTTGGATGTTGCCTTAGGATAATTTGTTAAAGTCTGTTGTTACAGGCTTTTTTCTTATGACAATATCTTTAAAAATATGGTATAATGAACTGATATTAATTTAGGGAAGGTACTCTTATATGAAAGGTATTATTCTAGCTGGTGGGTCAGGTACACGCTTGTATCCTTTAACGCGCGCAGCTTCAAAACAGTTGATGCCAATTTACGATAAACCAATGATCTATTATCCATTGTCAACATTGATGTTGGCTGGAATCAAAGATATTTTGATTATTTCAACTCCGCAAGATCTTCCACGTTTTAAGGATATGTTAGGAGATGGTTCTGAACTTGGAATTTCACTTTCATATGCAGAACAACCAAGTCCAGATGGTTTGGCGCAAGCCTTCATTATCGGTGAAGAATTTATCGGTGATGACAATGTAGCCTTAATCCTTGGTGATAACATCTACCACGGCAATGGATTGACCAAGATGTTGCAACGTGCAGCAAGCAAAGAAAAGGGCGCGACTGTCTTTGGTTACCAAGTAAAAGACCCAGAACGCTTTGGTGTTGTCGAGTTTGACGCAGATATGAATGCCATCTCTATCGAAGAAAAACCTGAAGAGCCAAAATCAAATTTTGCGGTTACTGGTCTTTATTTCTATGACAATGATGTTGTGGAGATTGCAAAAAATATCAAGCCTTCACCTCGTGGTGAGTTGGAAATCACAGATGTCAACAAGGCTTACTTAGAGCGTGGCGACTTATCTGTTGAGCTTATGGGTCGTGGATTTTCCTGGTTGGATACAGGTACGCATGAGAGCCTCTTGGAAGCTGCACAGTACATCGAAACGGTTCAACGTTTGCAAAACGTTCAAGTGGCTAACTTGGAAGAAATTGCCTACCGCATGGGCTATATTACAAAAGAACAAGTACATGAATTGGCACAGCCACTTAAGAAAAATGAATACGGACAATACTTGCTCCGTTTGATTGGAGAAGCCTAATGACAGAAAACTTTTTCGGTAAAACACTAGCAGCTCGCCCAGTTGAAGCTATTCCAGGAATGTTAGAATTTGACATTCCTGTTCATGGTGACAACCGTGGCTGGTTTAAGGAGAACTTCCAAAAGGAAAAAATGTTGCCTCTCGGCTTCCCTGAAAGCTTCTTTGCAGAAGGAAAATTGCAGAATAATGTTTCCTTCTCTCGCAAAAATGTTCTTCGTGGTCTTCACGCTGAGCCTTGGGATAAATACATTTCAGTGGCAGATGGCGGTAAGGTTTTGGGAACTTGGGTAGATCTTCGTGAAGGCGAAACCTTCGGTAATACCTATCAAACCGTTATTGATGCTTCAAAAGGTATCTTTGTCCCACGTGGCGTTGCCAATGGTTTCCAAGTTTTGTCAGATTTCGTGGCTTACAGCTACTTGGTTAATGACTACTGGGCTTTGGAACTCAAGCCTAAGTATGCCTTCGTCAACTACGCTGACCCTAGCCTCGACATCCAGTGGGAAAACCTAGAAGAAGCAGAAGTTTCAGAAGCAGATGAGAATCACCCACTCCTCAAGGACGTTAAGCCTTTGAGAAAAGAGGACCTCTAATGTTTCAAGCCTTTTTGGAAATAGCAGAGCAGTTAAACAAGTTAGGACTCACTCCCTTGTTAATGGGCTCAGTTGGTTTGGAAAGGCGCACAGGGAAGGACTGGCAGGCAGGAGATTTAGATATTCATGTTCCAAGTGATCCACGTGGCTGGGAAGCCCCAGACGACGAACGGATTTACCGTGCAGATGAGCTGATTGCCATGATGAATCAACTCGGCTATGTCCTGGTTGACCGTCACGAACATGAATTTTATAAAGATGGCTTATCTGTTGAATTCGGAGGCCTACATTCACTGCCTGAATTTGCTGGTGTAGAGCTAGAAGATTTGGAAGAACTAGAAACAGCAGGTGTTCGCTATTACCTACCGACACTTGGACAATACCTAAAAATCTACCAAGCCTCTTCAAAAGATTCCTACCGTGCAGAAAACAATAATCAAAAAGACTTTGCCAAGATTGCTTACTTGAAGGAAATCTTGAAGTAAAGAAAGCGAGCCAATCGCGATAGTTTCCGCCGTAGTGAAAATAGGAACCTGCATTCATAGTTCAGTACGTTCATCTAAGGCTATTTTTTCAGCTACTCATCGTTAGTTTTTTTTCAGAATACAGTCAGTATTCCCTCAAAAAACTGCCTTGATTAGCGAAAAACTATCTCTTATATAAAAGTACTTCACTTGTGAATACAGGTTCCGAGATTACGTTTTACGTAATCTTGCAGGGAAATTTTGAAACCTTAGGTTCAAAATTTAGCCATGAAACCGAAGGTTTGCTGGCGTCCCCACTACCTAAGGAAACTATCAAAATAATAAAAATTCGGAGAAAAAAATGTCTCAATTTAAAAATATTATCGTAACTGGTGGAGCTGGTTTCATCGGTTCAAACTTTGTACATTATGTTTATAACAATCATCCAGACGTTCACGTAACTGTTTTGGATAAACTTACTTATGCTGGTAACAAAGCTAACATTGAAGCCATCCTTGGTGACCGTGTTGAGCTAGTTGTTGGCGACATTGCAGATGCTGAGTTGGTTGACAAATTGGCTGCTAAGGCAGATGCGATTGTTCACTATGCAGCAGAAAGCCACAACGACAACTCCCTCAACGATCCAAGCCCATTCATCCATACCAACTTTATCGGTACTTATACTCTTCTTGAAGCGGCTCGTAAATACGATATTCGTTTCCACCATGTATCGACTGACGAAGTATACGGAGACCTTCCTTTGCGTGAAGATTTGCCAGGTCATGGCGAAGGTCCAGGTGAGAAATTTACTGCAGAAACCAACTACAACCCATCATCACCATACTCATCAACCAAGGCTGCTTCAGACTTGATTGTTAAAGCATGGGTGCGTTCATTTGGTGTCAAAGCAACGATTTCAAACTGTTCAAACAACTACGGTCCATACCAACATATTGAGAAATTCATCCCACGCCAAATTACCAACATCTTGGCAGGTATCAAGCCAAAACTTTACGGTGAGGGTAAAAACGTCCGTGACTGGATTCATACTAATGACCACTCGACTGGTGTTTGGGCAATCTTGACAAAAGGCCGTATGGGTGAAACTTACCTAATCGGTGCTGACGGTGAGAAAAACAACAAAGAAGTGCTTGAATTGATTCTTGAAAAAATGGGTCAACCAAAAGATGCTTATGACCACGTGACTGACCGTGCAGGACACGATTTGCGCTATGCTATTGACGCAAGCAAACTTCGTGATGAGCTTGGTTGGACACCACAGTTTACCAACTTCTCTGAAGGTTTGGAAGAAACAATCCAGTGGTATACAGACAACCAAGATTGGTGGAAGGCTGAAAAAGAAGCTGTTGAAGCCAACTATGCTAAGACACAGGAAGTTATTAAATAAGACTATTAAAGGCTAGGGCTCTTGCCCAAGCCTTTCTTGAAATAAGGAGCAAATATGATTTTAATTACAGGTGCAAATGGTCAGTTGGGTACAGAGTTGCGTTATCTCTTGGATGAGCGTGGTGTTGAGTACGTTGCCGCTGACGTAGCAGAAATGGACATCACGGATGCCGACAAGGTGGATGCCTTTTTTGCAGAAGTTAAGCCAAGCGTTGTTTACCACTGTGCAGCCTATACAGCTGTTGATATGGCAGAAGATGAAGGCAAAGAACTCAACTACAAGATTAACGTAACAGGCTCTGAAAATGTTGCCAAGGCAGCAGCAAAATACGGTGCAACCCTTGTCTATATCTCAACAGACTATGTTTTCAACGGTGATTTGCCAGTCGGTCAAGAGTGGCAAGTAGATGACCAACCAGATCCTCAATCAGAATATGGTCGTACCAAGCGTTTGGGTGAAGAAGCAGTTGAGAAGTTTGCAGACAAGTTCTACACAGTGCGTACGGCTTGGGTCTTTGGTAACTATGGCAAAAACTTTGTCTTCACCATGCAAAATCTTGCTCAAACACGAGACACTTTAACAGTAGTCAATGACCAACACGGTCGCCCAACCTGGACACGCACACTTGCGGAATTCATGGTACACTTGGTGGACACCAAGCAAGCATTTGGTTACTACCATTTGTCAAACGATGCAGTAGAAGATACGACTTGGTTTGACTTTGCTACGGAAATCCTCAAGGATACTAACACCAAGGTATTGCCAGTGGATTCTAGCCAATTCCCAGCCAAGGCAAAACGTCCATTCAACTCAACCATGAGCTTGGACAAGGCAAAGACGACAGGCTTTGTCATCCCAACTTGGCAAGAAGCTTTGGAAGCATTCTATAAACAAGAAAAGAAATAGTCTACAGGAGATGTGTATGAAAAAGAAAGCGATTGTTAAGCCGTTGTTGACGTCAGCAATCCTTCTTGCTTTACTAGGAGGTGCTATATTACCGTCCGGATCTGTTCCAGTTGTAGCAGCAGAGACAAGTCAAGGTACGACCTATCATTTAACTGATGATGAAAAAGTTGCCGTACGTGAATATATTCAAGCTAAAATGACTATCGATATGCAAGAATATAGATTGGCGTTTCTTGAGGGAATGATGGAAGAAATGGCATCGAGTAGTGCTGAAGCTGCATGGGATGAAGAAATTGCAGACTTGAAGGCAAGCTTAACAGCAGAGCAAGTTGTTGTTTTAGATGAACTTAAAGCAAATTTAATTGGTAGCATAGCTCAACATTATCATTACTTATTTGAGACACTTACAGTCGCTGGAAAAAGCGGAAGAGAAGAAGCAGCGGCTATAGTTTCTAAGTACGAGTCTGAAGATGATGCAAGTACTCCTGAAGCCGAGTTGGCTGCATTGAAATACGCTAGAGAAGTTATCGTTGAACTACTGAATAAAGAGTCGGCAGCGATTGATAATTATATTGCTTATGCAGAAGCAACTGGACAAGAATTAGCTGGATTGTTGGAAAGTGGAAACTCTAATTTAGAATCTATTACATCTGCAACTATAGGATATGGTCAAGCTCTTGCAACTGCTTCGCAACCAAAATTTCCGTATGATTTTTCAGAAATAGACCGACAGATTGCAGAACTAACTGCTAGTCTACAATCAAAAGTCGAGGATAAAAGTACAGCTAATATTGAAAATACTGGGGCACAAACAAGTCAAAGCGTTTCAAATGACTCAAATGATTTGCAAGATGTTTCAGGTCAAGTGGATGGTCAGATTTCTGATGTAGCTACAGGAAAAGGTAGTATTTCCGAAGCAGATAAGAAAAAGGTTATACCAAATGATAAAGCTAAGGTACTACCAAAAACCTCAGGGAAATCTGGTCTTCCATTAACTGTACTAGGACTCATAATAATTTTTGCTGGTTGGCTATTGACAAAGAAGCAAGAAGAAAAATAAAGGATTAGTGTAATTACATCTATTTTGAGAAATATAGTTGTTTTTACATGTGAAATACATAAAGGAGATATTTGTGAAAAAAAGAACGTTGTTATTTCTTTCTTTGTGTGCATCCGCGTTGAATGCTCAGCTTGTTCAAGCGGATATGGTAAATGCCCCATCTAGTCAAGTTTCTTCATCTCAGGTTGCTGAAACTGGCGGGCAGCTATCTGTCGTTGATGAGGCTGGTCAGATTAAAGCTATTCTATCGAACATTCAAGGGGAAATTATTGGTGTTACAGCCCAGTTTAGCTCTGAAACAAATAGCGGCATTACTGTCACATTCTCAATGGATGAGCAGGGGAGATACGTAGCGGTTTTGGATCGGTCTACATTTGCGGAGGAAGACCAAGTCTTTTCGCTGAAGTTAACAGCACAATTAACAGATGGAAGTTTTCAGACCTTATCAGATTATAGTTTCGAGTGGAAGAAGGATGTTGTAAGCGCGGCTGAGAAGCCTACTGCTTTGAATAATAGCAATGCAATCTCGTCTAAAATTGAGGAGGAAGCAACTTCGGCTACTACAAGCTCAACGGTTAATTCTAGTTTGACAGCAGGTACAACAAGTAGTACTTCGAATTCGCTGACCAGAAGTTCTTCCAATACGATTGCAGGAAGTTCGAATGGCTCTACAAGTGTTCCAAGTGCTCGAGTCAGTACAGCTTCCAGTTCGGTCAATGTTACACAACCTACAGGCACCATCACAATTGAAAATCGTAACGATGCCCAAGGTACCTTCGATGTTCGTATTACTAATGTTTCGTCACCGAAAGATATAGCAAGTGTTATTTTGCCAACTTGGTCACAGACGGATGATTTACGTTGGTATGAAGCAAAGCGTCAAGCAGACGGAAGTTATAAATTAACTGTCAATAAGAAAGATCATAAATACCGCACAGGTACCTACACGGTTCATCTATATTACAAGGATTCAAATGGTGGTTTGACAGGTGCAGGTGGTACAACGACTCATTTATCAGAAGTGAAGCCAACAGGTACCATCACAATTGAAAATCGTAACGATGCCCAAGGTACCTTCGATGTTCGTGTTACTAATGTTTCATCGCCGAAAGATATAGCAAGTGTTATCTTACCCACTTGGTCACAGTCAGACGATTTACGCTGGTATGAAGCAAAGCGTCAAGCAGACGGAAGTTATAAATTAACTGTCAATAAGAAAGATCATAAATACCGCACAGGTACCTACACGGTTCATCTATATTATAAGGACTCAAGTGGTGGTTTGACAGGTGCAGGTGGTACAACGACTCATTTATCAGAAGTGAAGCCAACAGGTACCATCACAATTGAAAATCATAACGATGCCCAAGGTACCTTCGATGTTCGTGTTACTAATGTTTCATCGCCGAAAGATATAGCAAGTGTTATCTTACCCACTTGGTCACAGACGGATGATTTACGTTGGTATGAAGCAAAGCGTCAAGCAGACGGAAGTTATAAATTAACTGTCAATAAGAAAGATCATAAGTACCGTACAGGTACCTACACGGTTCATCTATATTATAAGGACTCAAGTGGTGGTTTGACAGGTGCAGGTGGTACAACGACTCATTTATCAGAAGTGAAGCCAACAGGTACCATCACAATTGAAAATCGTAACGATGCCCAAGGTACCTTCGATGTTCGTGTTACTAATGTTTCATCGCCGAAAGATATAGCAAGTGTTATTTTACCCACTTGGTCACAGACGGATGATTTACGTTGGTATGAAGCCACTCGTCAATCAGATGGCAGTTATAAGTTAACTGTTAATAAGAAGGACCATAAGTATCGCACAGGTACCTACACGGTTCATCTATATTATAAGGATTCAAATGGTGGTTTGACAGGTGCAGGTGGTACAATAACTCATTTATCAGAAGTGAAGCCAACAGGTACCATCGCAATTGAAAATCGTAACGATGCCCAAGGTACCTTTGATGTTCGTGTTACTAATGTTTCATCGCCGAAAGATATAGCAAGTGTTATTTTACCCACTTGGTCACAGACGGATGATTTACGTTGGTATGAAGCAAAGCGTCAAGCAGACGGAAGTTATAAATTAACTGTCAATAAGAAAGATCATAAATACCGCACAGGTACCTACACGGTTCACTTATATTATAAGGACTCAAGTGGTGGCCTAACAGGTGCAGGTGGAACAACGACTCATTTATCAGAAGTGAAGCCAACAGGTACCATCACAATTGAAAATCGTAACGATGCCCAAGGTACCTTCGATGTTCGTGTTACTAATGTTTCATCGCCGAAAGATATAGCAAGTGTTCTCTTACCTACCTGGTCTCAGTCAGACGATATACGTTGGTATGAAGCCACTCGTCAATCAGATGGCAGTTATAAGTTAACTGTTAATAAGAAAGACCATAAGTATCGTACAGGTACCTACACGGTTCACTTATATTATAAGGACTCAAGTGGTGGCCTAACAGGTGCAGGTGGAACAACGACTCATTTATCAACCCCGTCGGTACAGCGCTCCTACACAGTCTATATTGACCCAGGACATGGAGGGCGAGACTCAGGAGCTTCTTATGGAGGCGTACATGAAAAAAATCTTGCTTTGTCTGTTTCAAATAAGTTGCGTGAAAATCTCTTGAAATATGGAATCAATGTTTTGATGACCCGTACAGGTGATTATGATGTAGACTTCAAAACAGAGAGGTCACGAATGACGAATGCAAGCAACGCAGACTTATTTATTAGTATCCATTTTAATGCGACGGGTGCAGGAGTTTCGAATGCAACTGGTATCGAAACATACTGGTATCAATACGATCCGGAATACCAACCTAAAATTAATAAAGAAATGCATAATAACCCTACTCGTTTAGCTGAAAGTGAGATTTTAGCTAACAAGGTTCAGGAGAGTTTAATTAAGGAAACAGGTGCAGTTAACCGTGGCGTAAGAAGAGAAACTTTTGCAGTCCTTCGCGAGACAGCAATTCCTGCTATTCTAGTGGAGCTAGGATTTATGGATAATCCTTCGGAGTTACAAGTTATCAAACAAGATTCTTATCACACTCGTCTTGCGAAAGCATTGGCACAAGGTGTGATGAACTGGTATGGTGCTGTAGAGGGAAAGTAGGAACTGCAGGTACAGGTATTGAAACAGGAAAACTTTCTAATGATCAGAAAAGTTTCATAGCTAATCTAGTGCCTGCAATTGAGCAAAATTCAAAAGCGAATTCTATCCTTTCTAGCGTCATGTTATCTCAAGCCATCCTAGAAAGTGCATGGGGAACGTCATACTTGGCGACTCATGGGAATAATCTTTTTGGCATCAAAGCGAATGCTGCATGGACGGGGGATACAATTGAAATCATTACCAATGAATACCGTGATGGTGAGAAGAAGCAAGAAAAGCACTTGTTTAGAAAATATAATTCATGGAATGAAAGTGTAGCAGACTATGCTAAGTTCTTTACCTCTACTCCGTGGAGAATAAAAAATTACCAGAGTTTTAGGGAGGCAACTGATTATCAACAAGCGATTCTTGCGTTAAGACAATCAGGATATGCTACTGATCCGAAATATGGTGAAAAATTACGATCAATTATCGAGAATTACAAGCTTTATCTTTTAGATGATTAAGTTTTTTGGATGATTGATGATAAAATAGCCTTGCTCAAAAACGAGCAAGGCTATTTTTATCACTCATATAGATCTGTTAGAGGTCGTTTATCAACGGCACTATTGTATTCTAGTTGTAAGTAGGTTTGGTAAAGTGATAGGCTTGACATGTCTTCAATTTGTTGACCGCTATTATCGATGTTTCCCCAACTAGTAATGATAGGTGCTTCGATTTGCATATCGCTCAAAAATTGTTGGTAAGGTGATCGAGGAATGGCATAGTCGGATTCGGATAAAATATCCATCAAATATGGAACGAGATAGTTTGGGCTAATAGTTGTAGATTCACGTTCCTTAATATCAAAATTAGACCAAATCACAAAAGGGGTAGAATATTTAGCAGCAGGATTATTTTCATCCATAAACTGCGCGTAAAATTCTTGACTCAAACTAGGTTGGTGATCGCCGTACATGACGATGACCGTAGGCTCTTTGTAAGTGCTAAAGAAAGTAATTAAATCAGCAAATGCTTCGTCCGTCTTCTTCATGCTGGTCAAAAATTCTGTTTCAGCTAAGTATTCAGATGTTGAACCATTAATGCTGACTTCACGAGGGTAAATTTCTTCCGTACTTGGATAGCCTCCATGTCCTTGCATAGTGACAACAAAGCTAAATAGTGGTTGGTCTCCTTTTTGGGCATAAAGTTCTTTTATTCCGTTGAATAAGAATTGATCAGATGGCCAGCCGCGATTAATTGTTAGTGGTGCTAAGCTACTAATAGCAGGTTCCGAATCTAAAAAATAAGATTTATTAAACCCTAGTAGAGGATATACTGCATGACGGTTGTAATTATTTCCAGATTGAGGATGTAGAGCCACGGTCTCATAATTTTTATCTTTTAGATAGGATGCAAAACTTGGTCGTTCTTGTGTGATAATCTGTTGATATGGAAATAAATTAGAAGATAGTAAACTGATTGGGTTACTTGTCAGAACTTCATACTCTGTATTAGCTGTTCCGCCTCCAAATACAGAAACGTTTAATGTACCGTGAACAGCATTATCTGTTAAAGCATGTTGGTTTGAAAGTGGATCAGGCTCCATATTTAATCCCTGTAAGTTTGAAAAATCACTCTGTGATTCATTCTGTATAAAGATAATATTAGGCCGGATTGTTTGTTTTTCTGTTTCAGGAGAGTAATTCTCAAGAACTTCATTAAGTTTGGGAACTGAGTATCCGTCAGGCTTAGTTATTTTACTATCTTCATAGAAAGAGGCGAGCGAGAGTGGCAGCCCAAATTGACCGTAGGTCACGTACATTCTCCAGTAGTTCAATGATATATTTGCATTAGAGACGACAGTTTTATTAATCATTGGAACGATTGTTATTAAAGTTATATATCCTAGTAAGATTCTGCTGAAACGTTTCGGCCATTTGAAATCATAACTAGAATAGAACGTTCTAGAAGGTAGAAGTTTTGGTAAATATAATTTAGGGATAAAGAAAAAGAAGGTCAATAAAATATAAGAAAATACCATGCTTTGTAGCATCCGATTGTTGATATTAATCGCTACGCTAGAAGCTACATTTAATCCATCTGTGATTTGAAAAAGATTATAAAATAATAGAGGAGCACCACGGCTGTCAATCAAAAGTTGGTTACTTATACCAATAAATACTGAAGCGGACAGAATTAATAGGCTGGCAAATCGTAGGTTAGTTGTAAAGACCAGTATTAGGTAGAGGACTCCGATAATGATTAGATTGTTCCAAAGACTGTTTGGGGAAAGAGTAGAGAATTGTGAATAGCTATTTTCAATAATAAATAATGAAAAAATGGGAACTAGAAGATAAATCACTGATAGACTAATCGTTTTGAAGGCTTTAGAGATATGACCTCGGAGTTGTTTGTATCCCAAAAGACTAAAAAATATCAGGTAAGTCAGTGCAACTAATAGCTGTTGAGTTTCCATTTTATTAAAACTGGAATTAAATAGTACTAGTTCGTTGCGATATAAACGTGGGAATGTAAAAGTAGTGAATATATATTGAGTGATTAATAATATTGTTAAGATGCTGATATGTCTTCTCTTGATTCTCCGTGTTGATCCATTTAAGATAAAGCATGATAGGCCTAAAGCAAGAACTATTAAGTGGAGATACCAAAAATGATTATCTTTAGTTATCCGTAAAGTATAGGGAAGTTCAATAAAGGCTAAATTTTTATATTTATCTCCAGTTGATGTGTCAACGGATTCAACCAATTGTCCACCAACTTTAATTTTTACAATAGTCGGATTTTCACTAACAAAGTATTCAAATGATAAGGTTCTTACAGAAGAGGATGATTTAATTATGAGTGAATTTTCCTCACCTAGAGAAGAGAAGTTAGGAATTAAATCAGTATCATTGATTCCCCATTGGTTTTCTATAATTTCTGATGAATGAATATAGCGTCCATTTATTTGGATGCTGTCGATTACTTGGTTTGGTTGTTCTGCGATTATTTCTATAGTTCCATCATTTTTGGTAGAACCTAATTCGTTTTGAATGAGATGTGCATAGAGAAAAAAACTTCCAATCAATCCGATGGAGATTAGTATGTGAATAAGCTGTTTGATTAATTTCATATTTATTAACAATTCTAAGTTTTATATTTTTATGTAAAAGCCAGTACATATTATATCAAATTTTTCTTATTAACTCAAAATTTGTTTTTATCTATACTGTGGAGTTAGAAGTGTAGAAAAAGAAAAGGCTTTATAGCCAAACTAGGATAGAATTAGGAAAAAAAACTAAAAAATGGTATAATGAAAAGAACTGCAATTTGATGGAGAGGATTCATGAAACACGTTTTTATTATCGGTAGTCGTGGACTGCCAGCAAAATATGGTGGCTTTGAGACCTTTGTCCAACAATTGGTCAGTCACCAGCAATCTGAGAAGATTTGTTATCATGTGGCTTGTTTATCGGATACAAGTCATCACCAACATTCGACCTACTTAGGTGCAGATTGCTTCACCATTAATCCACCAAAACTTGGACCGGCTCGTGTGATTGCTTATGATATGATGGCGATCGCTTATGCCCTTAAAATCATTAAGGAACAGCAGATAGAGCGACCAATTTTCTATATCTTGGGAAATACCATAGGTGGCTTCATAGCACCTTTTGCGAAAAAGATTCACTCTGTTGGAGGTATCTTGTTTGTCAATCCAGATGGTTTGGAATGGAAACGGGCCAAGTGGGCTAAGCCAGTCCAGAGGTATCTAAAATTTTCTGAAAAAATGATGGTCAAATATGCTGATTTGATTATTGCTGATAATGAGGGAATTGAGGATTATATTCAATCTGAATACTTAGCTACCAATACACGCTTTATTGCCTATGGTACAGATTTAAGTCCGACTAAGTTAACAAAAGAATCTGAACAAGTTCGCCAATATTTTACAAATTGGGACATGAAAGAGAAAGAATTTTATCTGATTATCGGTCGTTTTGTACCTGAGAATAACTATGTGACAGCAATTAGGGAGTTTATGGCAAGCAACACGAGACGTGATTTAGTTATTGTTGCAAACCATGAAGGCTCTGCCTATTTTCAAAAATTGAAAGATGAGACAGGCTTTATATCCGATAAGCGGATTAAGTTCGTAGGAACAGTATATGACCAAGAACTACTTAAGTATCTGCGCCAAGAATGTCGAGCTTATATTCATGGACATGAAGTTGGAGGAACCAATCCTAGTCTCCTAGAAGCGCTGGCGCAAACCAATGAAAATTTGGTTTTAGGTGTCGATTTTAACCGCAAAGTTGCCCTAGAAAGTGCTCGGTATTGGAGTAAGGAGTCAGGTAGCCTGAGTCAATTAATTAACCAAATTGATGAGAATGCTGAAGCGGTGGAATTAGGAGAAATTGCGAAAAAACACATGAAGGATGAATACACCTGGGAAAAAATCGTCCAAGAGTACGAGGAATTATTTTTACAATGAAAGTAAACATACTCATGTCGACCTACAATGGTCAACAGTTCTTAGCTGAGCAAATTCGCTCTATCCAAGAACAGACTTACACAGACTGGACACTATTTATTCGTGATGATGGTTCCAGTGATCGAACAAGAGAGCTTATTAAAGATTTTGTTGAACAAGATCAGCGAATTCATTTCATAGATGTTGAGACAGATGAAAATCTCGGTGTCATCAAAAGTTTTCATAGGCTAGTTCATTATGATACTGCTGATTTCTATTTTTTCAGTGACCAAGATGATGTTTGGCTACCAAATAAACTGGAAGTTAGCCTGAAAAAAGCACAAGCCTATCCAACAAATTTGCCATTGATGGTTTATATGGACCTCAAAGTTGTCAATCAAAATCTAGAGGTTATGGCAGAAAGCATGGTAAAATCTCAATCTCATCATGCCAATACGGAATTGGTGCAAGAGTTGACTGAGAATACTGTGACTGGCGGTGTCGCCATGATTAATCATCATCTTGCTGAAATGTGGCAAGTAACTGAGGATATTTTGATGCATGATTGGTATCTGGCCCTGCTTGCGTCAGCCTTTGGAAATTTGGTATTTATTGATCAACCAGGGGAGCTGTACCGCCAGCATTCTGATAATGTTTTAGGAGCTCGAACTCTCTCAAAACGCTTTAAAAAATGGATTCGCCCTCATATTTTATTTGCTGTCTATTGGGATTTGATAAAAAATAGTCAAAAACAAGCCCGCCACTTACTACAAATGCCTCTATCTCAGTCAAATAGAGAATTAATTGAAGCATTTGTAACCATTATGGATAAACCAATGCTTGAACGATTCAGGATTTTAAGAAAATATGGATTGAGGAAAAATAAGGCTTTCCATACATTGGTATTTATAACACTCATTATTACAAAATTTGCTTATAAGGAATAGTTATGAACTTATTGAATAGAGAAAACCAGATTCTTTTGAAAGAAATGGTAAAAACTGATTTTAAACTGCGTTATCAAGGTTCTTTGATTGGACACCTATGGTCGATTTTGAAACCGCTAATGCTATTTACAATTATGTACTTAGTATTTGTACAATTTTTACGTTTTGATGATGGGACACCTCATTATGCAGTAAGCTTACTGCTTGGTATGGTTACTTGGAACTTTTTTACTGAAGCAACCAACATGGGAATGATGTCCATTGTTTCTCGTGGAGATTTGTTGCGTAAATTGAATTTTTCGAAAGAAATTATTGTCTTTTCTTCAGTTGCAGGAGCTGCAATTAATTACGCCATTAACTTAATGGTTGTGTTTGTATTTGCTGCTATTAATGGGGTTCCCTTTACTTGGTCCGTTTTAGTTATAATCCCACTGTTTTTTGAATTGGCATTACTAGCAACAGGTATAGCTTTCATCCTATCTTCTTTATTTGTAAGATTTAGAGATATTGGTCCAATTTGGGAAGTGTTCTTACAGGCTGGATTGTATGCGACACCAATTATTTATTCATTGACATTTATTTTACAGCGTGGGCAAGTAACATTTGCTAAATTGATGATGTTGAACCCTGTTGCACAAATTATTCAAGACTTGAGACATTTTATTGTTTATTCTGGGAATACTACAGTTAGTGAATTGATTGAAAATCCTGTTATTGTGGCAATTCCGTATATTCTTCCAGTCGTTGTTTACCTATTGGGTATAACTGTGTTTAGAAAAAATGCCAAAAAGTTTGCGGAGATTTTGTAATGGTAAAAAATAATAATAATATTGCTGTAAAAGTAGAACATGTTAGCAAGAGTTTTAAGCTTCCAACGGAGAGTAGTCAGAGTCTAAGAACTACTTTAGTCAATTTATTTAAAGGGATTAAAGGCTACGTAGAGTATAATGTTTTGCAGGATATCAGTTTTGAAGTTGAAAAAGGGGACTTTTTTGGAATTGTTGGTCGCAATGGTTCTGGTAAGTCGACACTGTTAAAAATTTTATCTCAAATATATGTTCCTGAAAGAGGGACTGTAGCTGTGGATGGTAAATTAGTTTCTTTTATTGAACTTGGTGTTGGTTTTAATCCGGAACTAACTGGTAAGGAAAATGTATACCTAAACGGTGCGATGTTAGGATTTACTGCAGAAGAAATTGATGCAATGTATGATGATATTGTTGAATTTGCGGAATTAAGTGAATTCATGAATCAAAAGCTAAAAAATTATTCTAGTGGTATGCAGGTACGTTTAGCCTTTTCAGTTGCCATTAAAGCTCAAGGAGATATTCTGATACTTGATGAGGTTCTAGCAGTCGGTGACGAGGCCTTTCAGCGTAAATGTAATGATTATTTTCTAGAGCGTAAAAAAAGTGGAAAAACGACCATTCTTGTCACCCATGATATGGGAGCTGTGAAAAAGTATTGTAATAAAGCTCTTCTTATAGAGAAAGGATACGTCAAGGCATTAGGAGAACCTGATGATGTAGCTAATCAATACAGTTTTGATAATGTGCTTGCCTCAATAAGCGAAGTTACAGAAAACGAAGAACCTCTGCATCAGAGTGATATTGTAAAAGATTTGCAGATTAACTTGGTCTCAAAAAATCAAATTGAACCAGATGAATCAATTGAAATCGAGTTTAGATATACGGTTTTAGAAGATATTGAAACACATGTTGCATTTACATTTTTAGATTTAGAACGTCATTTTGATGTATATAACGACAATTCTATGGATTTAAAAACGTTTGGCAAAGGCGAGAAGTTTTTCCGAGTGAAATGTAAGCTACCTTCAATTAATCAGGCAAAATTAAAAATGGCGGTGTCAGTACGAAATAGTAATAAGCAGCCGTTATTATTTGCCAAGACTTCTGACACACCAGCTATTTTTATTAGTAGGAAGTTTAGTACTGATAATATTGCAGAGGAAGACGCAGCAACCGGGTTTATTCAGAGAAATAGCCAATGGGAACTACTAGAATAATAAAATATAACGGAGGCAGAATGTCGCGTTTGTTGGTATATGTTCACTATAATAAATATAATGTTGTCAGTGAATATATTTATTATCAATTAAAGTCGATACGAAGTATTTATTCAGACATAGTTTTTGTTTCTAACAGCCATGTTTCAAAGGACATAGTACAATATTTACAGTCGGAACGACTGATTGATTTTTTTATCCAAAGAGATAATATTGGTTATGATTTTGCGGCATGGAAAGAAGGGCTGAATCAGGTAACATTTTATCAATATGATTCGGTAACTCTGATGAATGATACATGTTTCGGCCCCCTCTGGAACCTAGAGGATTATTATAGTCAATTTGACAGTGATGTTGATGTAGATTTTTGGGGGATGACCAATCACTTAGAGACAAAAATAGATAGTGTAGTTGTCCCGGAACATTTACAGTCATATTTTATGGTATTTAAAAAACGAATCTTGCAGAGTCAAGCATTTGTTGGTTTTTGGTCATCGGTAAGTGAGTTAACAGATATTCAAGATGTTATAAAATTATATGAGAGCCAATTGACAAAAATACTTTTATCAGAGGGCTATAGCTATAAGTGTGTATTAGATACGTCCATTTGTTGTAAAAGCCTTGAAAATAGCAACATTACACTAGAATATCCAGAAGTTATACTTAAAAATAATGTTCCATTCATAAAAATAAAGAGTTTTACCGAATATCCAGACAGAATATATTCTTTATTACATCTTATTAGGATGAAAACGAAATATCCAGTTGAATTAATCGAGAGGCATTTGAGGCAGATAATTATTCCGGGTACGAGTTTTATTCCTCAAATACGGGTTTCGCAAACAACAGAAACCGCTCGTTATTCGACATCGGTGCTTCTTCGTATTCACATAGAATCAGTGTCTATTTTTGAAGAGTATATTGAAGAGTTATGCAAAATAGCCGATAGGTGCCAGTTACTAATAACATTGCCAGAAACTGATTTTTCAAATAATTTTAGTATAGTTGAGAGATATTTATTCACCTACCAATTGAGAGCACAGATTGTAAAACTCACAGATGAATTGCATTTTTTTGAAATAGTAAATAACTATATGGGAGATGCCAAATATCTTGCTCATATAACTGTCAAACAAACAAACGAAATAAAATATTCTGTAGAGGATATTATTGACAGGTATCAGTTGAGGAAAATGTTTTTTACATCATTTGATGCAGTGATTTCTAATTTTGAATCACAATCTAATTTGGCTGTAGTTATTCCAGACTTAACAACTAATCAAAGATATGATAGAAAAAGCCTTCGTGAGGCCAATCCAGAACTTATTCGTCAATTGAATATACTCTATGAATCACTTGCGAGAACTAAGAAAGTTAATTTTTATAAAGTGCCTTATATAATCGGAGAAGAAGTAAGTTGGTATTGGATAAAAACAGAACACTATAAAAAGATTGAGGAGAAATTTAGAAACATTGATTTTTCAAAAGAAGATAGATTATTGCTGGTTCCAATATTATTTATTTATAGCGCGTGGGATTTATCAAATGATTATGCAGTGGTCGAGAATACTGAAAATGTGAGTCCAATATTGGAAAAGATTAGTTTTTCCAGCGAAAGGGAATTGCGTTTGATTATTGAAGAGAAGGAATTTTTACAAATTGGACTGAGAAGGACACTAAAGATAATATCTGTTGGGATTGTGAGTGTGTTTAAGATGATAAAGAAATCTCTATTAAAAAATTAGGGATAACGGATGACAAACAAGGGGAAGATAGTGTGAAGAGCAAAATAGTATCACCAAAAACAATATTTATTTGGAATTTATTAGGAAGTATTTCTTCAGCAGCAATATCAATATTTTTATTGTTACTAGTAACACGTTTGTTGACGGAATTAGAGGCTGATATTTTTAGTTTTGCCTATGCAGTAGCAAATCTTTTTGTAATCATTGCTAGTTTTCAGGTAAGAGATTATCAAGCTACTGATGTTTCGAAAAAGTTTTCGTTTAGCCAGTATCTTGCAACAAGGCTTATAACAATCACTATTATGCTATTACTTGCCTTAAGCTATATTTTTCTGTCTAAATATGAATTTCAAAAATCTGTTTGTATTTTCCTAATATGTTTGTATCGCGGAAGTGATGCTCTGTCGGACGTTTTTCAAGGATTGTTCCAACAAAATGCTCGGCTAGATATTGCAGGTAAATCACTTTTTTTGAGAAACTCTATTGTGATTTTGACATTTGGAATTGGTTTGTTTATAACCAATAACCTGCTACTCTCATTAATCTATCTAGTAATTAGTTCATATTTATTTGTTTTCTTTTTTGATGTTCCGAATTTGTTTCAATTTACGAGGATTATCAAAGAAGAAATTAATTTGAAAGCCATTAAAAATATATTGTCAGAATGCTTGCCGTTATTTATTAATGCATTTTTACTTGTTACTATCTATAATCAACCTAAATATGCTCTCAATACTTTTTTTGAGAGAGGTGTTATAGGAACAGGTGTTCAAAGAGATTTTAACATTTTATTTATGCCTGTTTTTTCAATGAATATTTTGTTGATTTTGTTTAGACCCATGATAACTCAGTTGGCTATATATAGAAGAGCTGGGGACTATAATCAATTTAAACAATATCAGAAGCGTATCGTTAAAATGGTTGTCGGATTAGCTGTGTTAGTTTTGGTTGGGGGAATAGTATTGGGGATTCCAGCATTAAATATTCTCTACGGAACGAATCTTAATAAATATTGGCTCAGCTTTATTATAACAATGCTTGGGGGAATTGCGAGTACCTTTGCAACCATTTGTGATAACATGCTTACTGTTTTGAGGAAGCAAAAGTATCTCGTAATTTCATTTGCAATTTCTTGTTTATTATCCATATTGATTTCTAATCCACTGGTAGAATATTATGGAATATTGGGGGCAGCTATTGCTTTTGTTAGTTCGATGTGGACTTGGTTTTTAATTTCTTTAGTAATATATCTAAAATTGCAAAAACATTTGAATTGGGAAGTACAAGAATGAAGATAGAAAAATTATTTTTAAGGTTAGCAATCCCCTTTTTGTTAATTTCAATATTTGTTATGCCTGTGACAAAGGTTCCTGATGAAGCAACACATGCTTTTATGTCGTGGAATATATTATTTGATTCTCCGACAAGTAGAGATACAGAGGCAATGAATGAATTACGGACAACAGATTTTGCATATTCAAAACCGGAGATTCATGCAGTTGATTCTACAGAATATTCAAGCCTTTTTACCAAAATTCGTGATTTTTCAAAGGACAAATTATCTATCGATTTTTCTCTGAAATCGTTAATGAGTACACCTCAGCTAATTGGTCTAGTTGTAGGAAAATTGCTTTATCCGTCATATGGTATGATGGTCACTATAGGGCGCCTTTTTAATACAATAGTCTATATTATAGGTATCTACTATTTGATAAAAAAAATAAAGTATGGAAAGATGACCCTGTTTTTTGTCTCACTTTTACCTATGATGATTCAGCAGGCTGGCTCACTGTCTTATGATGTGGTGAACTATCTGGCTGTTGTTGCATTTTTTGTTTTTTATGTTAACTTATTGGTAGACAAGGTACTGACCACCAGGAAATTTATCAACTTAATATTACTATCCTTGCTACTATATTTAACAAAAGCAAATAATATTTTACTTTTGGCACTATTGTTTTTTGTTGATTTTGAATTTGAAGGCGTCTTATCTAAGTTTAATTCTCTTTTAAAATGGATTCAAAAGAGAAGATTACCAATTCTTATTTTAGGGTTTGGACTAGTTTTACTTGTTAGCTATATATTCCTACATAACAGAGGTGGTGTCGTGCACTTTGTGAAAGTGATGATAAACAGTTTATTTATCAATAACAGAAATGATCATCTTAATGGTATTTTAACAGTTGGTATTTTTGGTTATTTTGGCTGGTTTGTCACTCAACTACCTCTCTGGTTAATTTTCATAGATATTTTCATTTTTACGTTATTATTATTTAATGATGGAAATTTAAAGATAAGTAAAACAGAAGGTCTTGCTTCGTTATTTGTACTCCCTGTTCAGGTAGCTATCATTGTAGCGGGCATGTATTTTGCATGGACACCGACAGCTATTGGACCAAATGCAATAATTTCTCAGGGGGCACAAGGAAGATACTTTACTCCGTTTTTAGTCTATCTATTTCCGGCATGTTTAATATTAAAAGAGCAGGTAAGTGTATCGGTAAAACAGAAGTATTTGATACGGTTGATCACTGGCACAGTAGTCATTAACTTTATCATGTATCTATTTTTGATAGTGGATTATTATTGGTTGTAAGAAGATAGTGGAAGAGGGAAACGTGAATATATTATTTACATTGAATGATGCTTTTGTTCCGCAAGTAGCGGCTTGTATGGGCTCAATCATGCGAACATTAAACGAAGACGATACATGCCATTTTTATCTTTTCTCAGATGGTATAAGTCAACAGAATAAAGAAAAACTTCATCAATTTGTTACCGACGGAGGAAATAAATTGACAATCGTTGAATTGGAAAACTTGGAATCATATTTTGATTTTGAAGTTGACACAAATGGTTGGGCTTCGGTTGTACTTGCAAGATTACTTGTAGATAAATTACTGCCCGAAGAAGTTGATAGAATCATCTATTTAGATGGAGATACCTTAGTTTTAGAAAATATTCGGGAGCTATGGGAAGTAGATTTGGAGGGGAAAGTCCTTGGAATGTGCCCAGAACCGACAGCTTCGTCTGAGAGAAGAGAAAGCTTAAATTTGGGTACGTATACATATCATAATGCGGGAGTTCTTCTAATCGATTTGAAACGGTGGCGTTCAAAAAGTATAGGAACAATTATTTTTGATTATTATAAAGAAAAAAATGGAGAGCTTTTTGCTAATGATCAAGATGCATTGAATGGAGCATTGAAAGAAGAGATAAAAACACTCTCAATCACTTATAATTATTTTAATATTTTTGATGTTTATCCATATCGTACATTGGAAAAATTAAGTAGTCCTTCAACGTTTATTTCAAAAGAAGAATTTGTAAAAATTCGTAAGCAACCACGTATTGTTCATTTTTTAGGCGAAGAACGCCCATGGAGAATCGGAAATAAACATCGATTTAGAGAGGACTATGTTTCTGCATTAAATCAGACGCCATGGAGTGGTACTCAATTTGAGAGTGGTTGGCAGCTTTACTTTTTCTGCTTTAATCTTTTTAACATGGTTATGAAGCCTTTTCCTATGTTGCGTTATAAAATTATTACAGTCTTAATTCCTGTATTCATGAAATATAGGAAAATTAGATTACAAAAAGGAGTCTAGGTGTGAAGTTTTCCGTTATTATCCCAGCGTACAATGTTGCTGATTATCTGGAAGAATGTGTGTATAGTGTACTGAATCAGACTTATGAAGAATTTGAAATATTGTTGGTAGATGACGGTTCTACAGATGGTAAAACCTCCAATATATGCGATAAATTAGCAGCTAAAGATGATAGGGTGAAGGTATTTCATCAAACTAATGGTGGGCAATCAATTGCGAGAAATACGGGAATAAAAAATGCTAGTGGTGATTATATTTTATTCCTAGATGGTGATGATTTTTGGACTGATGTGCATTTTTTAGATGAAATCAATGAAGAACTACATTCTCACGAGGAAGTGGTAGATGCAGTAATTTATCCATTTTCATACTGGTATGGTAATGCTGATATAAGAGTTCGTGATTTCCCTCAAAAATTACCTAGACATGAAATTATTACTGATTCTGTTCTACTTGTAGAAACAGGCGCATTGATTGCTCCTGTTTGGAACAAGTGTGTTCGCAGAGAACTATTTGCAGATTCTTTGATGTTTCCAGATGGGTTAATGTACGAAGATGGTATTTGGTGTGCAGACCTATTAAAAATAATAACTTGTTGTTGTGTCATTGAAAATTCTAATTATATGTATAGACAAAATAGAGATGGAAGTTTTACTAACAAAATTACACAAAAAAAAGTCTATCATGCCTTTAGAGGAATTGAAGAAAATTTAAAGAATTTTAAACAACTATCGCATGAGAAACAAGAAGCACTTTTGATTTATTTATCAAATTCTTATATTTCCATCTTGCCATTTGTATTTCCATATCTGAATAATTCTGATATAAAAATGTTTGTGAAAAAATTTAGATATTTGCTAAAATATTCACAGAAGGTAGAACTTGTTTCGTTTAGAATCTCAGGTTTAATGACCAGAGTTCTGGGGATATATGTATCAACATTTATTCAAAACAAACTTTTGAAAATTTATAAAAGTAGATAATAATAGAAAGTGATTGGTAACACTGTGAAAAGGTGGATTAGAAATTTCACAACGCGATTATTTATCTTATCAGGTAAATACAAGCTATTGTTTTATATATTAGAGCTTACCAAAAATATTGCAAAGTTTTTCTGGAGAATTCCAAAATATATAAAGCGAACTCTACTAGCTTTACAACGTGATAAACAACGTAGAAATAATTATTCAGATATCAAAAATCGTTACTTGATTTACACAATTTATGAACATCAATCGTCTTTACAGGACTATAAAGTAATTTTTTTAGAGGCATTGGCTAAAATTTCTCGAGATGTTTTAATTGTTGTAAATGGTAAACTTCCACAGGCTGATATAAATCGTTTAGCACAATATGGTAAGGTTGTGGAAAGAGAAAATGAGGGGTATGATGTTGCGGCTTTCCGACATGGGATAATACATACTGGAAAAGAGACGTTACAACAATATAATCAGCTCATCTTGGTTAATGATACGAATATTGGTCCTTTTAGAGATTTGGAAGAGGTTTTCTCTGAGTTTAATTCCGATCAGCTAGACTTTTGGGGAATTTCGATGGGTGAGGAGCAGCTAGACTTTACTGGTTATAACCCTTATGGTAAAATTCCTAAGCACTTACAATCATATTTTGTTGTTGTTGAAAATAGCTTGCTTAGGTATGAAGGATTTTATGATTATTGGGAAAAGCTCTCTGATACGGATTCTCGTAATAAGGCAATTGGAAAACATGAAACTGTGTTTGCAAAATATTTTTATGATCGAGGCTTTAAGTATGATGCATTGATTAAAGACACGAAAGATAGTGCATTGTATATTCATCCGCTTAAATTATTAAAGCAAGGTTGTCCATTAGTTAAGTATTCGGCCTTTAGAAATTATGACAGAGAACAATATTTTTGGCATGGTTTAGAAAGAGAATCTGAGATTCCGGATTTGATGGAGTATATTGCTAAGGAAACAGATTATCCGATTGAAGTGGTGTCTTCTATATTAGAAGATTTTAAAACTAGAGAAAATCAATCTTATATTTTGATTATTGATGGTGTCGAAAATATTATTCCACAATGTACACGTTATCGTGTGTTAAATAAGGCTGAGCAATTGCGAGAACTTGGTTATACAGTTCGAGTGATAAATAATTCTCTTGTACAACTTCAGGATGCACAGTTTGCTAGTCATATTATTATTTATAGAGCTCCATTCAATGATATGCTGAAAGAAATTTGTAGGGCGGCACACATAAAGAACAGACCTGTTTATTTTGATATTGATGATTTGGTTTTTGATACAAAATTTACAGATGAACTTGAATTTACCCAAGGTTTGAGCAAGAGAGAGAAAAAAGGCTATGATACAAGTGTCTTAGCTTACAAAAAAATGCTTTCTCTCTGCGACTATGCTATCACATCAACTTCGAAATTGAAAGACGAGCTTGAACAATATAAAAACAAGGTTATCTTGAATCGCAACGTCATGTCTAAAGAATTAGTTGAGCGTAGTTTACAAGTTAAGAAAAATTCGAACGACAATAAAGTCAAAATAGGATATTTCTCAGGGTCAATTACACACAACGAAAATTTTGATTTAATTAGTCAAGCATTGCTACATCTGCTTCAAAAGTACCCGCAAGTGGAATTACATATAGTAGGATATTTAGACATTCCTAAACCATTCCAAAAATTCAAAAAACAGATTGTGAGTCATGAGTATGTTGATTGGAGAAAGCTTCCAAATTTAATTTCACAAGTTGATATTAACTTGGCGCCGCTTGTAACCACAACTTTTAATGAAGCAAAGTCGGAAATTAAATGGATAGAAGCGGCAGCAGTTAAAGTTGTGACCGTTGCAAGTAATCTCGGAGCATTTGAAGAAATGATTCAAGATGGAGTGACTGGAGTTCTAGCAGATGATAACGAATGGGAAAGTAAATTGGAGAGATTGATTCTTGAACAAGACTTGAGAGAACAAATAGCAGAAAATGCTTTTGAATTTGTAATGAATCATTGCACTACAGCAAATAGAATTAATGATTTTTTGAAAGAAGAGTTAGTCTAATGAAACGTATTTTGTTTATTTCTCCTACTACTAGTATGGATAATGGTGCGGAGAAGTCTGTTTATTATCTAATGAAGTACCTTATTCAACTGGGACACACAGTTATAAATGTTACTCATGCAATAGGAGGGGAACCACAAGATAAGCATGAGCAACTTTATAAAATGATAGGGGTTAAGAATTACTATTTACCAACTGTCAAGTGGTGGTGGCCGGATGCACCAGGTGGAGAAATCCTTAATAGAGAAGAGGCTACAAGCTACTATCGCCAGAATGTTCAAGACATAGCTGAAATTATTGAGCAAAATGAGATAGACTTGGTTATTTCAAATACTGTTAATGTTTTTCAGGGAGCAATTGCTGCCTCATGTCAAAAGGTTCCCCATTTTTGGCTAATTCATGAATTCCCTAAAAATGAGTTTGCTTATTATGCTGATAAAATTGACTTCATAGAAGAGTATTCTTCAGAATTATTTAGTGTGACTGGAGAGTTAAATAATTTTTTAACACCACTATTTAATAAGAGAGTCCATCCGTTTATTTCTTATACTGAGCAAGAAACAAAAGATTTAAAAAAAGGCAACCAAGTTAGAATTGTTTCTGTTGGTCGATTAACAGAAGGAAAAAATCAATTAGAACTTATAAAAGCATATAAGACACTAAATAGATTAGATATTGAATTGGTTTTTATTGGAGGATGGGATAGTAAATACAAAGCTATTTGTGATGAATATATCCATGAAAATAAATTACAGAAAAATGTTAGATTTTTAGGTAACTTAGATAATCCTTGGGAAGAAGTAACTGATAGAGATATCTGTGTTTTCCCCTCATCTATGGAAACTTTTGGCTTAGTCTATGTTGAAGCAATCTTAAGAGGGCTTCCAGTAATTCTATCAGATAATTTAGGACATTTGACGGCATTTGAAATATTCTCAGCAGGTCAAATTTATAAATTGGGCGATATAGAAGAGTTGGTGACTAAGTTAGAGCAAGTGCTTGAATCCTTTAGGGATTTTTCAGATAGGGCTCGGCTTGATGTGGAACGTTTACGTACTCTATATACACCGGAGGTTGCCTATAAAGAAATACTGAACGGCATCAATCACTTAGAATATACTGGACACCAAAATACAAATTTAAGTCACATAAAAGAGTTACTGACTTTAAATATGCATCCAACAAGATTGGAGCGTTATGCAAGATTGATCAGCAATATCGCGACAAAAATCAGACATAAACTTCGACTTTAATGAATAATAGGATAGCTATGCTAAAATATTTATATTACAGTTTCTTCAAATGAATAGTAGAATCTGAAAAATTATATAGAATTCTAGTTTTAGAGAGAAAAAATGAAAGTATTAATGATTATCCCTGCCTACAATGAAGAAGAAAGTATCCTTCAAACTGTTCAGGGAATTATAGATTATAGAAATAGTGTGAATTTCCAATTGGATTATGTTGTCATTAATGATGGCTCAACAGATCACACGAAAGAAATTTTGATTCAAAATAAATTAAATGCTGTTCACCTAGTACAAAATTTAGGTATTGGTGGAGCTGTTCAGACGGGATATAAATATGCCTTGGACAATGACTATGATGTAGCAGTTCAATTTGATGGTGATGGTCAGCATGACATTCGTTCCTTAAATAGCTTAATTCAGCCAATCTTAGTTGGTCAGGCTGATATGGTGATTGGCTCACGCTTTGTTGGTGATACTTTGTCGGAATTTCAAACTAGCTTTATGAGGCGTTTTGGAATAGGTGTTATTTCAAATATGATTAAATTAACAACTGGAAACCGAATTTGGGATACTACATCAGGTTATCGTTTGGGAAATAGAAAAGTGATTGCACAATTTGCAAAACGATACCCAATTAAATATCCGGAACCGGAATCAACTGTTCATTTACTAAAGCAAAATTTCCAAGTAGTAGAAGCACCGGCAAATATGTTTGAAAGAGCGGGAGGGGTTTCATCCATAACACCTCTAAAATCGATTCGTTATATGGTTGAGGTTTGTTCATCAATCTTGATTGCATCATTAATGAAGGAGGGAGAATAATGACCATACAAGCATTAGCTATGTTTCTTGCCTCACTAGGTTTTTTGTATTTTATTTTTAGGAATATTAATAAAAATAAGATTTTATTCGAACATGCCTTTATGTGGATTGTTATTGGCTTCGGACTGATTGTTTTTGCGCTCTTTGATGTTATTCCTATTAAATTGGCTTACTTATTCGGGTTTGGTCTGACTTCTAATTTCTTGTTATCTGTGGCAATTTTTGTTCTCTTGGTGATTGGATTTTTGCATAGTATGGCTTTATCTCAACAAAAGCAGCAGATTAAAAATTTAATTCAAGAAGTATCAATGGCTAAAAAAAGAATCTCTGAGTTGGAGGAGCATCATGCAGAATAACCATACATTTGTTATCTGTGCTTATGGAGACAGTAAGTATCTAGAAGAATGTATCCATTCGTTAAAGCAGCAAACACTTCAATCACAACTCATCCTATACACTAGTACTCCGAGTGAATATATAGAACAAATTTGCCAAAAGAATGCAATCGTAATGCATACCGCACAAGGAGGAGGTATTGGAAAAGATTGGAATTTAGCACTCTCTTTTGTAACAACCCCTTATGCTACAATTGCTCATCAAGATGATATTTATTTACCAGACTATTGTGAAAAAATAATGTCTCAGATGACAGAGGAGACGTTGATTGCTTATTCAGATTACCAGGAAGTTAAGGAAGGTGTGGCTATTCCCTTAACTTCAAATTTGAAAATCAAGCAACTCATGTTACGGACAATGGCCATGTTTCCCAAATGGAAGTTTTGGCGGAATAGGGTTTTAGCCTTTGGTAATCCAATTTCTTGTCCAGCTGTGACCTATAATTTGAAGAAACTGAATGATTTCAAGTTTAATGAAGAAATGAAAGTTTCTCTTGATTGGTTTGCTTGGTATCAGATTGCACAAAAAAATGGGAGCTTTACCTTTGTAGATGAGAGACTGATGTATCATCGTATCCATGAGGAATCTGAGACGACAAATAGCATTGAAAACAATATTCGTACAAAAGAAGACTATGAAATGTATTTGTTGTTCTGGCCAAAGTTTATTGCCAAGTTTCTCCTGAGTTACTATGTTAAGAGTCAAGAGACGAACGGCTAAAATATTTTGGTTGTTAATCATTGTGTTCCCACCAATTTCTACTCAAAATATTTCAAAAGCATTTCAGAAGTTTTACAAACTAACTAATATTGTCATGTAAATGTAATAAAAAATTTCAAAAGATAGAGGTTTTCATAGGAAAATCTCTTTTTTTGTGCTAGAATAATAGATGGAGGTCCGATATGATCAAAATTTTTGGTAAAATTCGTTACCATTGGCAACCGGATTTATCATGGGCCATTATTTACTGGTCACTTACCTTCACGCCTATTTTCATTGGTATGACACTTTTATTGGAAAAGTTGAGAGTTTCAAGATTATTTATCTTACTTCTCTCTCTCTTTGCTGTATTAGTAGTGCTTGGCTTACATCGCTATTTCGAGATAAAAGAAAAGCATTTACGGATTGCTTCGGCTAATCCTTTTGCAGTACAGAAAATTGAAATTGCTACCATAGAAAAAATTGAAGTTTCTTATCTAGCCATTCGCATATTTTCACAAGAATTTCCCAATGGGCAGGTGTATCACATGCGCAAATGGCCGAAAAAATACTTTATTAACCATTTAGCTATTCATAATTGCTTCAAGGGTGAGATTGAATTAATAGACCATTTAATAAAACAGGATTATTTTGAAGAGTATTATACAAAAAAAGCCAAATCAATCCGCTGAAATGGCTTTTGTAGGACATGATTTGATGGCTTTGAGAATATCTGGATTGGGTTCAATCGTTTTCTCAAATTGTGAGTCGTCTGAAAAAATAACGATACCGTCGTCATCATAATCGAATATAGATGAATAGGTTTGGCAGAGCCCGCAGGCAATGCACCGTTCAGGAATAAGTTTTATTTTCATATTAGTATTGTAATCATATTTTAATAAAAATACAAGGAGTTTTCTCGATAATGTCACAAGAGCCATGGAATGAAGAAGTTTATCAAACAGAAACAGTTAGTCGAAAAGAACGTCTAAACAAGGGAGTAGCAAGTACAACAGTATTTACAGTCTTGGCAATTATTTTCTTTGTTATCGTACTGATTATTGGTATCACTGCCATCTATTTGTCGGTTGGAGGTAGTAAAACAGATTCAACTAAAGAATTTTATAATCCAAGCTCCGCGGCAGTTGTAGCAGAAAGTTCAACTTCAGTTGCAGAAACACAGGAGTCTACTTCTACTGATGCGACAGAAACAGAAACAACGGAAACAAGTTCCAGTCTAGCAGAAGCTACGGATGGCTCTACCCTTACTGTTCAAGCAGGTGAAGGTGTTGGACAATTAGCCGCACGTGGCGGGATTTCAATTGCTGAGTTAGAGCGGTTAAATCCAGAGAAAATGACCACAGGGTCTTGGCTTGCGCATCCAGGTGATGTAGTCCGTATTAGATAAAGAGGAGTTATGAAATCAATTCAAATTGCAATTGACGGTCCAGCTTCAAGTGGGAAGTCAACGGTTGCTAAAATTATTGCTAAAAATTTTGGATATACTTACTTAGATACAGGAGCTATGTATCGCTCGGCTACCTATCTAGCCTTGACAAACGGCATAGAGATCACAGATCAAAATAGAATCGTGGCCTTGCTTGCTCAGTATCCTATTCGATTTGGGCGTGATGAAAATGGCCAACAATTAGTTTTTGTTGGTGATGAAGATGTCACTTTGCCTATTCGTGATAACCAAGTTACAAATAATGTATCAGCAGTAGCAGCACTTCCTCTAGTACGGGAAGAATTGGTACGCCTGCAACAGGAAATTGCCCAGGCTGGCGGCATTGTTATGGATGGTCGCGATATTGGAACAGTTGTTTTACCACAGGCAGAACTCAAAATATTCCTTATTGCCTCTGTTGAAGAGCGTGCCCTCCGTCGATTTAAGGAAAATACGGAACGTGGCATTGAGACCGACTTGGAATCTCTAAAGCAGGAAATTGCGGCTCGTGACTATAAAGATTCCCATCGAGAAGTTTCTCCTTTAAAGGCAGCAGACGATGCCATTACCTTTGATACAACAGGAGTATCCATCGAAGGTGTAGTGAAATTTATTTCCGAAAAAGCGAAAGAAATTCTTGACAAGTAGTTTTAGACATGTTAGAATAGTCGTATTGAGAAAAGCAGAAGTGAGAGCTTCTCGCCTTGCGACTAACGTTGTCTGGCTCTACGGATTAAGATTTCTTCGGAAAGAATAATGGTGTAGTGCGGACTTGTTTAGCAAGTCCGTTTCGTTTTTCTCGAAAAATATAAAATGAGGTGAAAAGCCATAGCAAAGCAAGATTTGTTCATCAATGATGAAATTCGAGTGCGTGAAGTTCGTCTTATCGGTCTTGAGGGTGAACAGTTGGGAATCAAACCGCTCAATGAGGCTCAGGCCATTGCTGATAGCGCCAACGTGGATTTAGTATTGATTCAACCACAAGCTAAACCACCAGTAGCGAAAATTATGGACTACGGTAAGTTCAAATTTGAATATCAGAAGAAACAGAAAGAACAACGCAAAAAACAAAGTGTTGTCACTGTAAAAGAAGTGCGTCTAAGTCCAGTTATTGATAAAGGGGACTTCGAGACAAAACTTCGTCATGCCCGTAAATTTCTTGAAAAAGGAAATAAGGTTAAGGTTTCTATCCGTTTCAAGGGTCGTATGATTACCCACAAAGAAGTTGGAGCGAAAGTATTAGCTGAGTTCGCTGAAGCAACCCAAGATATTGCCATTATCGAACAACGCGCTAAGATGGACGGACGTCAAATGTTTATGCAATTGGCCCCAGCTTCAGATAAAAAATAAGCTTTTTAAGCAAAAGGAGAATTAACATGCCAAAACAAAAAACTCACCGCGCATCAGCTAAACGTTTCAAACGTACAGGTTCTGGTGGATTGAAACGCTTCCGCGCTTATACTTCACACCGTTTCCACGGTAAAACTAAAAAACAACGTCGTCACCTTCGTAAAGCAGGTATGGTACATTCAGGTGACTTCAAGCGTATCAAGTCAATGCTTACTCAAATGCGCTAAGCACTGATATAGCACTACTTATTATTTGAATTATTTGGAGGAAAATTAAATGGCACGTGTTAAAGGTGGCGTTGTTTCTCGTAAACGCCGTAAACGTATTTTAAAATTAGCTAAAGGTTACTATGGAGCTAAACATCTCTTGTTCCGCACTGCGAAAGAACAAGTAATGAACTCTTACTACTATGCATACCGTGACCGCCGTCAGAAGAAACGTGATTTCCGTAAATTGTGGATCACTCGTATCAACGCGGCTGCTCGCATGAACGGTTTGTCATACTCACAATTGATGCACGGTTTGAAATTGGCAGAAATCGAAGTAAACCGCAAAATGCTTGCTGACTTGGCAGTAAACGATGCAGCAGCTTTCACAGCTCTTGCAGCTGCTGCTAAAGCAAAGCTTGCTAAATAAGTATATAAAATAAAGAGTTTGGTCTGTGTGCCAAGCTCTTTTTTTGTTTTAATTCGCACAGAGCTTGCTAAATTTCAATATGAACGATATACTTAACTGGTAAATTAAAAAGGCGACAAATTTTATTTTATAAAGTAAATAGATATGGCGATGGCATTCTACAATGGTAGAATCCATTTACCATGTCAATAATATAAATATAATAGTAAGTAAGGAGAGAAACATAGATATGAAACAAGGTAAGACTTTGCTTTGTGTAGCAGGAGTATCGCTTATTTGTGCTGTAGCATTGGTAACCTATCAAGTGTCAAATTATAAAGAGCAATCGAACCATCAAAAAACAACAAGCATAGAAACATCGCAATCAAAGCAATCAAAAGAGATTCCTTCAGATCCGAAAAAGGAAGTTCCAGGGATTGATAAGGCGACAGATGATGGTTTTTTACTCACTGATGAGTCACAAATTGAGGAAAAAACTGATTTAGGAATTATTGTCAATCATGGTGATCATAAGCATTTTTTCTTTTACTCAGATTTAAAGAATACAAAATGGTCCTATTTAATTCCTGAGAACTATCAAGAAAAAACACATTCTTCTCAACCTAATAGAAATCAGCGACCATCTGGTTCGAAACAGACCGAAGATGAATACGTTTTTGATCCTAAAGATATTGTCGCAGAGGATGCAAATGGCTATACTGTTCGGCATGGGGATCATTATCACTATATTTTAAAATCAAGCTTAGGTGGTATGACACACAGGCAATTGACCTCCGGTAGTCGTCAATCGTCAACTCTTCCTATCGTTCACCAACAGGAAGGGATTCCCGGGATTGATTTTCAAACGAGTGATGGTTTCTTGTTTGATGGGCAAAATATCAGCGGTGTAACGGAAACCGGGATTCTAGTAAGGCATGGGAAACATTTGCATCTTATTCATTTTGAAACATTGAAAAAGAGTAAATGGTCTTATCTTGTGAATCAGTATAAACCAAATGTAGAATCTGATAAGAAGTCACAACCTGAGGTAGAAAATACTGAGTATCAAACCAAGTTGGACTACTTAGCAAAAGAACTGAATTTAGAGCCATCACGTTTTAAGAAAGTCATCGTTGACGGTCAAATTGGATTAGAGTATCCGCATGGAGATCACACACATATTGTTTTATTAAAGGAAATTGATACAAGGAAGCCGTTTGAAAGTCCAGAAGATCGTATTCTTAAGCAAAAGGATGGAGAAACTCTTGAACAGAGAAAAGAACGTCTCATTAAGCAGTACATGGAGCGTTTTAAAGTCAAGCGTGAGGACATTACAATTGACGGGAACTATATGAGTGTACGCCATGGGGACCATGCGCACGTTTATAAAATTGATCCTAGTTTGCCAGATGATCCTGAGCGTGATGTTAAGACCGAAACGGTAAATCTCGCTATTGAGAAACAATCGGTATATGGGCCTTTTTATACAGAAGGTTCAACAGAAAATTTAACACGTAATGGTGTCCATCAAAAGTATCATCCAGAAGGGCTTCAGGATATTAAAAATTTCATTCTAGTAACATTCAGTACAAATAGTGATTTTGGTGATTTTGTCGTTAATGGTAAAAAAACGAAGAGAGTTTATTATTTGGTTCGTAAAGATTTAAACTGGGAAGATTTGAACATCACCTACCCGCAGACCCTTCAACAAAAGGGACGCGTCTTTAATGGTTGGAATGCTACTTTGCCAAAGTCTGGCAAGATGGCAAGAGAACATCAGAGTTTTTATGCTGATTTTGATAATGTTTATCATAAGCCGACAAAAAATATTTACACTCCAAGTGATGATGTTTCAAATATTGATCTATCAGACTATGTACCTGTTAAATATAGTGCGATAGCCAATGGTCGTTTAAAATTAAATGGTGAGATTCGAGCAGGGTTCATATACTTTGTGAAATCTGACTTAACTTGGAAACAAGCTAAGGAGCAGGGGCTTGTTGTACCAGAACCGGTTCCAAGCAAAGATTATGAATTCATCGAGTTTAGGACAGTTATTACCGGTGGAGAAAAAGATACAGATTATGTTAGTGCCACAACGAGCTTGGCAGCATTTGGGACAACAGCTCCTCGTATAGGGCCATATATTGCCGAAAATACGGATAATCCAACGGACATCAATGATCCAAGTAGACATCCAAATTACCATTGGCATGATCCAAAGAATTATGTAGCTCTTGCATTTCGAGCAGGTGACGGCGGCCAACTTCAGACCCATTTGGGAACTAGTAAAACAGTTGTTTACCTTGTTAGAAAAGGGTTAACACTGAACCAAGCTGGAATTTTTCCGCCATCTTTGAAGAGTGATACAGGTTATAAACGAGATTATACAAAACCTGTTATTCCAAATGTAGCATGGGACACACCTATTTTGGAAGATACTGTCTACGATATTCATTTCGATAAAGTTGAAAGTGATAGCAAAGATGGGACAGTTGAGCCAGATGATACTTGGTTGCCTGGGAATCCATTGCCGAATACTCCAGATGTCCCTAATGGAGAAGAGGATGCAGATGGCTGGTTAGATGATTTGTTGACACCTGGTTCAGAAGTAGAAACTGTAACAGACATTGAAACTACAACAGAAGATACAAAAGCAACAGAAAGTAGTACTGTTGCACCCATAGATGTCCCTAAGAATCCATCAGCAGGGGAAGAGTCTAGTGAGGATTCTATATTTCCTTGATGCAATAGAGATGAGTGATTTGAAATAGTGGTCTAATACTCTTCGAAAATCAAAATCAGACGTTGTTGACTTGATTTGATGAGTGAAAGGCTCCAGTAGAGCCTTTCAGCCTGTTACCTTGAAACAAAATAGTAACAGGGTTCTATCTGCTAAGTAGAAACGAACTACGTTCGCTCTATCTCCAACCTCCAAAGGTTCCCCAAACCTTTGGAGCTAGTCTGTTTTTGATTTTCATTGAGTATAAAAAGGCTTAGAATCAATGTAGTAACTGACATGATTCTAAGCCTTTTAGTGTATTATTGCGAGTTTGAACTGGTACTTGTTGAGCTAGTACCAGTATTTGGTGTGCTAGTGGCAGTTGTACTACCGTGAAGTTCTAGGTAGCTTGGTGCTTTAAATAGTTCAATAGTTGACTTATTGCCGTTTTTACTATACAAACTTGTCGATTGTGTACCAAGTTTATTCTCCAGAGCAATCTCGGCAGCCAATGAGTCAATGTAGTTATATTGACTTGAATCCAAGGCTGGCAATCCATTGTCGAAGAATCGGATAAGATCACCAGTTTGAATGGCATCGCTAGTCGCTAGTTGTGCTGCGGTAGCTTCTTTAATTGCATCAATTTCTTTCTGAGTTGTCTCATCTGGATTTGTAATTTCAAGACCAGTTTCTGTATAGTAGATTTTACCTTCATAGCTAGTGTATTTTGGTGTGATGAAACTGCCAGCGGTTCGAAGAGCCACAATTTGGCTGTGTTGGCTGGAAAGTAGGTCTTGACCAACTTGAAGATAGTTATCGGATTTAATTCCTAAAAGATGTTCGAGAGTAGGAAGTGCATCAATCTCACCACCATAGGTATCAAAAACCCCACCGTTGGTCATTCCAGGTACAACAATCATATATGGAACACGTTGCATCATGGCATTGTCAAAATCTGACCAAGTCTGAGAATCTTTTCCAATCAACGGTGCCAAGTCAGGATTGCGTGAATTAGAAATTCCATAGTGATCACCATAGAGGACGATGACGGAGTTTTCGTACAAGCCAGCCGCTTTTAAGTAATCGAAAAATGCCTTTATGGACGCATCGAGATAGTTGGCAGTAGCAAAATAGCCATTAATGGTTTCATCATCTGTATTGGCTAATGGAAAGCCAATCTCATCCCCAATCAAGCTGGTTGTGTAGGGGTAGTGGTTGGAAACTGTGATAAATTTGGTATAGAAGGGTTGCTGTAAATGTTCCAGATATTGGATAGAGTCGGCGAACATGATTTTATCATTCAGACCGTATTGGAATGAATTTTCAGCAGTGGCTTTAGAGAAATAGGATTGATCAAAGAAGTAATTGTAACCCCATTGTTTATAGGTGTTGTTCCTATTCCAGAAACTGGCTGCATTTCCGTGGAATACAGCAGATGTATAGCCACCATTTTGAGAGAGAATATATGGTGCAGCTTGCTGGGTATTGCTTCCGCCATATTGGACCATGAAAGAGCCTTGATTGAGTCCAAAAAGTGAGGTTTCAATCATGGTTTCGGCATCAGAGGTCTTACCTGCCTTAACTTGGTTAAAGAAATTGGAAAAGGCGAGAGTAGAGCTAGAATGATACAGAGAATTGAGGAAAGGTGTGACTTCGTATTCGACACCGTTGACATTCAACTTATAGTCAATAACAAATTGTTGTAAGCTTTCTAGGTGGAGATAGATAACATTTCGCCCTTTGGCAATACCGAAGTAGTTGTCATTCGGCTGAGCATAATGTTCTGTAATATATTGTTTTACAGGCTCCAGGTCTGAGGCGGTGGCCCCAGAGCGATCCTTATGGGCATTGTAGGTTTGATTAGCATTGTAGCCAAGGAAAGCTGGTAACCCAAGGGCTCTGACGATATAAGTATTAGAAAATCCTCTCGTAAGTAGCTCAGGTCTATCAATTTCTGCTAAAAAGAGATTGATAGAGAATAATAATACTGAAAAGGCTGTGATGGCAAAGCTAGATTTTTTATGAAATGGAGTTTTGTCCCAGTGAAATGCCTTACGGTAGACTAAGAAACCAAAAGCTATAAAATCAAGAAAATAGACAATATCCCATAGCCTAAATAACTTAAGAGCTGCTTCTCCTAATCCAGCAGATACGCTAGAGGTAGCCATCATGGTAGAAATGGAGATATAATCGGAAAATTCTCTATAATAGACTGCATTTGAAAAGAGCCAGGCGAAAAGAACAATATAAATGGTCATCGCTACACCATAGAATGCCTTCGTATTCTTTATATAAAGCGAGAGACCAAGCAATAAAATTCCTACTGGTAGAGGATTCATAATAGCGATAAAATTTTGGAAAAATCCTTGGGTATCTAAATTAAAATCAACATAGTAGGCCCAGAGTGTTTTGAGCCAGTAAATGATTAGCAAAATCAAGACGAAGCCAAGTCGAGTTTGTCCGATCTTCTTGACGTAGTCAATTAGTTTTTTCACAATAAAGCCTCATGGTCCTTTCTAAAAGCTTAGTTCATTATACCATAATTTTAAAATAAGCCTCAAAGTTTAGAGTTTTTTTGGCATATATGAAGAAACATGTTATAATAATTCTATGAAAATAAAGGTAAACCGTATTGCAGAACAGAAAATAAACAGAGGGATTCAACTCTTGGATAGCGCTGATTTTTCAGGTTTTTCGTTTGATGAGGACAGGCTGGCTGTTTTGTATTCAGAGTCTGGAAGCTATTTGGGCCAGGCTTATTTGTCCAAACAGAATAAGGGAATAGGCTGGCTGTTTAGTAGAAGCAATCAAGACTTGACCATGGATTTTTTTGTTAAATTATTCGTGGATGCCAAACAGAAACGTCAACATTTTTATCAATCTGAGATGACGAATGCTTTTCGTTTATTTAATCAAGATGGAGATAATTTTGGTGGAATGACGGTTGACTTGTATGATGAATACGCAGTTTTTTCATGGTATAATACCTTTATTTATTCTGTCAAAGAGATGATTGTTGCTGCCTTTCAACAGGTATTTCCAGAAGTAAGAGGAGCTTATGAGAAGATTCGTTTTAAAGGTTTGGCTTTTGAGTCTGCTCATCTTTATGGAGAAGAAGCCCCTGAGTATTTCACTGTGTTGGAAAATGGAGTTCACTATCAGGTCTTTATGAATGATGGTCTGATGACGGGAATCTTTTTGGATCAGCATGAGGTACGTGGTTCCTTGGTGGATGGCCTGGCGGCAGGCAAGTCACTTTTGAACATGTTTTCGTATACGGCAGCATTTTCTATTGCTGCTGCCATGGGCGGAGCAGGGGAAACGACTTCTGTTGACTTAGCCAAACGCTCGCGAGAACTTTCTAAAGCTCACTTTAAGGTTAATAGTTTAGACTTAGATAATCATCACTTTGTGGTAATGGATGTATTTGAATATTTCAAATATGCCAAACGTAAAGGCTTGACTTATGATGTGATTGTCTTAGATCCGCCAAGCTTTGCACGAAATAAGAAACAAACCTTTTCAGTAGCCAAAGATTATCACAAGTTGATTTCTCAATCTTTGGAAATACTAAATACAGGTGGAACTATTATCGCTTCGACCAACGCCGCAAATGTTTCTGTTGAAAAATTTAAGCGGCAGATTGAAAAAGGTTTTGGTGTTAGAAAACACCGTTATGAGGCAAGTTATCGCTTGCCAGCCGATTTTGTAATCAATAAAAATGATGAAAGTAGTAATTACCTAAAGGTCTTTACGATACAGGTAGATAAATGAAAATAGTAGTTCCTATTATGCCTAGAAATCTGGAAGATGTAGAGGCCATTGATGTAGAACGTCTAGCAGAGGCAGATATTGTTGAATGGCGAGCAGACTACCTTCCGAAAGATGATATTTTAAGAGTAGCACCTGCTATATTTGAAAAATGTAATGGTAAGGAAGTGGTTTTCACTATTCGGACAACACGTGAAGGTGGCCACTTGGATTTGGACGATCAAGAATATGTCAATTTAATCAAAGAAGTTGCAGCGCTTTATCAGCCAGATTATATTGATTTTGAATATTATTCTTATAAGTTGGTTTTTGAGCAGATGTTGGAGTTTCCTAACCTTGTGTTGAGTTATCATAATTTTGAGGAAACACCGTCTAATTATATGGAAATCATGTCTGAACTAACTAGCCTGTCACCAGCTGTTGTTAAAATGGCTGTAATGGCTAAGACAGAGCAGGATGTCCTAGATGTTATGAATTATACTCGTGGTTTTAAATCGCTGAACACCGAGCAGACATTTGCGACAATCGCTATGGGTGAACTAGGGAAGTTAACGCGTATTGCAGGTGTGATTACAGGATCCTGCTGGACTTTTGCCAGCTTAGATGAAACATCTGCACCTGGACAGATGTCTTTAGGCAATACTCGTAAGTTTTTGGAAATTTTGGAGAATTAAGTATGCGTTATTTAACAGCTGGTGAGTCTCATGGACCACGTCTAACAGCCATTATTGAGGGAGTTCCAGCTGGTCTTCCTTTAACAGCTGAGGATATTAATGAAGATTTAAAACGCCGCCAGGGGGGATACGGTCGTGGTAGTCGGATGCAGATTGAAACAGATCGCGTAGAGATTACTGCTGGTGTTCGTCACGGTAAGACAACAGGTGCCCCGATTACATTGAATGTGACCAACAAAGACCATCAAAAATGGTTGGATATTATGGCAGTTGAGGACATCGAAGAGAAGCTCAAAAGTAAGCGTCGTATCAAACATCCACGCCCAGGACATGCTGACCTAGTTGGTGGTATGAAATATCGCTTTGATGATTTGCGTAATTCCTTGGAGCGTTCTAGTGCGCGTGAGACAACTATGCGTGTGGCTGTTGGTGCGGTTGCCAAACGGATTTTGGCTGAGTTGGATATTGAAATTGCTAACCATGTAGTCGTTTTCGGAGGGAAGGAAATTGATGTCCCAGATGGTTTAAGCGTAGCAGAAATCAAAGAGCGTGCAGCCCAGTCCGAAGTATCCATTGTCAACCAAGAGCGTGAAGAAGAAATCAAAGCCTATATTGATCAAATTAAGCGAGATGGAGATACTATTGGCGGAGTGATTGAGACTGTTGTCGGAGGAGTTCCAGCTGGCTTGGGGTCATATGTGCAATGGGATAAAAAGTTAGATGCAAAATTAGCGCAGGCTGTTGTTTCAATCAATGCTTTTAAGGGAGTAGAATTTGGAGTAGGCTTCCAAGCTGGTTATCTCAAAGGGAGCCAAGTCATGGACGAAATTCTCTGGTCCCAAGAAAAAGGATATACACGCCGAACCAATAATCTAGGTGGTTTCGAAGGTGGTATGACCAATGGCGAGGCTCTGATTATTCGTGGTGTTATGAAACCAATTCCGACCCTCTATAAGCCATTGATGTCGGTTGACATTGATACTCATGAGCCTTATAAAGCTACTGTGGAGCGTTCAGATCCAACGGCTCTCCCAGCAGCTGGTGTAGTCATGGAATCAGTCGTAGCTACAACTCTAGCGACAGAAATCCTAGAGAAGTTCTCTTCCGACAATATGGAGGAATTGAAAGCTGCGGTAGCCAGTCATCGCGACTATGTCAAAAATTTCTAGGTAATTAATGAAAAAAACGATTTTAATTGTAGGTCTAGGGTTGATTGGAAGTTCACTTGCGCTCTGTATCCGCAAAGACCATCCTGACTATCACCTCATTGGCTTTGATCCTAACGAACAATCATGCCAAATTGCCTTGGGCAAGGGGATGGTTGATGAGGTATCAACGGAATTGGAGGGTGTAGCAAAGCAGGCAGATGTGATTCTTCTTTGTGTTCCAATTCAAGTTTCTTTGCGTTTGATTGAAGAATTTAGTGCCCTTGAATTGAAGGATACGGTCTTGATTACAGATGCAGGTTCAACGAAGTCTGCAATTGTGGCTGCTGCAGAGGAACATTTGGCGCCAAGAAAAATTAATTTTATCGGTGGCCACCCTATGGCAGGTAGTCATAAATCTGGTGCCAGTGCAGCAGATCTCTATCTATTTGAGAATGCTTACTACATTATGACACCGTGTCAGGCTACCAAGCGGGATGCGGTTCCCCGATTGACAGATTTGTTATCTGGAACGGGGGCACGTTTTGTTCAGATTGATGCAGCAGAACATGACCGTGTGACCAGTCAAATTTCACATTTTCCACACGTATTGGCTTCTAGTTTGATGCATCAAGCTGGTGAGTATGCCCAAGATCATCCCTTTACGAATAATTTTGCAGCTGGAGGATTTAGAGATATGACACGGATTGCGGAAAGTGAGCCGAGCATGTGGACTAGCATTTTGCTGACCAATGCAGATTCTATTCTAAATCGAATCGAGGAATTTCAAGAACGTCTTTCAGAAATTTCAGATGTGCTCAGATCTGGCAATCAAAAAGCAATTTGGGATTTTTTTGATAAGGGACGTCAAACTCGTAAAGCTATGGAAATTCACAAGCGTGCAGGTGTTGATTCTTTCTACGATTTATTCCTTAGTGTTCCTGATGAGGAAGATACGATTTTGAAGGTTTTGGAAGTCTTACGGGGTATTTCCATTGTCAATATTCGTATCAATGAAGAGAACCGTGAAGATATACACGGTATTTTACAAATTACGTTTAAAAACAAGGGAAATTTGGAAGACGCTGCGAAACGTTTAAGAGAGCAGACGACTTACAAAATTCATTTAGATTAGGAGAAAATTATGTCAACAAATATCTATGATATAGCAAATGAATTGGAACGTGCAATCCGTAACCTGCCTGAATATAAGGCGGTGGAAGCCGTTAAGGTCTCAGTTGAGGGGGATTCAGAAGCCAAAGAAATATTGGAAAGTTATATTTCTTTCCAAAAAGAAATCCAATCTAAATTGCAGGCTGGTGAAATTCCTACTGAAGCTGACCAAAAGAAAATGTTGGATTTCAACAAGAAAGTTCAGGGAAATCCACTTTTGACGGAATATTTCAGCAAGCAACAACAGTTGGGAACTTATGTAGCTGATTTGGAACGTATCATCTTCAAGCCTCTCAACGAATTGTTGTAATATATTTATATTTGATAGGAGCAGGGTGTTAGGTCATGGATTGACGCCTAGTATACACTGCTTACGTAGAGTTCTTATCTCCAAGTACAGATTCAGAAACGGTACTTTGGGGAGTAAGAACTCTTTTTTCTACCTTCTCACAGCATCCATTTCTTATAAAGTTATGGTAATTACTTGACATTTTCTAATAGAAGTTCTACAATATATTTAGTATATGGTTATAACCAGTTTGATAAGTATATATATCAATAAAGGAGATAGTATGACAGTATTTATAAAAGCAAAATCTATTATTTTACCAGAGAGTGAGGTCAAATCAGCCTATTTGGAAATTACTGACAATGGTCAGTTTGGACGGATTGTGACTGAAAAGCCTGAAGGGGAGATTGTTGATTATTCTGACTTTCATTTAGCACCAGGGCTAGTTGATACACATATCCACGGCTACGCTTCTCACGATGTTATGGACAATGATTTTGAAGGGATCAAGGTAATTTCAGAAGGCCTCTTGTCTTGTGGGGTAACCTCTTGGCTTCCAACGACCTTAACAGATACGACTGAAAATTTAGATGCAGTTTGTGAAACGATTGGGACTTATGCAGGGCAGGAAACAGGCGCCAAGATTCAAGGTATTTTCTTAGAAGGTCCCTTCTTTACGGAAAAATACAAGGGAGCACAAAATCCTAAGTACATGAGCGATCCATCCATTGAAAAGTTGGACAACTGGCACAGCTTATCGAAAGGTTTAGTCAATAAAATTGCTATTGCTCCAGAACGTGAAGGTGTCAAAGAATTCATCGAGTTTGCTAACAGCAAGGCAATTCATACTGCCTTGGCTCACAGCGATGCGACCTATGCGCAAGCGGAAGCGGCAGTAGAAGCTGGTGCCAATATCTTCGTCCATGTTTACAATGGGATGAGTGGGCTTCATCACCGTGAACCAGGTATGGTCGGGGCTGCTTTGAATTTAAAAAATGTCTATGCGGAAATGATTTGTGATGGACACCATGTTCATCCAGCTGCGGCAGAAATCGTGGTCAAAGCACGTGGAGCAGAGGAAACTGTTTTGATTACGGACTGTATGCGAGCTGGCGGTATGGGTGAAGGGGAGTCCCGCCTCGGTGAATTTGAAGTTGTTGTAAAAGATGGAACTGCTCGTTTAAAAGAAAGTGGTAGTTTGGCAGGTTCTATCTTAGAATTGATCGAAGCAGTGCAGAACGTTGTGAAATGGGGCTTGGTGTCCCTACCTGATGCCCTTCGTATGGCCTCTCTGGCACCAGCTCGCTCTGTCAATATTGACCATATTTGTGGTCGGATTGCAGAAGGCCGAGCTGCAGACTTTATCGTCGTAGATGATGCAGGACGCTTACAAGCGACCTATCTAGATGGCGTGAAACGATTTGGTTAATAAAATTCCTTAGGAGGAAACTAATGACAAAATTACAACTTTCTCAGGCTAAATTCAATCACATGACCCGCTTGTCAAACAGCGAACAGGTGATTGCGGCCTTGGCGATTGACCAACGGGGGGCTTTGAAACGCTTGCTTGCTGCTGCAGCAGGTGGTGGCGAATTTGGAGATGACATTTTGATTGATTTCAAGAAAGTCATTTCAAGCGATTTGACCCCTTATGCAAGCTCTATCCTCTTGGATGCTGAGTATGGTGTTCCAGCTTCAGAATTACGTCATGCAGATTGTGGCTTCATTGCTGCTTATGAAAAAACAGGTTACGATGCGTCCACACCAGGTCGTTTGCCAGACCTTTTGCCAAACTGGTCTGCAAAACGCATCAAAGAATTGGGAGCGGATGCCGTAAAAATCTTGCTTTACTATGATGTGGATGACAAGCCAGAAATCAACGACATTAAGCATGCCTGGGTAGAACGCATTGGTAGTGAGTGTATCGCAGAAGATATTCCTTACTTCGTCGAAATCTTGACTTACGATGCCAGCGATATGGATGTGACTTCTCGTGAATACGCAGCCCTCAAACCACACAAGGTCAATGGAGCCATGCGTGAATTTAGCAAGTCACGTTATAATGCCGACGTGCTCAAGGTTGAAGTGCCTGTCAATATGAACTTTGTAGAAGGCTACACAGATGAAGACCCAGTCTACACAGTTGAAGAAGCTAAGGCCTTCTTCAAGGAACAAACAGACAGTACTCACTTGCCCTTCATTTATTTGAGTGCAGGTGTGTCTGCTAAACTCTTCCAAGAGACACTTGTCTTTGCCAAAGAAGCCGGTTCAAGCTTTAATGGTGTCCTTTGTGGTCGGGCGACTTGGAAGGATGCAGTAGCCATCTTTGCAAGCGAGGGTGAAGAAGCAGCCAAAGCTTGGTTGGCAGATCAAGGCCGCCGCAACGTAGAAGAACTCAACGAGGTTCTAGCAACTACAGCGCGTCCTTGGACTGAAAAAGTTGAAGTAAAATAATTGTTTTAGTAGGGTCTGGGCTTAGGTTCAGACCTTTTTGTGACATCAAATATAGTCATTTATACCCTTCGAAAATCAAGATCAGTCGTCGTTGACCTGATTTTGCACTCCGCTCTTATATCTCCCACCTTGAACAGTTCATTTACTTTGCAAGCAATCTAGGAGACTGATTCAAGTCAATGCTAGAAATTGAGTTATAGCTGCGGCTGTTGACAGATCGTTTTATAGCTAATAATATAGGGGGTTATTTTTAGAAAAATTCAAAAAAACTTGAAAAATCTGAAAATTTACGCAATTTCCTATTGACAAATAATTTGAAAACAGTTATGATAGTTACAAATAAATGAGAAAGGGAAACAGAGATGTTACAAATGTGTCAAAATCATTCAGCTAATCATACTTATTTCTACGGCTATTTTAGATAGTGTTTGTAGACATGGTAAACATGGATGCAAACACGGGAACGTAAAGTTTGTATCTATGTGGCTGTAGCTATTTTGACATGTGCCCATAGATGATACATCTAGATGGCACGGATAATTCATTCTGTTTTCCTATACAGATGAAATATAAGGACCGTTTAGAGTGTAGTCTAAGCGGTCCTTTCTTGTTTGCAATTATATTTATAAAAGGAGAATAATCATGGGATTTAAAAAAATTATACTTAGTTCAGTGGCACTTTTGTCAGCAGTAACGCTTGCTGCATGCAGTTCCAATTCGTCAGATTCAAGTTCAGTCAATGTTGGTATTATTCAATATGCTGAACATGAAGCATTGACCTCAGCTCGTGAAGGCTTTGTAGAGGCACTCGAAGAAGCAGGCTACAAGGAAGGTGAAAATCTGACGATTGATTTGCAAAATGCCCAAGGTGATCAAGCAAACTTACAGACAATGGTTGAGAAATTGGCAGGGAAAAATGATCTTAACTTTGCCATCGCAACACCGGCAGCCCAAGCCATGCTTAATGCAGATAGTGAAACATCAAGTGTATTTACAGCTGTCACAGATCCAGTTGAAGCAGGTTTGGTTGAATCATTGGAAAAACCAGGTGGGACCATGACAGGATCTACTGATGCAACTGATGTGGAAGGTCAAATCGAGATGTTGCTCAAAGTTGTACCAACTGCGAAGACTGTCGGTATTTTCTACAATTCTAGCGAGGTAAACTCAGAGGTTCAAGCTGAGCAGGCTAAAAAAGCACTCGAAGCAAAAGGTGTAAAGGTAGAAGTGACAACTGTCACGACGACAAACGATGTTCAGCAAGCTATTACTTCACTTGCAGGAAAAGTCGATGCTATCTATCTTCCAACTGATAACACAGTTGCCTCTACAGCTTCAACAATCGGTGATATTTTAAAAGAAGCAAAAGTTCCAGCTATGGGAAGTGACGCAGCAGTTATTGACGCAGCTCTATTTACCTACGGTGTCGACTACCATGCTATCGGTGTTCAAGCTGGTGAATTGGCCGTGAAGATTTTGAAGGGTGAAAAGCCAGCTGACTTAGCAGTTGAAAAACCAAATACAGCGGCTATTACCGTCAATGAAGAAATGGCTAAAGCTGTTGGTATTGATGCAGCGACTATAAAAGCATTAGAAGAGTAAAATATTTAGGAGAAGAAACGTTTATGTATTATAAGCTAGTAAAAAAATTGGCAACTATTTCAGTAGCAAGTATGTGTTTGCTAACACTTGCAGCTTGTTCCTCATCATCAGAACAAGCTTCCTCAGATGTGGTCAAAGTTGGAGTTCTCCAATATATGGAGCATGAATCATTGACAGCTGCCCGTGAGGGTTTTGTGGCGGAATTAGAAGCAAATGGCTATAAAGAGGGTGAAAAATTGGTTTTGGATTATCAAAATGCCCAAGGTGATCAAGCTAACCTTCAAACCATTTCAGAACAATTAATCGATGGAAATGATATTGTCTTGGCAATCGCTACGCCGTCTGCCCAGAGTTTAGCGACTGTGTCTACTGAAACGCCGATTGTCTTTACTGCGGTTACAGATCCCTTGTCAGCTGACTTGGTAGAATCCATTGAAAAACCAGGTGGACTGTTGACAGGTACTTCTGATCAAGCTCCAATTGACAAACAGGTTGAATTGCTAGGACAAGCTGTTCCTGATGCTAAGACAGTTGGTATTTTGTACACTACTAGCGAACGTAATTCAGAAGTCCAGGTAGAGCAAGCTAAGAAATTGCTAGAAAAAGCAGATTATAAGGTAGTGGTAAAAGGAATCACTTCGACTAATGAAGTACAAGATGCTACAACAAGTTTGATGAAGGATGTAGATGCTCTCTTTATTCCAACAGACAATACTGTCGCTTCAACCATGACCATGATCGGTGAATTATCTGTGGAGCATAAGGTTCCAGTAATCGGTGGTTCAACGGACATGGTGGATGAAGGAGGTCTTTTGACTTACGGTACCAACTATGAAGCTTTAGGTCGTCAAACTGCAAAAATGGCTATTAAGATTATCGAAGGAGCCAATGTGTCAGAAACAGCGGTAGAATACCCAGAGACCGTCAGTCTTCACGTTAATGAAGAAATGGCTCAGAAATTAGGTATCGATACTTCTAAGCTTGCTGTATCTGAATAAGATCGGTAAGTATAGAACCTAGTATTGACTACGAATTTAGAAAAAGGAGAAAATCGTGGATATTATTTTATCAAGTATCTCGCAAGGCTTGCTTTGGTCAGTTATGGCGATTGGTGTTTACTTGACGTTTCGTATTTTAGATATTGCTGATATGACAGCTGAGGGGTCTTATCCGCTTGGAGCTGCTGTTTGTGCGACAGGGATTGTGAACGGAGTGAATCCCTTGCTGGCAACCTTTATGGCTATGGTAGCTGGTATGGGTGCAGGATTGATTTCTGGTTTACTTCATACAAAACTAAAAATTCCAGCCCTTTTGACCGGTATTGTAACCTTGACGGGACTCTACTCCATCAACTTGAAAATTTTGGATAAGGCCAACGTAGCCCTGCTCAAACAAGAAACACTGGTGACCCAATTGCAGGATTTCGGTTTGACAAAAACCAATGCTGTTTTGGTCATTGGTCTGGTCTTTGTACTAGCAGTTGTGGGCCTATTGACGCTCTTGCTCAATACACAAATTGGTCTAGCCATTCGTTCAACAGGGGATAACATTCCAATGAGTGAGGCCAACGGTATCAATGTAGATAATATGAAAATCTACGGCTATATGTTGTCGAATGGTCTAATTGCCCTTTGTGGAGCTCTTCTTACTCAGAATAATGGCTATGCAGATCTCAATTCAGGTACTGGTACCATTGTTATCGGTCTAGCATCTGTCATTATTGCAGAAGTTATCTTGCGTAACTTACGCCTGGGTTGGAGACTCCTATCGGTTGTTCTCGGTGCAGTTGTTTACCGTTTGATTATCTTAGCGATTTTGGAAATTCCAGGTATGGATGCAGACCTTGTTAAACTCTTCTCAGCTATCCTTCTGGCAACCGTTCTCTATGTGCCAGAATTGCAGAAGAAATTGAATATTCGTCGTCCAAAATTGAATGGAAATGCTTAGGAGGAGGAAGTCATGTCTACAATTTTATCAATTCAAAATATTCATAAAACCTTCGAAGCTGGAACAGTTAATGAGAACCATGTCCTTCGTGGGTTGAACTTAGATGTAAAAGAGGGTGATTTTATCTCCATTATCGGTGGTAATGGTGCTGGTAAATCAACTTTCATGAACTCACTTGCAGGTGCCTTGACGGTTGATTCGGGCGATATTTTGCTTGAAGGTAAATCCATTAAGCATGTCTCAGCAGCCAAACGTTCTAAGGACATCAGCCGTGTCTTCCAAGATCCTAAGATGGGAACAGCTTCCCGCTTGACCATTGAAGAAAACATGGCTATTGCCTATCGTCGTGGATTGTCACGTGGTCTTGGCTGGGGTGTTAAGGATAGTGAACGTGCTATTTTTAAGGAAGCCTTGAAAGAGCTTGGTCTGGGACTAGAAAACCGTATGAAGGTTGACACGCAATTTCTTTCAGGTGGTCAACGTCAGGCCTTGACATTGATGATGGCTTCGCTGGTTAAACCAAAGGTTCTACTCTTGGACGAACACACTGCAGCCCTTGATCCCAAAACTAGCGATATGGTCATGGAATTGACCAAGAAGATTGTCGAGAGTCACCAGTTGACAGCTCTGATGATTACGCATAATATGGAAAACGCCATTGAATATGGTAATCGTTTGGTCATGTTGCACCGTGGTCAGATTGTTGTCGATGTAGAAGGAGAAGAGAAGAAGAACTTGACCGTTCAAAACTTGATGGACCTTTTCTACAAAAACAGTGGTGAAAAGCTAACTGACGATGAGATGATTTTATAAAAAATAAGACTACTGATGATTTTGAATCAGTAGTCATTTTTCTTATCTCGTCATTTAGTTGACTTTTATTACTTCGACGTAAGAGGAAACTCCATTTCCTTATTTCCAACTTCAAACACTCTACTGGATTGTTTGAACTCGCCTTGCCTGATTTTGCAAAAGCGACTTGCTTCGCTCTTTTATCTCCCACCTTGCACAGTCCATTAACTGTGCAAGCAATCTGGGGGATACGAATAGTCCAGTGGACTATTCGTACCTGAGCCTGAGAACAAAAAAGCGAAGTACATCAGCTGGTCGCCTAGAAACAAGAAAGCATTGAGTTATACCTGCGGCTTTTGATGTGAACTAAAAGACTATACTTGTAGAAATTCTAGCATTTCTTCCATTGGAATTTGATGGATGGCAGCCTGTCCCGATTGAGGGACGATGACGAGTTTGATGGTCTTGCCACGTGCTTTTTTATCGTGAGTTAGGGCGGCGTATAATTCATCTACATTCCAAGGTTGGTGTGTAGTCGGCAAGCCGAATTTTTCACACATGGCGATAATCTTTTCTGTCATACCAGCTGGCATCAGTCCTTTTTTCTCAGCTGCGCGTGAGATTTGTACCATACCGATAGCAACAGCTTCACCGTGCATGACCTGGCCGTAGCCAGCGGTCGCTTCAATAGCATGTCCAATCGTGTGACCGAAGTTGAGGTAGAGTCTGACACCGTTGTCTAATTCATCTTCGACAACAACCTTGCGTTTGACTTCACAGGAGTGGTAGACGATATAGTCAGCATGCTCCAGAATGCTCTCGACAGAGCCGTCTAATTGGTCTAGGGTTTCCCAGAGCTCCACATCATCTATTAAGCCATATTTGACAACCTCGCCCATTCCTTCAATCAATTCTCGTTTGCCGAGTGTTTTGAGGGTATCAGGGTCGATGAGAACGCCGTCTGGTTGGCAGAAGGTCCCCACCATATTTTTGGCAAATGGGGTGTTCACGCCAGTTTTTCCCCCGATAGAAGAATCGACTTGGGCAGTTAGGCTGGTTGGGATTTGTAGGAAATGGATACCACGCATATAGGTAGAAGCGACAAAACCTGCCAAATCGCCAACGACTCCTCCGCCGAGAGCAATGATTCCATCACTTCGTGTCATACCATTTTTTACGAGAAATTCGTAGGCCTGGTTGACGGTATCAAGATTTTTTGAGGCTTCACCTTCTGGAAATTCAAAAGCAATGGTTTCAAAACCAGCTTGTTCTAAGCTTGACTGGACTGTTTCACGGTAGAGTGAGCCAACGTGGTCATCTGTAATAATGGCGATTTTCTGAGGTTTCCAAAGTTCTTTGACCCATGCACCTGTCTGTGCTAAACTTCCTCTTTGGATAAGGATGTCGTAGGGAGTGTTGGGAAGATTGACGGTCAGTTTCATCAGATTTCCTCTCTATTTGATGTCGTATTTCTGGACTAATTGGTCCCAAATCAAGTCAGTCGGCATTTCCTTACCAGTCCAGGTTTGGAATGCTTCAGCCGCTTGGAAAAGGAGCATGCCCAAACCATTGATAGTTGGATTGCCTTGAGATTGGGCTAGTTTTAATAAAGGTGTTTCGAATGGTTGATAGATCACATCCGCAACCAAAAGATTTTCAGGAAAGCGAATGGTAGAAGGAACAGGTTGAGAATACCCATCCATGCCTACACTGGTTCCGTTGACTAGTAAGTCGGAGTTGGTAATATGTTCCTGTAGTAATTGGCTATCTTCGAGCGCTAGGACCTGCATAGGAACTCCAGTTGCTTGAGCAATAGGTGTAAGACTCGCCTGTGTTCTTTCCAAGCTTTGTTGGCGGCAGAAAATAGTAATTTCCTTTGCACCATCCAATGTAGCCTGAGCTATGATAGCAGTAGAAGCACCACCACCACCTAGAATGGTCAGTCGCTTGTTGCGTACTTGGAATCTTCTTAGTTTTTCTAAACTTTTGAAGAATCCAATGCCATCGGTATTGTGACCGATTAGTAAGCCGTTCTGATGAATGACAGTATTGACAGCGCCAATCAGGCGTGCAGAGGCTGTTAAATCATCTAGATAAGGAATGACAGCTTGTTTATAGGGCATGGAAAGATTGATGCCAAACATATCGTAGCGTTTGATATTTTCAAGAGTAGCAGCCAAATCCTCTTCTGGAATTTCCAAAGCGACATAGACACCGTTTACCCCTGTTTCCTTAAAAGCCAGATTATGAATGAAGGGGGAAATGGAGTGTTTGATTGGATTTGCAACAACGGCAGCAAGACGAGTGTAACCATCAATGTTCATAGCTTACCTCCAAATTATTTATCCTATAAAAAATTAAGGAAAGAATTAGACAGTTTGATGAATTTCACGAATCAGAGCTTCCGTTTTTTCCCAACCCAAGCAAGGATCGGTAATGGATTTGCCGAATACCTCAGGGCTATCTTGACGGCCGTCTTCTAAGTAGGATTCAATCATGAAACCACGGACATATTTGCGAATGGCTTCATTCCAATCACGGTTGATGAGGGTTTGACGGACGATACGGATTTGTTCCAGGTAATTTTTACCAGAATTGTCGTGGTTGGTATCAATTACAATAAATGGATTTTTAAGACCAAATTGTTCATACTGTTTGATGGTTTTCAAGAGAATATCATAGTAGTAGTTTGGTTCATAACCGCCCTTTTCAGTATTGGCACCACGAAGGATAGCATGAGCTAGAGGGTTGCCATCTGTATCAACTTCTGCGTCGCGGTAAATAAAGTTCTGTTTGTTTTGTGCGGCGTAGATACCATTGAACATAACGGTCAAATTACCAGAAGTTGGGTTTTTCATACCAGTTGGCATATCGACACCTGATGCAACAAATCTGTGTTCTTGGTCTTCAACCGAACGTGCTCCGATAGCATGGTAGGACACCAAGTCTTCCACAAGAGGGTAGTTGGCAGAGTAGAGCATTTCATCAGCAGTTGTGAGTCCGGTCTCAGTAATGACACGGTAATGCAAATTACGAACGGCTGCAATTCCGTTAATGAGGTCTGGTAATTTAGAAGTATCTGGCTGATGAACCAGTCCTTTATAGCCTTCCCCATTGGTACGTGGTTTAGCTGTGTAAACCCGTATGACCATGAAGATTTTATCTTTGACTTCCTCTTGAAGCTTAGAGAGACGACGTGCATATTCTAGAACGGCCTCCTCATTATCTGATGAGCAAGGGCCGATAACCAAGAGCAGACGGTCATCTTCGCCTCGGATAATTCTTTTCAGTTCTTCATCGCGCTGTTTTTTTGCAGCTAGAAATTCTCCTTCTAACTTGGAAAGTTCCTTTACTTTATCGATGTCTAAACTGGTGCTACGTTTGTGAATTCCCATAATATCTTCCTATCTGTTGTAAATTTCTCGGATGAGTTCTTGTGTTTTTTCCCAGCCTAAGCAAGGGTCTGTGATGGATTTTCCATAGACATCTGGATTGTCTTGGCGACCGTCTTCAATGTAGGATTCAATCATAAATCCGCGAACGTAGTTACGAATGGATTCGTTCCAGTCACGGTTGATTAAGGTTTGACGGACGATACGGATTTGTTCCAAATAATTTTTCCCAGAATTGTCATGGTTGGTATCGATAATAATAAATGGATTTTTCAAGCCAAATTGGTCATAGAGCTCAATGGTTTCTAGAAGATTGTCATAGTAATAGTTTGGTAGGTATTTACCATTTTCATTGACTGCGCCACGAAGGATAACGTGAGCAAGTGGATTGCCAGATGTTTCAACTTCAGTATTGTTGAAGAGGAAGGATTGCTTCTTCTGAGCAGCAAAAAGACCGTTGAACATGACTTTGAGGTTACCAGATGTTGGATTTTTCAAGCCTGTTGGAACATCGATGCCTGACGCTACAAAGCGGTGCTGCTGATTTTCAACCGAACGAGCTCCGATAGCGATGTAGGAAACCAAGTCATCAACCAAAGGCAGGTTTTCAGGATAGAGCATCTCGTCAGCAGTAGTTAAACCTGTTTCCGTAATGACACGATAGTGGAGGTTACGAACTGCTTTGATTCCGTTGATGAGGCTTGGTGCAGCATCTGTATCTGGTTGGTGCATGAGTCCTTTATAACCATCACCATTGGTACGTGGCTTGGCAGTATAGACGCGCATGACCATGAAAATTTTATCTTTGACCTCTTCTTGGAGCTTGGCCAAGCGGTGAGCATAATCTAAGACAGCCTCTTCATTGTCAGAAGAACATGGCCCAATTACTAGGAGAAGACGATCATCTTCACCTTTTAAGATAGCTTCAAGTTCACGGTCACGAGCTTGTTTTTTAGCAAGTGTTTCTGGAGAAAGTTTTGAATGTTCTCGTACTTGATTGATGTCAATTTTTTCGCTGATTGGTGTAAACAATAGGTCTTCCTCTTTCATTTATAGATTTCTCAATTATACCATTATTTTTAAGAATTTAAAACCAATATTCATGATTTTGTGTGAAATTTACAGTAAATTCTGAATATTTTATATAAAGAAAATTTAAGAAATTTTACTTACAATAGGTTAACGATTTTTGATTCATACACTTTGGATAAAAATGTAATGGAAATCGATTTTTTTGCAAGTCATTGTCATAAAAATCAGAAAATATTTAATAAATATGATAGAATGGAAGTAATACTAGTTTGGGGTAAGGATATGAAATTAAGAAAAAACGTAGAAAAACTACAGGGTGTGATTCGTGTCCCAGGTGATAAATCAATCAGTCATCGTTCTATTATTTTTGGTTCCCTTGCAAAAGGTGTTACCCGTGTCCACGATATTTTGCGTGGAGAAGATGTCTTGTCAACCATGCAGGTCTTTCGTGACTTGGGTGTAAAAATTGAAGACAATGGTGATATTGTTGAAGTACACGGTGTTGGCTTTGATGGTCTTCAAGCACCCAAAAATGATTTGGATATGGGAAATTCTGGAACCTCGATTCGTTTGATTTCAGGCGTTTTAGCAGGTCAAGATTTTGAGGCGACTATGTTTGGTGATGATTCCTTATCCAAACGTCCTATGGACCGAGTGACTATTCCACTCAGTCAAATGGGAGTAGAGATTTCTGGACAAACTGAACGCGACCTACCTCCGTTGACCATCAAAGGGAATAAGAATTTAAAACCAATTCGCTACCAACTCCCTGTAGCCTCTGCCCAAGTAAAATCAGCTCTGATTTTTGCTGCCTTGCAGGCTGAGGGAGAGTCGGTCATCGTAGAAAAAGAGTTGACTCGAAACCATACAGAAGATATGATTGTCCAGTTTGGTGGACAGTTGGAAGTCAATGGCAAGGAAATCCGCATCCAAGGTGTTCAGGAGTTTATTGCTCAAGAGATTACAGTTCCAGGAGATATTTCAAGTGCTGCCTTTTGGTTGGTTGCTGGCTTAATCGTACCAGGTTCAAAAATTGTCCTTGAAAATGTGGGAATCAATGAAACTCGGACTGGTATTTTAGATGTCATTAAAGCCATGGGCGGTAAAATGACTCTTTCTAACATAGATGAACTTGCAAAATCTGCTACCATTACAGTTGAAACGTCGGAATTGAAGGCTACGGAGATTGCAGGCGAATTGATACCTCGTTTGATTGATGAGTTGCCAATTATTACCTTACTAGCGACTCAAGCACATGGAACAACGATTATTCGTGATGCTGAGGAGTTGAAAGTTAAAGAAACGGATCGTATTCAGGTTGTTGCAGATGCTCTAAATAGTATGGGAGCAACTATTGAACCAACAGAAGATGGTATGATTATTCACGGACCAACTGCTTTACATGGTGCTGAAATCAATACATTTGGTGACCACCGTATCGGTATGATGACTGCCATTGCCGCCTTGTTGGCCAAAGATGGAGAAGTTGTATTGGAAAGAGCAGAAGCTATCAATACTAGCTATCCTGCCTTCTTTGAACACTTAAATAGTTTGATGGATTAGGAGAATGTATGCCAATCGTTTTACTTGGATTTATGGGAGTTGGAAAAACAACAACAGCACATTTGTTAAATCTCCCCGTTTACGATATGGACCATATCATTGAAGAACGGATTGGTATGCCTATTGCTGACTATTTCAGTCTTGAAGGAGAGGCTTCGTTTAGACAACTGGAGACAGAGGTGTTGAAAGAATTGCTGGACTTACCTAGTAATTGTATCGTGTCAACTGGTGGTGGTGTGATTAAATCTGAAGTAAACAGGGAATTGCTGTTGGCAAATAGGGAGGACAATGTACTTCTTACTGCCTCCTTTGAAGTTTCCTATCAGAGAATTCGTAAGGATAGACAGTCGCAAAGACCTCTCTTTTTACAGTGTAGTAAGGAAGAGTTTGAAGCCCTTTATCGTGAACGAATGGCACTTTATCAAGGTTTAGCCGATACTGTAATCGATACAGATAAACTGAATCCAGAACAAGTAGCAAGGAAAATTTTATGCAAGTAGCCTATCTAGGACCTCGTGGTTCTTTTACACATCAAGTGGCCCAGCAGGCCTTTCCGACTGCGGATTTGCAGGCTTTTGAAACGATTACAGAGGTTATCAAGGCCTACGAAACGGGGGAAGTTACCTATTCCGTTATTCCAGTAGAGAACTCGATTGAAGGTAGTGTTCATGAAACGATTGACTATCTCTTTCATCAGGCGGAGATTCATGCGGTTGCAGAGATTGTTCAACCGATTGCCCAACAACTGTTAGCCACGAGTGCCGATAAAACTGTAGAGGTTATCTATTCTCATCCGCAGGCAATTGCTCAGGGGAAGAAATATATTCAGGAACATTTTCCTCAGGCTCGTATTGAAATAACAGCTAGTACAGCCTATGCTGCTCGCTTTGTGGCAGAACACCCTGAACAACCATTCGCGGCAATTGCTCCGCAAGCGGCAGCAGTTGAATATGGACTGGAGGTAATTGCGCAAGACATCCAGGAAATTAGCGAGAATTTTACACGCTTTTGGATTTTGGGGGATAAGGCTCCGTCTATTGCACTGGAACAAGTAGCTAAAAAAGTCAGTCTTGCACTGACATTGCCAGATAACCTGCCAGGAGCCTTGTATAAGGCCATGTCTGTTTTCTCATGGAGAGGAATCAGCTTAACAAAAATAGAAAGCCGACCCCTGAAAACGGCTTTGGGTGAGTATTTTTTCATACTGGATCTTGATAATCAGTCTGAGGAATTATTAGCCTATTCTCAAAAAGAATTGACTAGTTTAGACATAACCTATAAAGTACTAGGGAATTACCTGGTCTATATGACCAGCTAGGATGAAGACAGATGAATAAAAACAATAATATCCTAACCCATCATGAACAATTGAGGTTAGATTATTTGCAAAAAAATATCCACTACTTAAATGACAAAGAAAGTCGTGAGTTGGATTATCTATTATATAAAAAAGAGCTGAGAGAACGGCATGGAAGTCCAAGGCAATCTCTACGTAGCTTCACACCAACGGCTTACGAAGATGACTTCGAGGAAGATTATTTTGAAGAGGATGATGAGCAAGAGGAACTGTTGCCTCGCTATTCTGAACGTAGATCCAGAAAAGCAAGACAAACCAAACCTCAACGGTTTCAGTCTCCTCGTATCGAGCCCAAAGCGAAAGTACCTAAACCTAAAAAAGCTCGTAAAAAGGGTGGTTTCAAGCGCCTTATTGGTTTCGTATTGCTTGCTATAGCGCTAGTGATTGTAGCGATGGGCTATAGTTTTTTCAAAGGTATGAATAGCGTGAGTGAGAAGCCAGTAGCTGAGGTCTTCAACGGCGTAGATACATCGAATGGGACAAATATTTTAATTTTGGGAACAGACGGTCGTGTTGGCGAAAGCTCAGGTGAAACTCGAACGGATACCATCATGGTTCTAAATGTGAATAACACGGATAACAAAATCAAACTTGTTAGCTTTATGCGGGATACCTTGGTGGATATTGAGGGATATGAATATAAACTCAATACTGCCTATACTTTGGGAGAACAGGATAATCAGCAAGGGGCTGAAGAAGTTCGGAAGGCGTTGAAGAATAATTTTGACATCGATGTCAAGTACTATGCGATGGTGGATTTTGCAACCTTTGCGACAACGATTGATACACTTTTCCCTGAGGGTGTAACGATTGATGCACAGTTTTCAACTATTAATGGTGAAGTCGTTAGCTCAGTAGAAGTGCCGAATGATTTACAGCTGGAAGAAAATGCTCCTGCTTATCAAACGATTCAGGTCGGTGTACAGCAGATGGATGGTAAGACCTTGCTTAACTACGCGCGCTATCGTTCGGATGATGAAGGTGATTTTGGTCGTACGAGACGTCAACAGGAAGTGTTATCTGCTGTTATGACACAGGCTAAAAATCCAATGAAACTATTCTCTGGCTCCGAAGCTATAGGTAAGGTTGTGGCGATGACTCCGACAACAGTGCCACAAAGCTTTATGTGGCTACAGGGACCAGGCCTTCTATTGGATGCGGCAAATGGTATCGAACGTGTTACAATCCCAGAAAATGGAGACTGGATTGACGACTATGATATGTATGGTGGTATGGCTCTTCGTGTTGATTTTGAAAAATACCAGCAGCGCTTGGCTGAGTTAGGCTTGCGTTAAGAAATATGGTATACTAGAAGTGACTTCGGTCACTTTTTTAGTGGTCCAAAAATAGAAAGTAGAATTATGTTAAAGAAAAACGATATTGTCGAAGTAGAAGTAGTAGATTTGACACATGAGGGTCAGGGTGTGGCAAAAATTGATGGTTTTGTCTTCTTTGTAGACAATGCTCTTCCAGGCGAGAAAATTTCCATGCGCATCTTAAAACTTAAGAAAAATATTGGTTTTGGTAAGGTGGAGCAATGGCAGAGCTTCTCGCCAGACCGTAATCAGGACTTGGATTTGACCTATCTAAGAACAGGTATTGCTGACTTGGGACATCTTACTTATCCAGCCCAACTAGCTTTTAAGAAAAAACAAGTTGAGAATAATCTACGTAAGATTGCAGGTCTGCCAGAAATAGCAGTAGCAGATACTTTGGGAATGGACAATCCTCTTGCTTATCGCAATAAGGCAGCTGTTCCAGTTCGTCGTGTGAATGGGCAGTTAGAAACAGGATTTTTCCGAAAAAATTCACATGATTTAGTTCCGATTGAGGATTTTTACATTCAACATAAGGAAATTGATGCCTTGGTTCTAGCGACACGTGACCTCTTGAGAAAATTAGACTTGAAGCCTTACGATGAGAAAGAACAGACAGGACTTGTGAGAAATATTGTTGTTCGTCGTGGTCATTATTCAGGTCAGTTGATGCTAGTTTTAGTTACGACTCGTCCGAAGATTTTCCGTGTTGAAACCCTTATTGAGCGTTTGACAAGCCAATTTCCAAATCTTGTTTCTATCGTTCAGAATATTAATGACCAGAATACCAATGCTATATTCGGTCAAGAATTCCGTCTTTTGCATGGCAGTGAAACTATTGCAGATACCATGTTGGGCAATGAATTTGAAATTTCTGCACCGTCTTTCTATCAAGTCAACACAGAAATGGCTGAAAAACTCTATCAGACCGCCATTGACTTTGCAGAATTGTCGGCAGATGATGTCGTGATTGATGCCTATTCAGGTATTGGGACAATTGGTCTCTCCTTTGCAAAACAAGTTAAGCATGTTTACGGTGTAGAAGTCGTTGAAAAGGCTGTCCTTGATAGTCAGAAGAATGCTGCTCGAAATGGGATTGATAATGTTACCTATGTCTGTGATAGTGCAGAATCCGCTATGCAAAAATGGGTGGCAGATGGTATTAAACCAACAGTGATCTTTGTCGATCCTCCGAGAAAAGGTTTGACAGAAAGTTTTATCAAAGCAAGTACTTCTGTAAAACCAGAGAAAATCGTCTATATCTCCTGTAATGTGGCAACCATGGCGCGTGATATTAAACTTTATGAGGAATTGGGGTACAAATTGACGAAGGTCCAGCCGACTGATTTATTTCCAAATACGCATCACGTCGAGTGTGTAGCTCTGCTCGTAAAGGAGTAGAAACCTTTGAATGAAAGGGGTAATGAAAGCCTTGATTGCAAGGCTTTTTGTTATGTTGTGGGGAAGTGTTAGAGTAAGTAATTTTTTGGAGTGAGTAGAAGTGATAGCAAGAAATTATCAAAATCTATTTCCATTTACCCTGTGGGTACGTGTTTATTTCCATTGACAAGGAGTTTGTGGGAATAGAAACGTACCCACCTTTCAAAATCGCCTAAGACCTTGAAACTAATTCATATTACATAGACTCTAGATGGGCGGAATCATTTACTCGTACCAGTTTGGCATAAAATTCAAAATTTATTTATAAGTATAAATGGCCTGATTTTTGGTTAGGTCATTTTTTATCTTCTAATTTAGAAAATCGTAGTTAATATATATAATTATTATGTAGATTTCTAGAAAGGAGGTAAAACCAATAGTAAGACGGAATTCTAAAATTACTCGTCAACAGAAGAAAATTCGAGATGCATTTGTATCTGAGAGAACGGTTGAAATTATTCCTGCAAAGCGAGAGTTCACTGATGTTAAAACTAAGAAGTTGCGTGTTGCTGCCTATTGTCGAGTAAGTACTTTTGACGAATCTCAGTCAGGTAGTTTTGAACTTCAAAAACAAACCTATACTGAAAGAATCAATAATTCTTACGAGAAGTTGCCATTGTTTTGAGGATATCATCTGTCAGAAAGGTCAATGGAATATTCATGTTAGAGTAGCGGTAGAAGTAACGTTCAAAATCTTGGTAGCTCTCGCTATAATAGTCCATTTGCAGGTGATTACGCTGAAACTCAAGCTGATTCATAAAGCACCTCCTCAACAAGTTCAATACTAATAATGTTATGTACTTAAAGTCTTATGCAGATTGGTTATTTTGTTATTAGAATTGGGTACTCCAAGTCTTTTTTTATGAATTTTTTTATTCATTCAAAAAAACACTTGAATTAATTAATGAAAAGGGTTATACTATATTCAAACAAATACTTGAATGATATTGAGGTGAGAATATGATTAAAAAAGATACTTGTGAAATTTATTGTTATGACGAAGAAAAGGTCAATCGAATACAAGGTAATTTACAGACAGTAGATATTTCTAGTGTTGCCCAAATGTTAAAAGCTATTGCAGATAAAAATAGAGCAAAAATTACCTATGCATTGTGTCAAGATGACGAACTGTGTGTGTGTGATATTGCAAATATTATAGGTGTTACGGTTGCAAATACCTCTCATCACCTGCGAACGCTCCATAAGCAAGGGATTGTTAAGTTTCGAAAAGAGGGAAAACTTGCATTTTATTCCTTAGATGATGAGTATATCAGACAAATTATGATGATTGCATTGGCACATAAGAAAGAGGTGAAGATCAATGTCTAGAGGGAAAGCAAAACAGTCTGAAAAAGAAATGAAAGCCTATCGTGTTCAAGGATTTACTTGTACTAACTGTGCAGCCATTTTTGAAAATAATGTTAAAGAACTTCCCGGTGTTCAGGATGCGAAAGTAAATTTCGGAGCATCTAAAGTTTATGTTAAAGGGACGACAACCATTGAAGAATTAGAAAAAGCAGGAGCATTTGAAAATTTAAAAATTCGAGATGAAAAAGAACAAAGGGTAGGAGGAGAACCTTTTTGGAAGCAGAAAGAAAACATTAAGGTATATATATCAGCTCTTTTACTTGTAGTTAGCTGGTTCTTAGGAGAGCAGTATGGTGAAGAGCATGTTCTACCGACAATTGGTTATGCAGCGTCCATTTTAATCGGTGGATATTCGTTATTTATTAAAGGTCTCAAAAATTTAAGCAGATTAAATTTCGATATGAATACGCTTATGACTATTGCCATTATAGGAGCTGCAATTATTGGTGAATGGGGTGAAGGGGCAACCGTTGTTATCCTATTTGCGATTAGTGAAGCATTAGAGCGTTATTCAATGGATAAAGCACGTCAATCTATTGAATCTTTAATGGATATTGCCCCAAAAGAAGCGTTAATTCGACGAGGCAATGAAGAAATGATGATTCATGTTGATGAGATTCAAGTTGGAGACATCATGATAGTTAAGCCTGGTCAAAAGTTAGCAATGGATGGAATAGTGGTTAAAGGTACATCGACATTAAATCAGGCTGCGATTACAGGTGAAAGTGTTCCAGTAACGAAAATCACAAATGATGAAGTATTTGCAGGAACCTTGAATGAAGAAGGGTTACTTGAGGTTAAAGTAACAAAACGAGTTGAAGATACTACTCTTTCAAAAATCATTCACTTGGTAGAAGAAGCCCAAGCAGAACGGGCCCCCTCTCAAGCGTTTGTCGATAAATTTGCAAAATACTATACACCAGCTATTGTCATACTAGCTCTTTTAATTGCAGTAGTTCCACCATTATTTGGCGGAGACTGGAGCCAATGGATTTATCAAGGATTAGCTGTATTAGTGGTTGGTTGTCCTTGTGCCTTAGTAGTCTCAACTCCAGTTGCTGTGGTTACAGCAATAGGAAATGCAGCGAAAAATGGTGTATTAATTAAAGGTGGTATCCATTTAGAAGCAGCAGGACACTTAAAAGCGATAGCATTTGATAAAACAGGAACATTAACCAAAGGGATTCCAGCTGTAACAGACATTGTGACATATGGTAGAAATGAAAATGAATTAATAACCATAACATCAGCCATTGAAAAAGGATCGCAGCACCCTCTTGCTTCAGCGATTATGCGAAAAGCAGAAGAAAATGGATTAAAATTCAATGAAGTAACAGTAGAGGATTTTCAATCCATTACAGGTAAAGGCGTTAAAGCCAAAATAAATAATGAAATGTATTATGTGGGAAGTCAAAATCTTTTTGAGGAATTACACGGAAGCATTTCAAGCGATAAAAAAGAAAAAATTGCCGATATGCAAACTCAAGGTAAAACGGTGATGGTGTTAGGAACAGAAAAAGAAATTCTTTCGTTTATTGCCGTAGCCGATGAAATGAGGGAATCGTCTAAAGAAGTTATCGGCAAGTTGAACAATATGGGAATCGAAACAGTGATGCTAACAGGCGATAACCAAAGAACGGCAACAGCCATCGGAAAACAAGTTGGTGTTTCGGATATTAAAGCTGACTTACTTCCAGAAGATAAGCTTAATTTTATTAAAGAACTTCGAGAAAAACATCAAAGTGTGGGGATGGTCGGAGATGGCGTGAATGATGCTCCAGCCCTTGCGGCATCTACCGTTGGTGTAGCAATGGGTGGTGCTGGAACTGATACAGCTTTAGAAACGGCTGACATCGCCTTAATGTCTGATGATTTGAGTAAATTGCCATATACAATAAAATTAAGCCGTAAGGCTTTAGCAATCATCAAGCAAAACATTACCTTCTCTTTGGCGATTAAATTAGTGGCATTACTTTTGGTCATGCCCGGTTGGTTAACACTTTGGATAGCGATATTTGCTGATATGGGAGCAACTTTACTTGTAACATTAAACAGTTTACGCTTATTGAAAATCAAAGAATAGGTTCTAAAATGGGTGTCAACAATCGGATGCGATCATTGAAAACAATGTTATGCTTCAAAAGGGATAATAACAGGAAATATACAACTAAAGGACGCTTTAACTGAGCAAAGGAAAAAGCCAAATTTCTCAATTGATGTTGAGAAATTTGGAGCTTGGTATTGAAAGTGGTATAGACTAAAAGGAGCATAAGACTCCTTTTTAGTTTGTAGAGTAAACGGACTTTAGGTAAACATATTTTCTGATGAGCATATTGTTCTCGAAAGGATTAATATTGAATAGAATGTAGTGATCTCGGTAGTCTTCGGCATTGTCATCATTGAGCTTGATGAAATTTATATGTTAAATATGTTGTAGTTTTCTTATAAGAATAGCGGTAAATTTGTGGATTATCATCTAAAGGGTTCTGTTGCAAAGTTTTAAATCTACTATCAAATAAGGTAGAATAATAGAAAAAGATAGCAGGAGGAATGACGATGAATCATTTTAAAGGAAAGCAATTTCAGCAGGATGTGATTATTGTAGCCGTGGGCTACTATCTTCGTTATAACCTTAGCTATCGTGAAGTTCAAGAAATCTTATATGATTGTGGCATTAACGTTTCTCATACGACGATTTATCGTTGGGTGCAAGAATATGGCAAACTACTCTATCAAATTTGGAAAAAGAAAAATAAAAAATCCTTTTATTCATGGAAAATGGATGAAACGTACATCAAAATTAAAGGAAAATGGCATTATTTGTATCGAGCCATCGATGCAGATGGTTTAACCTTGGATATTTGGTTACGTAAAAAACGGGACACACAAGCAGCCTATGCTTTTCTTAAGCGGTTAGTGAAGCAGTTTGATGAACCGAAGGTTGTAGTCACAGATAAAGCCCCCTCTATTACAAGTGCCTTTAAGAAACTAAAAGAATACGGCTTTTATCAAGGGACAGAACATCGTACCATTAAATACCTGAATAATTTGATTGAACAAGACCATCGTCCAGTAAAGAGACGCAATAAATTCTATCGAAGTTTACGCACTGCCTCTACCACGATTAAAGGTATGGAAGCCATCCGAGGATTATATAAGAAAACCCGAAAAGAAGGCACTCTCTTCGGGTTTTCGGTCTGTACTGAAATCAAGGTATTATTGGGAATCCCAGCTTAAATCATAGATACCGTAAGGGATTTTATTCTTTATTTAAAACTTTGCAACAGAACC